>NZ_JBFTPE010000018.1:0-120051 GCF_056398325.1 Paenibacillus sp. 01T443
GCAAAGCAAACAACAACCGAATACGCTCATTCATTCCGGTTTCCCCCTTTCATTCATTTGCGAATCATACAATGGACTTATTGGATAAGCTTCCATAGTTTGTGTTAAAACCCAAAAATTATGCCTGGTGGAAACTGTTTTGCGAGTAAGTTGGAATTCAAGTACAATTAAGCAATCAAATTGATTTTCTTGGCTTAGGTTCATAATGAAGGAGAGCACGAAAATGAAACCATGGTACGAACAGAGCTTCGGCTCCGACTATATGCTTGTCTATAAACATCGCAACTGGGAAAATGCCGCTAAAGAAGTATGCCAAATGATCTCTTGGCTGGGACTCTCCGAAGGAGCGCAGGTGGTTGATATCGGCTGCGGAATGGGACGACATGCCCTAGCGCTCGCAAGCTTCGGTTATTCAGTAACCGGCATCGATTTATCACCGAGCTTACTGGAGGAAGCCCGCCGTCATGATATAGAGGGCGCCGTAAAATGGGAGCAGGGGGATATGCGCGAGCTGCCGTTTGAAGCAGGCACCTTCGATGCGACCGTAAACTTTTTCACATCGTTCGGCTATTTCTCGTATGAAGATGACAATGTGAAGGTACTCCGTAATATTCGCAAAGTGTTGCGGCCGAACGGTTCGTTTCTTATCGATTTCCTTAATCCCGTTTATGTGGAACAAACCCTAGTGCCCCGATCGGAACGAAGGGATGAAGATACCGGGCTAGTGATCCAAGAGCTTCGGTCTATTGCAGACGACTGGGTGCAGAAGGAAATTACCGTTTTCCATCCACAGAGCAAAGAAGCGCCAAGGGAGTATTTGGAACGGGTAAAATTGTACAAGCTGGACTGGTTCAAAACCCATCTTGCAAGTTGCGGGCTGGTCTTGGAGCAGCTGTATGGCAATTACGACGGTTCCCCTTATGAGTCTTCAATATCGCCACGCATGATTATGGCAGGAAGGGCTAAATAAAGATGACAGAGCAAAGGAATGACACGCATTTTCCGGAATTAGAAGCGGATGCTTCTTTATACGCCACAGCCTGGCAGGAGGGGTGGCTGCAGGTAAAGGTGCCTGTACCTTTTTCGCTGAAATGGGTAAACAGCTATCTGATCCCGGAGGCCGACGGGTTTACGCTTGTTGATCCTGGACTGCGGACGGATCAAGCCATAAAAGTATGGGATGCCGTCATGCAGCGGCAGGGCTTGCAGTGGAAGAACATTTCACGGATCGTTCTGACGCATCAGCATCCCGATCATTACGGACKGGCGGGTTATGTGCAGGAGAAAAGCGGCGCACCCGTCTATATGACTCGCAGGGCGCATGCTTATGCGGTAAGGCTCTGGGGAGAAGGGAGTGATTTCTCACAGCAGCTGCAATCGCTGTATGAGAAGCATGGCATGCCGATTCAGGAAAGAGAGGCTATTGCGGAGAATCTGGAGACGTTTGTAAGCATGGTTTCTCCGCAGCCTGAGGTCACCTATTTCGAAGCGGGTGAACAGCTCATGATGGGGGGGCTAAGCTGGCTGTTAATTGATGCGCCAGGCCATGCGAGCGGTCAGCTCTGCTTCTATCAGCAGGAACGGAATTGGATGCTGTGCGGTGACCAGGTGCTGCCCCATATTACGCCAAATGTTAGTATCGTACCTGGAGAAGACGGAGACCCGCTTGAGGAATTTCTCCAAAGCCTGCAGGCACTTAAGCAGTTCGAGGTTTCGCTGGCGTTTCCTGGACATCGTGATCCCTTCGCCGGTTTTAATGACAGAATTACGGAGCTTCAGCAGCATCATAGCCGCAGGCTCGACAAAATGGCAGCGATGCTCGCAGAAGAGCCCCGCACCGCCTATGGCATGTGCGAGGCACTATTCGGAAGCCGTTTAAACGGCAATGCCCATCAATTAAGATTTGCGATGTCGGAGACACTGGCGCATTTGGTTCATTTGGAGCGAAAGGCTCGTATTGCTTCGTCTGCCGTTTCTGGCATCTGTTATTTCTCTGCGGTCAAAGGCTAACGGTCACGGAATTCCTGCGGCGTTATGCCGTAGCGGTCTTTAAACACTTTGATAAAATAGCTCGTTTTCAAGTAGCCGATCTTGGCAGCTATTTCGTAAATTTTTTCCGGGGTGGTGCGGAGCATATGCGCTGCGGTTTCCATTTTCAATCTGGAAATGTATTCACTTATGCCCTCGCCTGTCTCCAGCTTGTAAATTTTCGATAAGTAGGAGGGATTCAAGAAGACGTGAGAGGCAATCGTCTGCAGCGATGCTTCCTCCAGATGGCTGGATACATATTCTTGTACCTTCTGGACAGTACTGGAACGGGAGTGCTGAACTCTGCTGCTCATATGGCTTCTATAGGCATCAAGCACCGAAGCTGTCCACGTACGAAGCTGCTTTATGGTATGAAAGTTGGGGCCGCTTAGCAGCTGGTTGAACTCCGGACCCATGATGTCGGCCATCCAAAGCTTGTTTTTGTGAATCGAGAAGCTAAGCGAGCTGACAACCATAAAATACGTCTCCAAAATATGCTCATGCGATTCTCCCCATTTATGCTCCAGCTCCTCGAACACCAGCTTCAGCTTCTCCTCAATCGTCTCCCATTGACCGGCCTCCAGCAAATGGATCAACAGCGGCGGGTTATACAAATGAGAAAGGGAGTTTGCCTCTCCATGCTGCGCTTCCTCTGTCAATGTCAATAAAAAACCTCGTTCACTTCCGATGCGCTGCCTAAAATTGATGAGCGAAAAGTCATAGGTTTCGCGCATTTCATGCGGAAATGCATCCTGTTTCGTAAGCACAAGCGATATGGTGCCCTTTAAGTAGAGCTTCACATACGGCCCTTCGCTTTTTGAAATTGAGATTTACGAATAGCCGGATTTTATTGTTTGATATCTCAAAATAAACAAGAGAGCATTTCTGGGCAGGTCATATCCTGCGAGGAGATGCTCTTTTGTTGTTATATATCACGTAGTTTTTGAGCATTAGGAAGTTTACATTCTAATAATGATGATTTAATGAAGATGACAAATATATATTGCGACATATATAAATATATGATACATATTAAATAACGGAAATGACTTCAACATGTGTGCTAATGATCTATTCCGTCATAAGAGAGCAGAGGAGACTGGATTATGGAGAGAGAATTGGCATTAGAACTTGTAAGGGTAACGGAATTAGCAGCACTCGCATCCGCGCCGTGGATGGGGAGAGGCGATAAGAATAGCGCTGACGGAGCGGCTACATCCGCGATGCGTTCAATGTTTGATTCTGTATCCATTCGCGGAACGGTCGTCATAGGCGAAGGGGAAATGGATGAAGCGCCTATGCTGTACATAGGCGAGGAGGTAGGCAGCCTGAACGGACCGGAGGTTGACGTCGCAGTTGACCCGCTTGAAGGCACGGAAATCGTAGCGAAAGGGTTAAATAATGCGATGTCCGTTCTTGCAGTCGCTGGCAAAGGGCAGCTGCTGCATGCGCCGGATATGTACATGGAGAAGCTTGCATTCGGTCCTGCTCTTGTAGGCAAGCTTTCCATAACGGATCCGATGGATGTGACGCTGCGTAAAGCAGCTGATGCTCTTAACAAGAAAGTATCGGATCTGACGGTAATGATTCTGGACCGCACGCGTCATGAATCCATCGTTAAAGTGCTTCGCAAGGTAGGCGTGCGCATCAAGTTTTTGTCGGATGGCGACGTTGCCGGTGCGATGGCTCCGGCTTTCCCTGAAGCGGGAATCGACTTGTATGTGGGCTCCGGCGGAGCACCGGAAGGTGTAATCGCCGCCGCTGCGCTTAAATGCTTGGGAGGCGAGCTGCAGGCGCGCTTAATGCCGGCCGACGGCAACGAGTATAATCGCTGCGTTCAAATGGGGATCGAAGATCCTTACCGCGTGCTTACGATGGAGGACATGATCGGGACGGGAGATGTATACTTTGCGGCAACGGGTGTTACGCCAGGCGAGTTTTTGGGCGGGGTGCAGTACTTCCCGGACCAACGGGCAGAGACGCATTCCATCGTGATGCGGGCCAAGACCAAAACCGTGCGGTTCGTGCGCGCTTTGCACTATTTGCCAAACAAAACATTTCTAAACGGCAATCAATAAAAATCAGGGCTGCTCCTAAAGGTCACAATGACCGTTTAGAGGCAGCCCTCTTTATTACATGGTGAATTTATTTGTGTGGTCTCCTGAAGCGCTTGTGCCGGTTGTGCAAGCGTCTGGGCGTATGGTTCTACCTCACATGGCAGCGAATAGAAAAAAGGACCAGCCCGTCATTAGACGAGCTGATCCTATGTAATGAGTTCTGGGAGTAAAGAAGCTGAATCACTATATTGTTGTTAGCTAATTACCGCCAGGGATGAACTTTTTCAACCAAGTTCCAAAGCTTGCAGGATTGCGGCTTTGGATCAGAACGACGCCTTCGCCTCGGAAGCGGCAGACAAGGCCTTCACCGCTCGTGATGCTGGACAGCCAGCCCTTGGAGGCTTTCTCGATCGTATAATTCATATAACCCGGCCATGCAACCAAGTGCCCGTTATCGATGATGACTTCTTCGCCTGCGCTCAGGTTCAGCGCATGAATCGCGCCATAAGAGGAGAGGAATACGGTGCCCCGTCCGCTGATTTCCACAATAAAGAAGCCTTCGCCGGACAGGAGTCCCCTGCCTAGGTTTTGCATTTTGGTATTAACTTCTATGCCGCTAGTGCCTGCCAAGAAACCGTCCTTTTGGACGTAAAGCTTGTACGAACCGTCCAGCTCTATAGCCTCGATATCCCCAAGAGAGGGGGGAGCAAGGTGAACCTCACCTTGACCCCGAACCGCTTTCATCTCTTGAAAAAAGAACGTTTCTCCGCTCAGCATTCTTCCGAGTCCGCGCATAATTCCGCCGTCGGCTGTGCCCTTCAGGTCGATGCTTGGCGACATGGAGACCATAGCGCCCATTTCGGCTTTAACGCTTTCCCCCGGATTCAGCTTCACTTTCAGCATGGCAAAAGCGCCTTTATAAAAAATATCGTAATTCATGAATGTACCTCCTATAGGTTTTGCGAATGCAAAATCCTGCTTCGTAAGGTTAGGCTTTAAGGTTTTGCGAATGCAAAACCCTGCTTCGTAAGGTTAGGCTTTAAGGTTTTGCGAATGCAAAACCCTGCTTCGTAAGCCCCGATTAATCAAGGGGAGGCTGCGTAACGCCTTCCCGCTCGGCTTGTCTGCGGTGAGCGATTCGGCTTGCTGCCGATGCTGCGATCGCTCCGACAATATCGTCCAGAAACGTGTGGATTTCCCCGTCGCTTTTATCGTTCAGCTTGACCAGAATGCCCGGCTTCAGCTTGTCGACATAACCAAAATTCGTAAAGCCGATGCTTCCATAGACATTCACAATGGATAGAGCCAAAATTTCGTCGCATCCGTAAAGACTCTCATCATACTTGATCATATCCTGCAGAGGAGCCATCAATTTGCCTTCCTCGGCGAGAATATCGAGCTGAATGCCAGTCAGAACAGCATTTTGAACCTCGCGCTTGGATAGGACGGCATTCACATGAACAATACAATCCTCAGGCGTCAGGTCAGGAAAATAATCCTTTTGCAAAAAATGCACGAGCTCGGCAATAGCCATTTTCGTTACTCCGCGTTTGATGAGCCATTCGTCTGTTGCCTCGGCCACTTTGCGGCTGTTGAGGCTGTAAATTTCGGGATTGGACATGTTTTTGTTCCCCCTTAGGATTTTATGGACAAAACTGGTCTAAAAAAGGGAAGGGCTCGTATACATAGTACTACAAATAAGGAGTTGTACAAAGCCGCCAGGCAAAACTCGATTAGGGAGGAAAGGTCAATATGATTCAAAAAAGATGGATTAGGGGTGCAGTACTTTCAGGGGTTCTCGTTTTGCCGATTCTAACGTCAGGTTGCGGATTGTTCTCGCAGGAGACAAGCCAAAATATTGATCCGCCTCAGATTGAGGTAAAGGATGGCACGGAAGGTGCTGAAACCGGACAGGCCGTCGTTGGCGAAGAAAACCAAATGACCGTGTATCTGGAAGATCGCAATGGCTACTTGGCTCCGATCTCCCTTCAAACCACGCTGGGCGCTAATGAGCAAGCCGGGCAAAAGGCGCTTGAAATGATGGTGGAAAACGGTGCTTATGCCAGTCAGCTACCTGAGGATTTCCGCGCGGTGATTCCGCAAGGCACACAAATTAAATCGTATAAAGTCGATAAGGAGCAAAAGATTGCGACGGTTGAATTTTCCGAGCCGTTCAAGGATTACAACGTGCAGGACGAGCGTACGATCGTAGAGGCTATCACTTGGACGCTGACGGCTATGACCGGCATTGAAGGCGTTGAAATCTGGTATGAAGGCGCCAAGCTGCCGGAAATGCCAGTTGACGGTTATCCGTTAGACGAAACGCTGACACGGGCTGTAGGCATTAATATTGAGGCGGCAGAAGGCGTCAATTATGCGCAATCGACGCCGGTTACCCTTTATTTCTCTGCAGTAACGTTAAACGATGAACAATATTACGTACCCGTTACAAGACTTGTGGCGCGTTCGTCATCTCCGGCACAAGCAGCGCTTGAACAACTGATTTCGGGTCCGCTTAACAAAAAAGAGCTGACCAGCGTTATTCTTCCGGATGTACAGGTGAAGAACATCGTGCAGGATGGCGATGTCGTCACGGTAGATTTGCAGGATGAGGCTTACCAGGAAGGACAGAAGCTCCCTACTGAAATGCTGCAGGCGCTTGTTTTGTCCGTGACAGAAAATACTGGCGCATCGACGGTTCAAATTAAATTGAACGGCGAAGCGAATGTAGTCGATGAGGCAAATAAATCCTACAGCGAGCCGGTTGGCCGTCCGCATCATGTCAATGCGATTAAATCATAATGAAATAACATAAACTCGAATAAAGAGGCTGTTCAAAAGCGAATGCTGTTGAACAGCCTCTTTTGTGTATATAAAAGGATTTATACGTTTTCACTTATAAATGTGCTTATATATCTAAGCGAAATGACTGCTTATGCCGCAGAGAACGGCGACAGCCGTTTACGCTTGTGCGTACAGCTCTGGAGCGCCTAAGCTGAACGGCTTGCTGCTGCGGTGTTTTCTTTTTAGGCTGCTGCGGATGCAATTCGCAGGCTACTTTGTTAAAATAGGAAAGATTGTAGATTGGATCAATTTGTTCACTAATAATATGAAGCAGTGCTCAGGAGGAAATTAGAATGAGAAACGACGGTCGGCAACCGAACCAGCTTCGGCCGGTAACCATAACCACAGGTGTCAATAAATACGCAGAGGGGTCCGTCCTGATCGAGGTTGGGGAGACGAAGGTTATCTGTACGGCAAGCGTTGAAGATAGAGTACCGCCCTTTATGAAGGGGCAAGGCAAGGGCTGGATTACCGCTGAGTATGCTATGCTGCCGCGGGCAACACATTCGCGGAACATTCGTGAAGCGGCCAAGGGTAAGCTTACTGGCCGGACGATGGAAATACAGCGGCTTATCGGACGTGCCCTACGCTCGGTCGTTGATTTGCAGGCGCTGGGTGAGCGGACGATCACGCTTGACTGCGATGTCATTCAAGCAGACGGTGGCACTCGCACGACCTCGATTACAGGCGCATTCATCGCGCTTTCCATCGCAATCAATAAAATCTCGGAAAAGGTTCAATTCGCCAAATACCCTATTACTGATTTTCTAGCTTCGGTAAGCGTTGGCGTCATTCAGGAGAGAGCGCTGCTTGATCTGAATTATGAAGAGGATTCGAAAGCAAAGGTCGATATGAATGTCGTAATGACAGGGAACGGAAAATTTGTTGAGGTGCAGGGAACGGGTGAGGACGCACCGTTTTCACGTGATGAGCTTAACCAATTGCTGGCACTGGGAGAAGAGGGCATAACGGAGCTGATCAGTAAGCAACGCGATGTTCTTGGTCCTTTGGCGGCCCGCATTGGAGGTTAATATCCATGACAAACCATTCGGTGCTCTCTCATGAGATTTTCGTCGTGGCTACCAAAAATGCCGGCAAAGTGAAGGAGTTTGCGCATGCACTCCAAAAGCTGGGCAAAGAGACCGCGAGTCTGCTGGATTATCCGCAAATTCCAGACATCGTGGAGGATGGCGAGACGTTTGCGGCTAACGCGCGCATCAAAGCAAAAACGACAGGTGACGCGCTTGGCGTCCCTGTATTGGCCGATGATTCTGGCTTGCGCGTTGCGGCGCTGGGCGGTGAACCAGGCGTTTACTCTGCGCGTTATGCGGGTGAGGGCGCAACAGACGAAGATAACAATGCAAAATTGATTCGCGAACTTAAGCGCATGCGCGAGAATCAGGAGCTGGAAGAGCTGGGAAGGCTGACTGACGGTTCGCTGCAGCTGAGCAAGGCGCAATTTGTATGTGCATTGGCGTTATATGATCCTGCTACCGGTTTATTTGTTGAGGCGGAAGGCACGGTTGACGGGGTCATTACGGAAATACCGCACGGTACTGGTGGCTTCGGTTATGATCCCCTATTTTGGGTGCCTGGCTTGAACCGAGGTATGGCTGAGCTGACAAAGGAAGAGAAGCAGCAGATCAGCCATCGCGGGGAAGCGCTTAGGAAGCTGCTTCCGCTGCTTGAACAAGCGTAAGCCAAGAATATATAAAGCAACCCCATCCGCATTTATCCGTTCAATACGGCGTTTTGCAGATGGGGTTGCTTTATTTTAATATATAAGAATTTATAACTTTTCACTTATAAATGTGCTTATATATCTCCTTAAAACGAGCTTTTGCCAAAGGTTAATCCATTTTAGCCAATGACAACTTTATACTGCTTCAGCCACAAATTTACTTGATACAAGTATGCGAACAGCTGTGGGCCGGACATGAGCTGGCCGAACCACGGAATATTCGATTTGGCGGAGTCTGATTCAGCGAGCTCTCTTACCTTATTGACATTGATCAGCGGAAGCAGCGGAGAGCTGGGATCGTTCAGCACGTCCAGCAGCAGCCCTTTGACTGCGGCCAAATAGTTGGGATTATGAGTTTTTGGGTAAGGACTCTTTTTGCGGGTCAGTACGTCATCCGGGAGAATGCCGCGCAGCGCTTTGCGCAAAATGCCTTTTTCCCGGTCGCCTGATGTTTTGATTTCCCATGGGATATTCCAAACATATTCAACGAGCCTGTGATCGCAGAAAGGAACGCGGACTTCCAAACCGGCTGCCATGCTCATGCGATCCTTACGGTCCAGAAGCRTCGGCATGAAACGGGTAATATTCAAGTAAGACATCTGGCGCATTTTGCGGAGCTGCTCGCCTTCGCCGTCCAAATGAGGAACCTCGCCTATTGCCTGCGCGTAACGGTCACCAATGTAATCAAGTGGCTTGATCCAAGCGGCCACGTCTGGGGCAAGCAGATCAGCACGCATGGCCGAAGCCAGTGACCAAGGGAATGTATTGGCGCTTAGCGCCTCTTCGCGGTGGAACCAAGGATAGCCGCCAAAAATTTCATCTGCAGCCTCGCCGGAAATTGCCACGGTGGCATCTTTCTTGATTTCATGGCAGAACAGCAGCAAGGATGCATCGACATCGGCCATGCCAGGGAGATCGCGGGCGAAGGTAGCCGCCTTCAAGGCACCGACAAGCTCAGGCGTATCAAATTGGATCGGATGGTGGATGGTACCTAAATGCGTGGTCATTCTCTCGATCCAAGGCGCATCGCTGTTCGGCTGGAAGGCATGCGCTTTAAAATGCTTATCGTTATCGGTGTAATCGACGGAGTAGGTATGGACGTTTCCTTGCCCGTTTTCGTTGTAATAGTTGACCGCAAGGGTGGTAAGCGCGCTTGAATCGAGCCCGCCTGATAAAAGAGTGCATACAGGAACGTCCGAAACGAGCTGCCGCTCAACGGTGTCCTTAAGCAGCTCGCGGACTTGCTCTGCGGTTTCTTCGATATTTTGACCGTGCGGGCTGCTCTCCAGCTGCCAATACGTTATCGTCTTGACGCCTGAGTGATTGACCGTCATGCAGCGGCCAGGCCTTAGCTCGCTGATTTGTTTATATACGCCTTGACCTGGAGTGCGGGCTGGACCGAGAATAAAAATCTCCGCAAGTCCTTCCGCACCAACCTCCGGTTTCACGGCAGGGTGCGCTAATATACATTTTTGCTCCGAACCAAAAATAAACAAACCATCCTGCAAGCTATAAAATAATGGCTTTACGCCAAGCCGATCACGCGCAAGGAACAGCTCTTGTTCGGCCACGTTCCATATTGCAAACGCAAATATTCCGTTAAAACGTTCGATGCACGCCTTGCCCCATTCCATAAAAGCAACCAGCAGCACTTCCGTGTCGCAATTTGTCGTGAATGTTCTGCCTCTGCCCTCCAGCTCCTTGCGGAGCTCTGGCGCATTATACAATTCCCCGTTATAGACAACGACATATTTGTCATCGCCGGTATGGCGTATCATCGGCTGTGCTCCATTTTCAGGGTCAATGACGGATAAACGTCGATGGCCTAAAGCGCAATGCGCTGATATCCACGTACCGGAAGCGTCGGGACCGCGCGGTGCCAGGGTGTCAGTCATCTTCTCTAAGCTTTCACTCTGCTTAGTCAGATCACGGTTCCAGTCGATCCAGCCCGTAATTCCACACATCGATCTCATTCCTCTCTTTTGCTGGTCTCAAAGTAGCGATAATATCAGTTATATGCAGAAAAAAGGCATAAAATGTCTGTCCGACGGGGGATGCTAGGGAGGTCTGTAAAAAGTTAAAGAGCAGAAAGGAGCACGCGAATAATGGTTGATATGGAAGCTGGCGGAGAGGATCGCAAACGATATTACGTATCCGTCCAGGCGGGGCAAATATTAGAGGATCCACAGGCTGCGGCCTATGAGCTTGAAATAAACATGAATGAGCAAGAACATATTAAGCTGAGGGAGATGTTTGACGAGCTGTCCAGCATGGATGAGGCTGAGATGTATCATTTTACCAGCCATCCATTTGGCTCTGCAAGCGACAGCGAAATGAGTGCGGGCTATGACGAGCTTATTCAACAAATTTATAAACAGCTGTACGAGCATGGTACGGATACGACAAAGCGTCATATTGAGTCTATGCAGCTGCTTTAAACATAGAAGAGGGGGCGGCAGCCATATGATGACTGTGTGCCCCTATTGCATGTGCGCATCTCAACTGAAATAATAACCCTAAGTCCCATTCTCTTCTATTAAAACGAAATGAAAAATGATATACTTCTACAAAAAATAGTGGAGGTTTATCTTTTTGCAAAAGTTAGTTTTTTTCGTCGGAGTAGCAGGCACAGGCAAAACAACCGTAGCTAGAAAGCTGTCAGATCGCATTCCCGCCGCATTTCTTGACCGTGATACGATTGGCGGCAGATTTGTAGAGGCGATCTTGGAGCTGAACGGACTGGACAAAAGGGACCGGGATTCGGATTATTACAAAAAACATTTGCGTGATTTGGAATACGATACGGCTAAGGACGTTTGTATAGAAAATTTATCGGCAGGACAAAACGTATTTATGATTTCGCCTTTTACGGCAGAGCTGAAAAATAAACAATGGATTGAAGAAGTTGTTAATGCAGCCGGCTTTTCCTTGCATGAAGTTGATATAAAGGTCATTGTCGTTACGCTGCAGGATATGGAGCTTCAGAAGACCCGAATCGTCGGCCGTCAAACGGAACGCGACCAATGGAAGCTGGACAATTGGGGCGATTTTGAGAAGCGTATTGAATTTGTGCCTCAAATCAATTGGGATATTCCAAGCTCTTCGATTTTAGTTTTCGATAATAGCGGCGAGCTTACAGAAGAGAAATCGGAGCAATTATACCAATTCGTAAATGAAAAGCAAGCGACAATGTCGTTTTAGTCCGGCAACAATATAGATGGCCACGCTGGAGGGCTGTTCCAAGAGGTTTTAAACCTTACGGAACAGCCTTCCTTTTTGCTTTCAACGAGAATGCGCGACGTGGATCGGTGGTGAAGACAACTTAATCTGCTCCGTCTCGGATTTTTTTGATAAATATTAAGATGAAAGAGCCTATCGCAGGATAGGCTCTTCTTGTCCTTTATGAAGGAAATAATCATTGGATACAAGCAATATAGTCTGGAAAAAGAGAAAAACCCGCCAACTCCCTGTTTTATCAAGGGTTTAGCGGGTTTATGTAAAAAAATGCTTTCGTTTGTTCTTAATGGCGTCCCGGAAGAGATTCGAACTCCCGACCGACGCCTTAGAAGGGCGTTGCTCTATCCAGCTGAGCTACCGGGACACAAGAAATAATATACCACATAGGAATATTTTATTGCAAGCCTTATTTTGTTTTTATCTTCTATTTACATAAAAAAAGAATTAAAAGCGGTCGGAACACGACATTTGTTTTTTCTTTTGACTGTACATGGTATAATCGATCGCAAGATTGTACGTATGAACAAACGGCGTGACCATAAGGCGGTGTTATCATTACAACTCCCAATGACACACAAGGCGACAACAAGGACAACGTTTATTTGTTCCCTAGCATGCTGGACCATTATCAGGTACAGTTAACCCGTATGCTAGAAGCGGAGCAATACGGGGAGGCCAAGGAGTTGCTGCGCTTTTTGCTGCAATGCCAGGGCGAGGATGCGCGCCATTATGAAGAGTGGGACAGCCTTCTGACATGGCTCGACATGGCTTTCCCTGAAGATGGAAATGGTGACGGTACTGGATTCATAATGGCCAAACGAGAGAAGGAAGAGGACGAAGCAACGATACGCGAGCAGCTTCTGAATCCGCCGGACCAGGACGAGGCTTACGTTAACCAAGTACTCTACATCATGCAAAATCATCCGATGATCGATCAGCAAATACTTGCTCTTGAACGGGCCGCCTATATTCAGTCTCCGGATATGGATGAGTCCATCAAGAATTGGCTGATCACCCAGCAGGTACATCCAGTTGTGCAGTTCAAGGCGCTTCAATGCTTGCGCAAACGGGGTGCCGAAGGAAAGATCATACTGGAAAGATTAGGGGAAACTGCCGAGCTCCAGCTGGATGCCACGCCTCTTTCGATGGATGATTTTCCGACTCCGATTATCCGGATACTCGAGCGGACGGAGCAGGTGGCGGAGGTCGATGATCCAACATTGCCGCATTTTGCAAGAGAGTTATGGAAAGAAAGTTTACAGTTTTTGTATGGTACGGCTGCATATCATTGGATGCTCAGAGAAGACGAAGACACAGTCGATTATTTTGCGGCTGCGCTGCATTTAACGCTGCTTCTTACCGTTTATGGCTCGGCGAACGATGACGATATTCGTGATACATACGGCATTACCGAAGGTTTAAGATTCCGTTATGAGCAAGCATGCAAGGCATTGAGACAGGTTGCTGTTCTGCAGCAATCCGGAGAAGACGAACCAGAGTCTTGATAATCTGGCCCAGCTTGTTTATAATAGAATGGTTTATGAAACGTGATAACTACTGATGCATGAGCATTTTCGGAGGGGAAGGCATAAAATGAAAGCAACTTGGGAAAAAATAGACAAGAACATCGTGTCGATCGACGTGGAGGTAGGAGCGGAGAAAGTCTCTGATGCTCTTGATCAAGCATTTAAGAAAGTCGTTCAAAAAGTAAACGTACCTGGATTCCGTAAAGGTAAAGTGCCGCGCGGCATTTTCGAATCCCGTTTTGGTATCGAGAGCCTGTATCAGGATGCAATTGACATTCTGCTGCCAGACGCTTATTCCGAAGCAGTTAACGAGCATAATCTTGAGCCGGTTGACCGTCCTGAGATCGATGTTGAGCAATTTGCAAAAGGCGAAACATTCAAATTCAAAGCAAAAGTTATCGTTAAGCCAGAAGTTACGCTTGGCGAATACAAAGGCTTGGAAGTTGAATCCGTTAAAGCCGAAGTTACGGAAGAAGAAATTGCAGCTGAACTTGAGCGTTTGCAACAGCGTCATGCTGAGCTTTCCGTAGTTGAAGAAGGCGCTGCAGCAAACGGCGACATCACTGTAATTGATTTCGACGGTTATGTAGACGGCGAAGCATTCGAAGGCGGAGCAAGCGAGCGTTATTCGTTAGAGCTTGGTTCCAACTCCTTTATCCCAGGTTTCGAAGAGCAAGTGGTTGGCATGCAAATCGGCGATTTCAAGGATATCGAAGTAACGTTCCCAGAGAGCTACCACGCTGAGCACCTTGCAGGCAAGCAAGCAGTATTCAAAGTGAAGCTGCATGAAATCAAACGCAAAAGCCTGCCGGCTCTTGATGATGAGTTTGCAAAAGACGTTAGCGAATTCGATACTCTTGAAGAGTACAAGCAAGATCTAGTAGGTAAACTTCAAGAGCGTAAAAACCAAGAAGGCGAGCAAACTCGTGAAATTGCAGTCGTGGACAAAGCTACTGCAGCAGCAACAGTTGAAATTCCTGAGCCGATGATCGTTTCTGAAACGGACTACATGATCAAGGATTTTGAAAACCGTCTAAAAATGCAAGGCATGAACATGGATCTTTACTTCCAGTTCTCCGGTCAAAATGAAACCGTTCTTCGCGAGCAAATGCGTACAGACGCTGAAAAACGCGTTCTGAACAACCTTGTGCTTGATGCCATTGCTAAAGCTGAAGGTATTGCTGCAAATGACGAGGATTTGAACGAAGAGCTTGAGAAGCTGTCCAAATCTTACAACCGTCCTGCTGAAGAGCTTCGCGAGATTTTCTCGAAAAACGGGAACCTTAACAGCCTGCAAGAAGATATTGCACTTCGTAAAACAATCAAGTTCTTGCTTGATAACAGCAAAGCTGTTTAATAAGCCACATACGAAAAATTTAATAAAAGCTTGACTCAGGATAAGGCACGTCATTGGTACGTGCCTTATTTTGACCCTACATATGAAATTGTGCTTGTTTTGGAGGCTAATCTCCGTACATATCGAACGGCCGTCGTCGTATAATGTATTATTGGAAAAATGACATCATTACGACGACGTGTTACAATAAGTAAGTAACCAAAGTCATAAACGAAAAGAGGTTGGTCGCATGAATCTAGTACCTATCGTAGTCGAACAAACGAATCGCGGGGAGCGTTCTTACGATATTTACTCCCGTTTGCTGAAGGACCGTATTATTTTCCTTGGGAGCGCAATCGATGATGATGTAGCAAACTCCATCATTGCACAGCTGCTGTTTCTGGCGGCCGACGACCCAGAGAAAGACATACATCTGTACATTAACTCTCCCGGCGGCTCCGTGACTGCGGGAATGGGTATTTTTGATACGATGCAATATATTAAGCCTGAGGTGTCCACGATTTGCATGGGCATGGCAGCAAGCATGGGCTCGCTTCTCCTTACAGCGGGCGCGAAAGGCAAGCGTTTTGCGCTTCCTAACGCAGAGGTTATGATCCATCAACCGCTCGGTGGCGTACGCGGCCAGGCATCTGATATCAAGATCCATGCGGATTGGATTTTGAAAACGAAACAAAAGCTTAACCAAATTTATGTAGATCGCACCGGACAGCCTTATGAAAAAATCGACCGCGATACCGACCGTGACAATTTCATGAGCGCGGAAGAGGCTCTTGCCTACGGTTTGATTGACAAGGTGATTACAGCACCGGTATCGACGATTTAATCGAAGGGGTGATTACATGTTTAAATTCAACGACGAAAAAGGCCAGTTAAAATGTTCGTTCTGCGGCAAATCGCAGGATCAAGTACGTAAATTGGTTGCCGGTCCTGGCGTCTATATATGCGATGAGTGTATCGAGCTGTGCACTGAAATTGTTGAGGAAGAACTCGGCAATGAGGAAGAGCTTGATCTTAAGGATATTCCGAAACCGAAAGATATCCGGGCCATCCTGGATTCTTATGTTATCGGTCAAGAATTCGCGAAAAAATCGTTGTCTGTAGCGGTATATAACCATTACAAACGGATTAATTCCGGAAGCAAAATCGAAGACGTTGAATTGCAAAAAAGTAATATTTTGCTGCTAGGTCCTACGGGATCGGGTAAAACCTTGCTTGCGCAAACGATGGCAAAGATTTTGAATGTTCCTTTTGCGATTGCTGACGCGACTTCACTCACAGAAGCAGGTTATGTCGGTGAGGACGTCGAGAATATTTTGCTTAAGCTCATTCAGGCTGCCGACTATGATGTGGAAAAAGCTGAGCGCGGCATTATCTATATCGATGAAATCGATAAAGTAGCCCGCAAATCGGAAAACCCGTCAATTACGCGCGATGTTTCGGGCGAGGGAGTTCAACAAGCGCTTCTGAAAATATTAGAAGGCACGGTTGCTTCTGTTCCTCCGCAAGGCGGACGTAAGCACCCGCATCAAGAGTTTATTCAAATCGATACAACGAACATTTTGTTCATTTGCGGCGGCGCGTTCGACGGGCTCGAGTCATTGATCAAACGTCGTATCGGTAAGAAGGTAATCGGCTTTAGCTCCACAGGCGAATTGCAGAAGGATCTGAAAGCTGGCGAATACCTGACAATGGTATTGCCGGAGGATTTACTGAAATTCGGACTTATTCCAGAGTTTGTTGGACGTTTGCCTATTATTTCAACGCTTGAGCCGCTTGACGAGCCGGCACTTGTTCGGATTTTGTCCGAACCGAAGAACGCGCTTGTGAAGCAGTATCAAAAATTGCTTGAAATGGACAATGTGAAGCTTGATTTCGAACCGGCTGCTCTCGATGCCATTGCGAAAGAAGCGATTAAGCGCAACACCGGCGCTCGCGGCTTACGCGCGATTATCGAAAGCATCATGCTTGAAGTCATGTACGAGGTACCATCACGTGATGATCTAAGTACTTGTTTAATAACGGAGCAAACTGTTCAAGAGAAAATCATGCCAGAACTTACGGCTAAGAAGAGTAAGAAGAAGGAAGAGAGCGCATAAGCTAGCGTTCAAATAGAAGGGCTATGAGCTTATGCGTAAGTAACATAACGCTTAACTTATAGCCCTCCGCGTAACGAGCTGTTGTCGCCAATGACGGCTTTGCCGTATACGCTTGACTACCGTCATTGTCTCCACCCAGCCGCGCGGCAGCATTGCCGCCAGTCAAAGGGTGGACTTTGACGTTCATGGGAGAGATAAACTTATGTACTTGCGTCAAGATACAGTGGCGGTTAAAGTCGGTAATCTAACGATTGGCGGCAGTAACGAGGTCATTATTCAAAGTATGTGCACCACCAAGACAGCTGACGTAGAAGCAACTGTTGCTGAAATTTTGGGGCTTGAGGAAGCGGGATGTCAGCTTGTTCGGGTAACGGTTAACAACAAGGAAGCAGCTGAAGCGATCAAAGAAATCAAAAAACGTATTCATATTCCTCTTGTAGCTGATATTCACTTTGATTACCGTCTGGCACTGCTTGCTATCGAGAACGGCATAGATAAGGTTCGGATTAACCCGGGCAATATCGGCCGCCGTGAACGTGTCGAAGCGGTTGTGAAGGCTTGTAAGGAAAAAGGCATCCCTATTCGTATCGGCGTCAATGCCGGCTCACTTGAAAATCACTTGCTTGAGAAATACGGCTATCCAACGCCGGAGGCGATGGTCGAGAGCGCGCTTTTCCATATTGGGATTTTGGAGGAGCTTGATTTCCACGATATCATCGTTTCGCTCAAGGCGTCTGATGTTCCGATGGCAATCGCTGCTTACTCGATGGCTGCCAAGGTTATCAAGTATCCGCTTCACCTAGGCATCACGGAGGCTGGCACGCTGCATACGGGCACGATTAAGAGCTCGGCAGGTATTGGTGCACTTCTTGCATTAGGCATCGGCAACACGCTGCGCATCAGCTTGAGCGCTGATACGGTTGAAGAGGTTAAGGTAGCTCGCGAGCTGCTCAAAACCTTTGGGCTGATCACGAATGCTGCAACGCTCGTATCCTGTCCTACCTGCGGTCGTCTGGATATCGATTTATTCTCGATCGCTAATGAAGTCGAGGACTACATTTCAAAAATCAAGGTACCGATTAAAGTATCTGTGCTCGGCTGCGCGGTTAACGGTCCTGGCGAGGCGAGGGAAGCGGATATCGGGATTGCTGGAGCCAGGGGCGAGGGTATGCTGTTCCGTTACGGAGAGCTCATTCGGAAGGTGCCTGAGGCTGAATTACTGGATGAGTTAAAGAAGGAAATAGATGAAATCGTACGTGTGTTTGAGGCAACCGGAGAAATTCCAGGCCGGAAGCATCACACCCCTGCTTAACCAACAAAAAGGCTTATTCACGTTATTTATTGACGTGAATAAGCCTTTTTTTATTGTGCTTTTGCTATGACCAGTTGCCATTGCTTCAGACTGTGCATAATTTTCGGGAAGTAAGGAAAAATATTGGTTACACGATACAAGAAGCAGAGGCGGGGTGAATTTGGAGCGTATTAGTCTAAATCAGCTTGGATCCATGATTGTATTGTTTTTAATCGGCAGCTCCTCGTTGTTTTTGCTTGCGAGCGATGCTTCCAAGGATGCTTGGCTGGCTGTTATTGTTGGTATGCTTTGCGGATTAATCATCCTATGGGGCGTAAATTTAACCTTGTATCGCTTGATGCCTCAAAGGAGTCTCATTGAGATTATTTTCGATTTATTGGGAAAGCCCCTCGGATATGTCGTATCACTGTCTTATGTTATATATTTCTGCTATAAATCGGTTCGAAATGTTAGAGAGTTCGGCGATTTAATGATCATGTATTTGCTTCCCGATACACCTTTGACAACGTTGATCCTATTTATTTGCTTATTGTCCGCCTATACCGTATTTCATGGCGTAGATGTTATGTTTCGAATGGCGGAAGCTGTTTTGCCTCTTGTAATAATCATTTATCTTATACTATTTTTACTGGTGGCTGGATCGGGTTTGCTGCATTTTGAGAACTTAACCCCAGTACTTGAAGATGGTTTCATGCCTGTGTGGGATGCGGCCTTTCCTGAACTGATTTCTTTTCCGTTTGGTGAAATTATTTTGTTTTTGATGTTTTGGAAATATACAGAGAAGACGGCTGGCATGGTGAGCTTTACAATAAAATGTTTCATGTTCTCGGGCTTGTTCATTACCTTCACCAATGTGTTCATTTTCGCTGGACTAGGCAGCCTTGCTGGAACGGTAACCATTCCATTGATGCAGATCACGAATTTGATCGAATTTGCTCGTTTTTTAGAGAGAATAGATCCGATGGTCGCCCTGCTGCTTTTTACAGGAGTCTTTTTTAAGCTGACCGCCTATTATTTTGGTGCTGTACTAGCTTTGTCTCAGATATTTAAATGGCACAGCAAATATGTAATTGTACTGATCGGGGCAGTCATTTTTTGGGGTTCTCTTTTGTTCAGGAACTATATGGAGCAGGTATGGTTCGGTTTCCGCTACAATGTAAAGTACCATTTTCCGGTCTTTCAAATCCTGTTTCCCCTGCTGCTGCTCACGCTGGCAATCATCAAAAAGAGATGGAGTGAAAAGGTGCATGCAGAATGAATGAGGAAATCACAAAGGGAAATGAACAAGATGATAAACGCCTGAAGCGTTTGTCTGCCAATTTGGAGATTAATATTAAGATGGTAACCGACGAGCTCGGCACGGAGCCGGATATCATTATCAGACATTTACATATGTTTAAAAGCAGCAGAGCAGCTATCTTATACATTGCGGGCATGACGGATGTCAATGCTGTTAATTTGCTTGTAATGAGCATGATTACCGAGTCTCCAGCGGGCAGCGGAGAGGATCAAGAAGAATCTCCTTTTCAGAGCTTGATGTTCCGGTCTCTTGCGATAGGCGGCGTTCGTAAGGTAGATAGCCTAGATGAAGTATTGCTTGCGATGCTGGAAGGCAATACGATCGTGATGCTTGACGGGTTTAATGAAGCTATCGCTGCTTATACCTGCGGCGTGGAGAAGCGGTCAGTCGAGGAGCCCAGCACGCAAACCGTCGTACGCGGGCCAAAGGAAGGATTTACGGAGACGCTCCACATCAACACGGGGCTAATTCGCAATAAAATAAAATCGACTAACCTAAGAATGGAATACCGAATTATCGGGCATCAGACTCGAACGACAGTTGCTCTGATCTTCATGAAAGGAATCGCAGATGAGAAGGTTTTGGCGGAAGTACGCAGCAGATTGGATCTAATCGATACGGACAGTATATTAGAAAGCGGTTATATTGAAGAGTTTATTCAAGACAAAACGTTTACCCCATTTCCGCTGCTTCAAAATACAGAGCGGCCGGATGCGGTAGCCGCCGGCTTGCTTGAGGGGCAGTTTGCAATCGTTGTGGATGGAACGCCGTTCGTTCTGCTTGCACCTGTAACGTTTGTTAAGTTTTTTCAATCAAGCGAGGATTATTACCAGCGCTATGATATTGCAACTTTTTTAAGAATCATCCGATTTTTTTCATTTTTTGCTTCGATGCTTTTACCATCCATCTACATTGCGATCACGACCTTCCATCAAGAAATGCTGCCGACCCAGCTGTTAATCAGCATCGCTGCGCAGCGGGAAGGCGTACCGTTTCCTGCATTGGTCGAAGCGATGATCATGGAATTTACTTTTGAAATTTTACGCGAAGCCGGTGTGCGAATGCCTCGAATCATCGGACCGGCGATTTCGATTGTCGGGGCTCTCGTGCTCGGTCAATCTGCCGTGCAGGCCGGACTAATTTCAGCGGCGATGGTAATCGTCGTTTCCTTTACAGCCATTGCCAGCTTCGTTATTCCATCCATCAATATGGGCACGGCCGCGCGTCTCATTCGCTTTTTATTAATGATTCTTGCAGGCACCTTTGGCGTATTTGGCATCTTAGCGGGTCTGATGATGATTCTAACTCATTTATCGTCGCTTCGATCATTCGGCGTTTCTTATTTGACGCCAATTTCGCCGCTTAAACCAGGTAATTTAAAGGATGTATTTATACGTGTTCCATGGTGGGCAATGAAGAAACGTCCAAGTTATGACAATCATGAGGGAACAGTTCGTCAGGGAACGCCGAGCAGCATTTCAGACAAAGCTGCTGATCGATCTCAGAAAGGCGGTGAGAAGAAGTGAAGCAGCGGATAACAAGCCTACAGGCGACCGTAATCATTGTGCTTGCGATCGTTCCAAGTTCATTTCTCTATATCCCCAGCTTTGTGATCCAAATTTCAAAGCAGGATGGTTGGATATCCGTGTTGCTTACGCTGGCCGTTTCTCTGCTGCTTGCCGTTGTTATTGGATATATCTGCCGGGAAGGTGAAAGGAAACCGCTGCTGGAATGGCTTCGAAGCCGGTTTGGGAAAGGGATTGCAACGGTTATTGGGCTGTTTTTATGCGGCTATTACGGCATTACTGCAGCTGCCGTTGTAAGGCAGTTTTCTAGTTTTATGTCTGATCAAACGCTGCTAAGCACTCCCCTTTTCATGTTAATTGCGATTATTGTGCTTGTTTCCGGATATATCGCCTCGCAAGGGATAGAATCACTCTCTCGGGTGCTTTTTGTCGTGTTCCTGTTTTTCGGACTGTCCGTAGGCGTGAATGTGATTTTCATCTATGGGCAGCTTGATTTCCAACAATTTCTCCCCATCATGGAAAGTACTCCGAATCAGTATATCGCTTCGAGTTTCATGCCCTTAGGCTGTTTATCCGGAATTGCTGTGCTCTTGCTGCTTCTGCCGTACCTGGAGAAGGCCGCGTCCGCAATAAAGGTGGCGGTGTGGGGAACCGTGATATCCGGCTTGCTCATAGCCCTCGTTACGGCAGTGACGATTGCGGTGTTTGGAAGCAAAATCATCGGCGTAATATCCTACCCTGCATTTGCAGCTATCGGTACGGTCGAAATCGGACAATTTATTGAAAGAGTTGAAGTTTTGCTGGTATCGGCATGGTCGGTTTCCATGTTTGCTCAGGTGTCGGTATTTATGTATGGTTTTTTTCAACTGGTTTCTCAAACCTTTAAGCTTACAACACATTTCACCCATCACATTGCTTGCGGCATATGTATTCTCGCAACGGCATTGTTTGCATGGCCTAGCAGTCTCGCTGTTACTGAATTTAGCTATACGACGCTGGTCATCTATTTTTTGTTGAACAATTATGCCATCAGTCTGATGATCTGGTGTGGACTTCATTTGACACGTCACAAGGTGAGGTCGAGCGAGGAGAGCGTATGAGAGCAGCGCGAATGTTTGGATTACTACTCATGTTCACGTTGTGCGGGGTAATGCTGTCAGGCTGCTGGAGCAGGATTGAATTAAATGAGCTTGCCATTACGTCAGCCACCTCGATCGACAGGAAGGGCGATGAGTGGCTTGTTTCTTTCCAGGTTCTTATACCTTCATCGATATCTTCAGGGATCGGGATTACGGGAGGCGGTTCCGGAGCACCGGTTAATGTTTATTCGACGATAGGAAAAACGATAAGGGAAGCCAATTCTCGAAGCTTTTTTGAGAGTCCGCGTAAGCTGTATTTTGCGCATAACCGTGTCATCATCATCAGTGAAGAGACAGCGCGCCGAGGTCTGAATCCCATATTGGATGTGTATTTAAGGAATATGGATGCGCGGGAAACGGTTGACGTATTAATTACGCCGGGCAGTGCCCGCAAGATATTGGAGCAAATGATGCAAATTCAGAAAATATCCGGCGATGGGATTAGGGAGATCAATCACTTGGAAGCCATGCACACGTCTGTGCTTCCTGAAGTGAAGCTGTTCCAGCTGGCAATGAATTTGTCCAGCGATTCAGCGAGCGCTATACTTCCGGAAGTTTTCTTGTCAGGAAAATCGGATGTCTCCTCGTTGAAGGTTTTCGAAAGCACGACATTGCCCGCAAAAATCAAACTGGGCAGAGCTGCCGTGATCAAGAAGGACAAAATGGTCGGCTGGTTGTCCCGAAAGGAGGCACTCGGGGTAGCTTTTTTGCGAAATGATGTTAATAGAGCGTTACTGACCTATGTGTGTCCCGGGGAAAAAAACAAGCATTTAACGATACAATTGATAACCTCGGGAACAAAGCTCAATCCCTCACTCAAAGATGGAGACTTAAATGTGAAGGTAGGCATAAAAAGCAAGGCTGTGCTAACGGAATCAGATTGCAGTTCAATGGATCTGTATAAGCCTGAGATCATAGCTGAGCTTGAGAAAGCAGCCGAACAAGAAATTCTTCGTTATACAGATGCCGGATGGAAGGCATCTCAGCGATTGCAGACGGATGCAGTAGGCTTTGCAGATATGGCGCATCGCAAGTATCGTAAGCAGTGGCGTACATGGAAGAAGGATTGGGACAGGGTTTTCTCTAAAATCCAAATAAAAGTGGAAGCCGATGTTACGCTAACCAATGTGGGGCTTAGCAATCAGCCGGTTAACGTCAATAATTTGCGAGAGGGTAAAAAATAAAGGGGGCGTGTCATGACTTTAATAACGGTAATAGTTGCAGTGACGATTATCGCTGTTCTATGGGCAGGGATCAAACCGTTTATTAAACGAGGCCTATATCGTGATTATGCGATTTATGCAGTCATGATGCTGTGGTCCATCTATTTATTTGCTTCCCAGTGGTACGATTGGCCGCCATTTACAATCATATCAATCATGACCCTCATGCTTGCTCCGATCAAGCGTTTTTTGAACATCATGAGCTGGATGCGCTAAACGGATTGGCTTATGAAAAATAACAGCGATAACGGTTATTACCACTTCGTAGGGGCAATACTATCAATTACGCATGCTTAATATGGAGAGGTTGCATTAATGGAAAAATTAACATTATTTCCATAAATGTATTATAGTTGCCGCGAGTTATTACTAGGAAACTAACTATGGCGGTTACGACCGTTTACGCTTGAAAGGAGCGGATTGCAAATGAGTTTAAGTGTTGTATTGATGTTGATCCAAGTGTTTTTTGCAGTCGTTATCGGCTTGTATTTCTGGAATTTGCTGCGCAATCAGAAGACGAACCGCTCTGCGGTTGACCGAGAGTCGCGCAAGGAGATGGACAAGCTTCGAAAGCTGAGAAGCGTTTCTCTTACGAAGCCTCTCGCTGAGAAAACAAGGCCGCAGGCGATGCAGGACATCGTAGGGCAGCGTGACGGCCTGCGTGCCTTGAAGGCGGCGCTGTGCAGCGCAAACCCACAGCATGTTATTATTTATGGTCCGCCAGGCGTCGGGAAGACAGCAGCTGCGCGTGTCGTATTGGAGGAAGCGAAAAAAAATCCTTCGTCACCGTTTTTGCCAGAAGCAAAATTCACGGAAATTGATGCGACAACGGCTCGCTTTGATGAACGGGGAATTGCCGATCCGTTAATCGGTTCCGTTCATGATCCCATTTATCAAGGTGCAGGCGCGATGGGCGTCGCAGGGATTCCGCAGCCAAAGCCTGGCGCAGTTACGAAAGCGCACGGCGGGATTTTGTTTATTGACGAAATAGGTGAATTGCATCCGGTTCAAATGAATAAATTGTTAAAAGTACTCGAAGACCGCAAGGTATTCCTGGAGAGCGCTTATTATAATTCGGAGGATTCGAACATTCCCGTGTATATTCACGATATTTTCCAAAACGGGCTCCCTGCAGATTTCCGCCTCGTGGGCGCGACTACACGTTCGCCGCAGGAGATACCTCCAGCTATTCGCTCTCGCTGCATGGAGGTATTCTTCCGTCCGCTCCTGGCTGAGGAAATTGGCTTGGTAGCGGAAAATGCGGTGAAGAAAATTGGTTTTGCGCCATGTCCAGAAGCGATAGATGTCGTCAAACGGTATGCGACAAACGGACGCGAAGCAGTAAATGTCATTCAGCTTGCAGCAGGCGTAGCGCTCTCTGAGAAGCGGGACAGCATCGCTGCCGGTGACATTGAGTGGGTCGTGAACAGCAGTCAAATTCCTCCGCGTCCTGATCGCAAGGTGCCTGAAGCGCCGCAAGTCGGCTTCGTGAATGGCCTTGCGGTTTATGGTCCGAACATGGGAACGCTGCTCGAGATTGAAGTGAGCGCGATACCAGCGGCTGCCGGCAAGGGGCAATTTACGATTACAGGCGTTGTGGACGAAGAGGAGCTGGGCGGCGGATCGCGGACGCTCAGAAGAAAAAGCATGGCAAAAGGATCGGTCGAAAATGTGCTAACCGTATTAAGACGCATTGGGCTGAATCCGCAGGATTTTGATTTGCATATCAATTTTCCTGGAGGCACCCCAATCGATGGGCCGTCTGCCGGCATTGCAATGGCAACCGCCATTACATCCGCGATTAAGGGAATTCCAATTGATAATAAGCTGGCGATGACCGGCGAGGTTGGCATTCATGGAAACGTAAAGCCCGTAGGCGGCGTATTAGCTAAGGTAGAGGCGGCGTTCCAAGCCGGTGCGAATACGGTTATTATTCCGAGAGAGAACTGGCAGGCGATTTTCGCGGATTTAGAAGGTCTAAAGGTTATTCCAGTCGAAAAGGTAGAGGAAGTGTTCAAATACGTGTTTCCCGGTGCCGAGAATTCCTCAGTGCGGGTCGAAGCGCCGTTTGGAGCCGATCTTTTTATCGCTTCCGCCGTTCCATATTTGCAGGCTGATTCCGTAGAATGATAAACTAGGGTAGACGTTAACATTTGGAGGTGCTGGTGTGGGACCTAGTAAAACGAAAGGTCGTCGGCTGCCCTTGCTTCCGCTAAGAGGGCTACTCGTTTATCCCAGCATGGTGCTTCACCTTGATGTGGGTAGGGACAAATCGGTTCGGGCGTTAGAGCGCTCGATGGTCGAAGATCATATGATATTGCTTTGTTCACAGTCTGAAGTGAACATTGAGGAGCCGACAGAGGAAGATATATATAAAGTCGGCACTATTGCGAAAGTAAGGCAAATGCTGAAGCTGCCGAATGGCACGATCCGCGTTTTGGTGGAGGGTGTCTCGCGCGCGGAGATATTGGATTATTTGCCGAACGACGAGTTTTATGAGGTATCTGTAAAAGAATTGCCGGAGCAGGAGACGGATGATCCTGAGGTAGACGCCCTTATGCGCTCCGTATTAAATCAATTCGAGCATTATATTTCCTTATCGAAGAAGGTTACGCCCGAAACGTATGCGGCAGTATCCGACATCGATGATCCGGGCAGGCTCGCGGATGTGATTACGAGCCATTTGTCTCTCAAAATCAAGGATAAGCAGGATATCCTTGAAACGGTTGATGTGGGGGAGCGCCTTGAAAAACTGCTCGATATTCTCAACAACGAGCGTGAGGTGCTTGAGCTTGAACGCAAAATTAACCAACGCGTCAAGAAGCAAATGGAAAAAACGCAGAAGGAATATTATTTGCGCGAGCAAATGAAGGCGATCCAAAAAGAGCTTGGCGAGAAGGAAGGCCGTGCAGGAGAGGTTGAGGAGCTGCGGTCGCAGCTTGCTGAGTCGGGCGTTCCTGAGCTGGTGAAGGAGAAGATCGAGAAGGAAATCGATCGGCTTGAGAAGATGCCTTCCACTTCAGCAGAGGGCGGCGTCATTCGCAATTATATCGATTGGCTCCTATCTTTGCCATGGAACAAGACGACGGCTGATGATTTAAGCTTGAACAAGGCAGAAGCGATTCTTAATGATGATCATTACGGTCTTGAGAAGCCTAAGGAGCGGGTGCTTGAATATTTAGCCGTACAACAGCTCGTCAAGCAGCTGAAGGGTCCAATCCTCTGCTTGGTAGGGCCGCCCGGCGTCGGCAAAACCTCGCTCGCTCGTTCTATCGCGAAGTCGCTTGGCCGCAAGTTTGTGCGTATCTCGCTTGGCGGCGTACGTGATGAAGCCGAAATTCGCGGTCACCGTCGCACCTATGTAGGGGCAATGCCAGGCAGAATCATTCAAGGCATGAAGACGGCTGGCTCTTCCAATCCGGTATTTTTGCTTGATGAGATCGATAAAATGGCAATGGATTTCCGTGGAGACCCGGCTTCGGCGCTGCTCGAGGTGCTTGATCCGGAACAAAA
This sequence comes from Paenibacillus sp. 01T443, assembly GCF_056398325.1. Taxonomy (NCBI): domain Bacteria; kingdom Bacillati; phylum Bacillota; class Bacilli; order Caryophanales; family Paenibacillaceae; genus Paenibacillus; species Paenibacillus sp. 01T443. Next base: position 26,900 of record NZ_JBFTPE010000018.1, read on the forward strand.
CAACACGTTCAGTGACCATTTTGTTGAAGTTCCTTTTGATTTATCCAACGTTATGTTCGTAACGACAGCCAATGCGCTGCACAATATTCCTCGTCCGCTCCTAGACCGGATGGAGGTCTTGTATATTCCCGGCTATACGGAGCTCGAGAAACTGCAAATCGGCAGGCGTTACCTGCTGCCTAAGCAGAAGAAAGAGCACGGTTTAACAGAGGAGCAGCTCTTGCTGACTGATGAGGTTCTGCTGCAGCTCGTTAGGGAATATACCCGCGAGTCCGGCGTGCGTAATTTGGAGCAGCAAATAGCCGCGGTATGCCGTAAGTCGGCAAAGTATTTCGTAGCCAAAGAACAGACAGAAGAAGCAGAGCCGCTTGAGGTTACAAGCGAGCTGCTGAAAGAATGGCTTGGCCCCTCGAAGTTCCGTTATGGGCTTGCAGAAAGTGAAAATCAAATCGGCGCTGTGACCGGTCTAGCTTGGACCGAGGTTGGCGGTGACACGCTTGTTATTGAAGTTACGGTCATGCCGGGTAGCGGAAAGCTAACGTTAACTGGTAAACTAGGAGATGTGATGAAGGAATCGGCTCAAGCGGCATTCAGCTATACGCGCTCGAAAGCGATAGAGCTTGGCATTGATCCGAGCTTTCATGAGAAAAACGACATTCATATTCATATTCCCGAAGGTGCCATTCCAAAAGATGGCCCATCGGCCGGCATTACGATTGCAACAGCGCTTATTTCAGCTCTTACCAACCGCTATGTAAACAAGGAAGTAGCGATGACGGGAGAAATCACGCTTCGTGGCCGCGTACTGCCGATCGGCGGTTTGAAAGAAAAATCGCTCGCCGCGCATCGCGCAGGCATTCGCACGATTCTGTTGCCGAAAGAAAATGAACGGGATTTAAGGGATATTCCCGACAGCGTACGTCATGATATGCAATTTTTTCCTGTCAGTCATATGGATGAAGTTCTGCAGCATGCGTTGCTTCCGGTTCAAACGGAGGAGAAGGCAGGTACAACGATTTTATGAAAATTACACAAGCTCAGTTCGTCATCAGCGCAGTAAAACCGCATCAATATCCAGAGGACGCCTTGCCAGAGATAGCTCTGGCAGGGCGTTCGAATGTAGGAAAATCTTCATTGATTAATAAACTTATTTTACGCAAAAACTTAGCCAGAACTAGTTCGCAGCCGGGGAAAACGCAGCAGCTGAACTATTACCGGGTTAATGACCTGATTTATTTGGTCGATTTTCCGGGCTACGGTTATGCAAAGGTGTCGAAGACGCAGCGTGTGCAGTTCGGGGAAATGATCGAGCGGTACATTCGCGACCGCGAGCCGCTTAAGCTGCAGCTGCTTATAATCGACATTCGGCATGAGCCCTCACAACAGGATCAGCAAATGTATAAGTGGCTAAAGCACTATGAAATTCCAACCTGTATCGTCGCAACGAAGGCAGATAAGATTCCGAAGTCGAAATGGGACAAGCATATCAAGATGATCAAAAAGACGCTTGAAGCAGATCCGCGTGATTCGGTCGTTTTATTTTCTTCGGAATTGGGTATTGGAAGAGAAGAGCTTTGGAATATCATTAACGAAGCGATTGCTACATGAGGTAGCAAGAGCAGCAAGTTCTTCTATAAAGCAGAGGATACAGTGAAAAAGTCGGCCTTCCTCGTGAATTCTACCGTTATTTTGTGGAATATGCGAGAATATCGGGGATGAACGGCAGGAATAAAATGTTCGGATCACGTATAATATACTTAAGCAACAAGACCAGTGTTACAAGACTAAAGCGTGCAAGTTCAAAGAATTGAGGAGATTTTTATGGCTAAGCGGCTAGCCACAGAGTATGTAAATGCCAAACTGCAATTGACGAATGAAGAGATGGCTGAATTTATCCGTTTATTCGAAGAGCAGCAAATTCACCTTCAGGTGTTGGTGCTCGACAATGGGAATCAGGAGCTCGTTCTCGAAGATGTAGCAGGGAGGGAAGAAGTCCGACTGACCTTTGAACGTCAACAAGACTATTATGTATGCGTACTATCTTGCCGTCTTGTGCAACCGAGGCTGACCAATGCTATGCGAAAGGCGCTATCTGCTTTCCGCGGCAACGCGATCGTCAACCGAATCTACAGTCATTATACGATGATCTATCATTATAAGAATGGTTCCGTTCACCAAATTGTCGAAAGCTCCAAATCAGGTGACCGTGTCGTGTTCGAATTCAAGGACACGCTTGGACAGCTGGAGAGAGTTTTCCGCAGTCGACTGATCGAGCGTGAAATCGGCTTGCTCAGCAGCGCTGTCAATGAACTGCTTGATCTCCGCAACCAAACGAAGGAAGCGGACGAAATCGGTAAAATCGATGAGCGTCTAACCGATCTGACGAGAAAGCTCTTCATTTTGGAAGCATAAAGAAGACGAATAGAGAGGCCGCAGCTGCGGCTTCTTTTTTTTGTTTCCAATATATTTCAGCAAGGCGATGTGCAACATTTTTTGGGTTTCTGCAGTTAGTAGCAGGGTAAGGGAGAAAAGAAACAAATGAACAAACAAACCTATAGTGATTAACAGGAGATGACAACAATGAATCAAACCAAACGTTTCAAACAGTTCGCAATCGGCATATCCTTTGCGATTGCATTATCATTGACGGCATGCAGCAATAAGGACGCTAATGCGGATCCTACACCCCCGCCAGCGACTGAGACGCCGAGTGAGCAGCCGGATACGGATACAACCGCTCAGCCGAGCGCAGAGCCGTCTGTAGAGCCAGGCAAGGAAGGGGAAAGCAATGATAGTCAAGACGAGGCTGGCGGGTCTGAGATCGGCGAGCTGATCGGTTCCATCTATGACCAAGCAAAGGAAGGCAAGATCCTCGGAATTGATTATGCGGCCCACTCTTCGCATTATGATGATATCGAGAAAAAATGGGGCAAAGCAGATACCAATGAATCCGCAGGCAAAGGAATGTATGCAACTTACAAAGATAAGGGCGTTGCTTTTGGCTATAACAAAGGCATGATTGTGTTTGACGTAAGATCCTATGCAGACAGCCTCCATGCGATCACACTGAAAGATCTGGAGATTGCCCTTGGCACAGCAGATGAAAAGACGGTTAGCGGATCGGATACGATTTATACGTACGAGGTAAATAAACAATATCAGTTGAAATTCGCGATTCCTGAGTCGACAGGACACGTAGATCATATTTCTGTTTATAGTCCTGACGATACAAAAAATAATATGGCTGGGTAACAAAGGTCCGTTGCGGGATAAGCTGCCGTATCATACATTGAAAACGGGGTTGGCGCAGAAAAGCGAATTCCGGCCTATTAAAAAAAACTATTGCAATTATCTCGGATAGATGTTATTTTTATTCTCGTTGAAAACATTGTTGATGTTAATAATAGGAACCAGGATTCACTCAGGACATAGTTATGTTGCGAGAGATTAATCCCTCGAGAAGTGAATGACGTAGGTCCTAGCGGATGAAATTTTTCAAACATTTTATTCCTAGGAAGGGGGAACCGGAAGATGGAATACTCAACTTTCGGAAGACACGTTGCTGTTGATACTTGGGGTGTAGACTTTGATCTACTGAACAGCGCTGAATTTTTGCAATCACACATGGTAGAGGCTGCTGAAGCATGTGGTGCTACTGTATTGTCGGTTCAAGCAAAACAATTCGATCCTCAAGGCGCAACGGTGCTCGTGCTGCTGTCGGAGAGTCACCTCTCGATTCATACGTATCCAGAGAGAGGCTTTGCTGCGCTAGACTGTTATACCTGCGGTGAAACTGTAGATCCTCAGCTTGCGATTGACTACATGCTCGCTGTACTGAAGCCAAAAGCGACATATGCGAAGAAGCTAGTACGCGGTATGGGCGAACTGCAAGTGGAAGAGCCACAAATGAAACAAACTGAGCTCGTATAAGAGCTTTAAAACTTATTACTCATAGCGAAATAACCATGGATTTCATCCATGGTTATTTCTTTGCATGAAAAGGGAATAATGAGTCTGTACTTTTCAAACATTATTCATAAATGAACATTATCTGAAGGACTACTTATGCTATAATAATCGATAACATCAATGGCTGATTAGCATAGGAGAAGGAGGCAGGTGACCGCGCATGCACATTATCGCAGTAGGACTGAATTATCGAACGGCTCCCGTAGAAGTGAGAGAACAATTTGCGTTCGCGGAAAGGGATTTGCCGGAGGCAGTGAAACAGCTCATTCAGACACAAAGCATAATGGAATGTGTCATAGTAGCGACCTGCAATCGTACGGAGCTTTATGCGGTAGTAGACAGGCACCATCTATGTGGGCATTACATTCGCAGCTTTATGGAAAAATGGTTTAAACTGCCGCGAGAGCATTTTACAAACCATTTATATATGTATGAGGATGAGAAGGCGATCGATCATTTATTCCGGGTTACAAGCGGACTTGATTCGATGGTCATTGGCGAAACGCAAATTTTGGGCCAAGTGAAAAACGCATTCCTGCTCGCGCAGCAGCAGAAGACCACTGGCACTGTTTTTAATATGCTTTTTAAACAAGCTGTTACATTGGCTAAGCGAGCTCATTCCGAAACGTCAATCGGCGAATCGGCGGTTTCCGTCAGCTATGCCGCAGTCGAGCTTGGCAAACGGATTTTTGGACAATTCAATAAAAAAACAGTTATGGTTATCGGCGCTGGCGAGACAGGCGAACTTACCGCTAAACATTTGTACGCGAACGGTGCGGACCGCGTTGTCGTCGTTAACCGGACATATGAGCGGGCGACTCAGCTCGCTGACAAGTTTAACGGTGTTGCTTGGTCTATGGAAGAAGCGGCCGAGCGGATGCATGAAGCGGATATTATCATCAGTTCAACGGGCTCGGATGGCTATGTGCTGTCGCGCCAACAAGTTGCGGCTGCCATGCAGCGCAGAAAAGCGAAGCCGCTCTTTATGATTGATATTGCGGTTCCACGCGATTTGGATCCGTCGATTGCTGCAGTCGAGAACGTCTTCCTATATGATATCGATGATTTGGAAGGCATAGTGGAGAGCAACTTGGAACATCGCCGCCAGGAGGCAGCCAAGATCGAAGCCATGATTGCGGAGGAAATGGAATTATTTGAGCAGTGGTACAAAACGTTAGGCGTTGTTCCGCTTATCCGGTCGCTGCAAACCAAAGCAGCCGGCATACATGCGGAAACGATGAATAGCTTGACGAATAAGCTGCCTGACCTCGGCGAGCATGAACTTAAGGTAATCCGCAAGCTTACGAAGAGTATCGTGAACCAAATGATGCAAGACCCGATTTTGCGTATCAAAGAAATGGCCGGTGAGAAACGAGCGGACGAAGCGATGGACATGTTCGTTAAGCTGTTTGCACTGGAGGATGAGCTTGCTAAAACGCGTCAAGCGGAGCTTGAAGCGGCAACAGATACTGTCGCTGCAGCAAAAAAGAAAAATGTTCAACCCCATGCAGCTGCGGCGGTATTAGCACCTATTACAAGATAGAGGGCTGCAAGGTGGAGGAGCTATGGTGACGCAAAACTTTTTATATGATGCGATACTTTATATCTACGCCCTGAGCCTGCTGTTTTACTTCTCCGACTTTATGAATGCAAGTCGGAAAGCGAAACGGATGGGTACAGGGCTGCTTATTTTTGTTTGGGTATTACAGACTGGTTATTTGGTTTCCCGCATCATCTCGCATTTACAAATGACCGCCGTATCGGCATTCGAATATTGGTTAGGATTTTCTTGGCTCTTAGTTACGATATCGTTAGTCATCAGCCGGTTTATCAAAATCGATTTCATCGTGTTTTTCGTTAATGTCGTCGGTTTTGCGGTGTTGGCACTGAATCTTTACAGCAATCCAGGCAACGGTCAATCGCTTGGGGTTTGGAAAACAACAAGAGAGCTGTTATACATTCATATCAGTCTTGTGCTATGCGCCTATGCAGCATTAACGATTGGAGCCCTATTCGCCGGCATGTACTTGTTTTTACATAATCAGTTAAAACGAAAGAGATGGACCAATTTTGTGCGCAGGCTGCCAAGCTTGGATTTGATTGAGCGCTATGGAGACAGGGCAGTGATTATTGGGGTTCCCTTGCTTGCCATGTCCCTTGCTATCGCAGTCACCTCATTACTCGTTGAAGGTAGGGCCTCACTTCTGCTGGACTGGAAGGTGCTCTCTTCCTTTGGAACCTTGATCGTATATATCATTTACGTGTATCAGAGAGCCATGCTGAAGCGGCCTGGACTCCAGCTCGCCCGGCTGTACATCTTTTCATTCAGCTTGCTGCTGTTGAATTTATTTTCTAATTATTTATCGTCATTCCATTAACGGAACAATCGAATAAAGCACGGGAGGCACAGCTCCGATGAATGGTTTTTACCCGGTGGTTATACAGCTTAGAGGCAGACGCTGCGTTGTCATCGGCGGCGGCGGCATTGCGGAGCGAAAGCTGCTTGGTCTGCTGGATGCCGGAGCAGATGATGTAACGGTCATTAGCCCGTTGTTAACTCCTAAGATGGCAGAATTAGCGGCCGCAGGGAAGATTAGCAGCTGCCGGAGAGAATACGTGGATGGCGACCTGAGCGGAGCATGGCTGGTTTTCGCGGCAACAAATGACAAACGCGTAAATGCAGTCATCGCTGCTGCTGCGGAGCGTCTTGGCATTTTGGTCAATACGGCGGATGAAGCAAGCAACGGCTCGTTTATTTCCCCCTCAACCTTGCGAAGAGGGGATTTGCTGCTTTCTGTTACAGCATCTGGGGCAAGCCCAGCGCTATCTCAGCGGATTAAGAAGGAGCTTGCAGCGCAATATGGTTTGGAATACGAAGAAATAACTGCCCAGCTCCGCCGCTTACGCGAAACGGTTTTGAGCAAAGAATTGGATGAGCAGCAGAGGCAGGCCGTACTGAAGCTTGCAGCCGAAGAAGCCATGCAGCACAAACGGTACAATAGGGACATCGAGGAGTGGCTGCAGAGCTTGCTTCATCGGATAGACAGGGGGCTTACATAATGGATAATAATCAAGGAAAACGCGTCATCGTTGTAGGGACGAGGCAAAGCGCGCTCGCATTGACGCAAACCGGGCAAGTGATAGACGAACTGAAACGGATTAGCGAAAAGCATGGCTTTGATTACACGTTTGAAGTGAAAAAGATCGTGACCAAGGGAGATCGTATTCTCGATGTTACATTGTCCAAGGTTGGCGGGAAAGGCTTGTTTGTAAAAGAAATCGAACAAGCGCTCGTGGATGGAGAGATCGATTTGGCGGTTCATAGCATGAAAGACATGCCTTACGAGCTGCCGGAGGGTTTAATGAACGGAGCGACTCCAAGGCGCGTTGATCCGAGAGACTGCCTCGTTACCCGCCAAGGTGGCGGGCTTGATGATTTGCCTCAAGGCGCGAGAGTGGGAACAAGCAGTCTTCGCCGCTCATGCCAGTTGAAAAACGCCAGGCCGGACCTGCAGTTGGAATCCATTCGCGGAAACATTGATTCGCGTATCCGAAAGCTGGAAACCGAAGGCTTCGACGCGGTTGTGCTTGCAACTGCAGGTCTAACGCGCATGGGTTGGCAGGATCGTATATCCGCGAATATACCCGTAGATATATGCTTGCCTGCTGTCGGTCAAGGTGCGCTTGGCATAGAATGCCGTGAGAATGACCAGCAGATTCGTGAGCTGCTTGCGTTATTGAATGACAAGGAAACCGAGCTTACCGTTCGGGCAGAACGAAGCTTTTTAGGCTCACTGAACGGCGGTTGCCAGGTTCCTATTGGTGCATATTGCATCATGGGCGATGAGGTTGAGGGCCAAAAAGGCATTCGCAATCTGACGATGACAGGAATGGTCGGCTCGCCTGACGGAGCAACGTTGCTGAAAGAAGTCATGCAGGGGACTGACCCTGAGCAGCTGGGCAAGGATGTTGCGGCGGCACTCGTAGCACGCGGTGCGGACCGCATTTTAGCTGAAATTGGGGGATGACAGACTTGGACAAGGGGAAGGTATACTTGGTTGGCGCTGGACCGGGAGATCCAAAGCTGATCACGGTGCGAGGCCTGCAATGCTTAGAGGAATGTGACGTCGTCGTATACGACCGTTTGGCAAGCCCGAGATTGCTTCGCTATGTGAAGCCGGGGACGGAGCGAATCTATGTAGGAAAGCTGCCAGACCGCCATACGATGAAGCAGGAGGAAATTAACCAGCTTCTCGTGGACTTAGCGCTGCAGGGCAAGATTGTCACGCGCCTGAAAGGCGGCGATCCGACGATATTCGGACGCGTTGGCGAAGAAGCTGAGCTGCTCTATGATAACGGAATCGAGTTTGAGATCATACCGGGCATAACCTCTGCGATTGCCGTTCCTGCATATGCAGGGATCCCGGTTACACACCGTGACTTTGCTTCATCCTTGTCCATTATTACGGGCCATGAGAGCCCGGATAAGCTTGACCGTTCCATTCATTGGGATAAAGTAACAAATGCAACGGGAACGCTTATTTTTCTAATGGGCGTTGCCAAAATAGGATATATTGCCGATCAGCTTATGAAGCATGGCAAACCGCCGCAAACGCCGGTAGCGCTTGTGCGCTGGGGTACCCGAGTGGAACAGCGTACCATTGTCGGGACGCTGGAAACGATCGAAGAGATCGTTAAAGCGGCTAATTTCCAACCTCCGGCCGTTATTGTCGTTGGTGAGGTTGTGCTTCAGCGTGAAAAGCTGAAATGGTATGAGAACAAGCCGTTGTTCGGTTTGCGCGTGCTTGTAACGAGGGCTAGAGCGCAGGCGAGCGAGCTTGCGGATCAGATCGAAACGCTAGGCGGAGAGCCGTGCGAGTTTCCCGTCATTGAGACGATCGAGCCGTCCGCTCCCGATGTGGTTGAAGCCCTTCGCGAGAAGCTTGAGCTTGCTGAGCAATATAACTGGCTTATGTTCACCAGTGTGAATGGCGTAGAGTATTTCTTTGGCTGGCTTCGTAAATTCCAGATCGATATCAGAAGATTTTTTGGCGCAAAAATTGCAGCGGTAGGCCCCAAGACAGCGGCAGCATTAGCCGCTCATGGTTTAATGGCCGAGGAGCTTCCGCTAAAATTCCATGCGGAAGGACTGCTTGAGCAGCTTCGGCCGCAGCTGAAGGCGGGAGAGCGAGTACTGCTGCCGCGAGGCGATCTTGCCCGCGAAGTCTTGCCGCGCGAGCTGAACGCCTTGGGCCTGCTTGCCACAGAAATAGATGTGTATGAAACCGTGCTTGCAGAACAGCAGGATGAGCTGGCGCTGGAATGGATACTCGAAAAGGCGATTCATATGATCACGTTTACGAGCTCTTCCACCGTAACAAATTTGCTTGAAGTGTTAAGACGCAAAGGGATTACGAATCCGGTGGAGTTTCTTGCGGGTATTCCGATTGCCAGCATGGGTCCCATAACGACAAAGACCGTAATCGCTGCTGGGCTAAAGGTAACCATCGAGCCGGAGGATTCAACATTGGACGGCCTCCTCCAGGCAATCGTTGATTATCAGCAAAAACAACTAGCAATAACGGTAAGGGAGGAATTATAAATGATGAGCTTTCCGACAGTAAGAAACCGCAGATTGCGCAAAACCTCCGCTCTTCGGAACCTGGTAAGGGAAACGGCGCTGAGCGTGAATGATTTTATTTATCCGATTTTCGTAACCCACGGTCAAAATATAAAAGACGAAATTCCGTCAATGCCTGGCGTTTATCATCTTTCGATGGATCTTTTGGAGCAAGAGATCCGCGAGGTTGTGGCAGCGGGTATCCAATCCGTACTGCTCTTCGGCCTTCCGGAGCATAAGGATGCGCTGGGTACCTCGGCATATGCTTCGAATGGCATCGTTCAACAGGCCATTCGTGCTGTAAAAGAATGGGCGCCGGGGCTTGTGGTCGTTGCGGACACCTGCTTATGTCAATTTACCGATCACGGCCATTGCGGCATCGTTCATTTGCATGAAGAATCAGGTATAGCTGAAGTAGATAACGACTCTTCCTTGGATTTGCTGGTACAGACCGCAGTGTCGCAAGCAGAAGCCGGCGCTGATATTATCGCGCCTTCGAATATGATGGACGGCTTCGTGCTCGCAATTCGTCAAGGGCTTGATGATGCAGGCTTCAGCGATGTTCCGATCATGTCGTATTCGGTGAAATTCGCTTCGGCCTACTATGGCCCTTTCCGGGATGCAGCCCATTCCGCGCCGCAATTCGGCGACCGCAAAACATATCAGATGGATCCGGCTAATGTGCGCGAGGCGCTGCGGGAAGCGGAGACAGACATTGCGGAGGGCGCTGACATGCTGATGGTAAAGCCTGCACTGGCCTATTTGGATATTTTGAGACTGTTGAAGGATAAATATAATTTGCCGGTTGTCGCTTATAATGTAAGCGCTGAGTACTCGATGGTAAAAGCAGCATCCGCTAATGGCTGGATCGACGAGAAATCGATCGTATTAGAAACCCTGTTAGGCATGAAACGCGCTGGCGCCGATCTCATCATCACGTATCATGCGAAGGATGCGGCACGCTGGTTAAAGGGAGAGGTGTAGGCAGATGAAAGATCATTCGAATCTTAGAAATGACGCACGCTCAGTTGCTGCATTCGCAAGAGCGAAGAAGGTTATACCTGGCGGTGTGAACAGCCCCGTTAGAGCTTTCAAATCGGTTGGTTTGAACCCTGTTTATATGGAACGAGGACAAGGGAGCCGCATTTATGATATCGATGGCAACAGCTATATTGATTACGTAGCTTCATGGGGACCGCTCATCATGGGTCATGCCCATCCGGAGGTCGTGGAAGCCATTAAACGGACGGCCGAAAAAGGGACAAGCTTTGGCGCCCCTACCGAGCTGGAAACGTTGATGGCTGAGCTCGTTTGCGAGCGTGTTCCTTCGGTGGATATTGTCCGCATGGTAAACTCGGGTACGGAAGCAACCATGAGTGCGTTAAGACTCGCGCGCGGATACACGAAGCGCAGCAAGATTTTGAAATTTGAAGGCTCGTACCACGGTCATGCGGACAGCTTGTTGATCAAAGCAGGCTCAGGTGTTGCAACGCTTGGCCTGCCTGACAGCCCGGGTGTACCTGAGCACGTAGCTTCGCATACGATTACGGTGCCTTACAACGATATCGAATCGGTAAAGCTCGCTTTCGAGAAGTTTGGCGAAGAGATTGCATGCGTTATCGTTGAGCCGGTTGCCGGTAATATGGGCGTCGTTCCGCCATTGCCCGGTTTTCTGCAGGGACTTCGGGACGTAACGGCGAAGTACGGCACTGTTCTTATTTTTGACGAGGTAATGACTGGCTTCCGTGTAGGCTACAGCTGTGCGCAAGGACTTTATGACATCCAGCCGGATCTTACCTGCTTCGGCAAGGTAATCGGCGGTGGCTTGCCTGTTGGCGCTTATGGCGGAAAGCGTGAGCTGATGGAGCTGATTGCGCCTAGCGGTCCTATCTATCAAGCGGGTACTTTATCCGGTAATCCGCTTGCGATGGCTGCAGGCTATGCGACGCTTAGTCTGCTTACACCTCAGCTTTATGAGCAATTGGAACGTCAAGCGGTGAGACTGCAGCTTGGCTTTGAAGCGAATGCGCGCAAGCATGGCATTCCGAACACGATCAATCGCGTGGGCTCGATGGTATGTCCGTTCTTCACCGATTCGACCGTCATAAACTTTGAATCCGCGAAAACCTCCGATCTCGAGCGATTTAAGGCTTACTTTGCATCGATGCTTGATTTGGGAGTTAGCGTGGCTCCTTCCCAGTTCGAGGGCATGTTCGTCTCTGGGGTTCATACGGATGAAGACATTGATGCTACGATCGAAGCGCATGATATCGCATTTAGCCGCTTGTAAGGCCAAGCGCAGCATAGGGTAGAGGATTGAGGCTCGTAAGAAAGCAGAAATCCGCTGCAGTAATTACAATTGGGAGGAAAATGACATGCTTGATGGTCATATGAAGAGGAACGGGCAATGGCTGGAGCTAGACAGGACAGCTATGGCAGCCATTACCGCCTCTCCAACCATTGATCCCCATTCGGAAAAGGATCCGGCAGCTCTGCCGGAGCTTGCGCAGCCGCGGGCTGGCAGCCATCCGCATCTTGTGCGGCAGTGGCTGCTGGCCCGTTCCTATTTTCCGCAGAAGTGGATTAATCGGTTATTTTCGATCGGAGGCATTCAGTGGAACGGGGAAGTGCTTCAATTGCTGGCATTCCCGCCGGTTGATCCGCGCAGCGATGCTGCATACCGAAATATTCGGCCGCATGCGCACGAGGGAATGCCTGCGGTACTTTATGAAGATGATTTCTGCATCGTGCTCGACAAGCCTGCCGGGATGGCCGTACACGGAACAGCTCCGGGACAAAGCGGCACCTTGGATGAAGCGGCAGCTAGACATCTTCTAAGTAAGGGAGATCCGCTTAATGTGCGTCACATCCATAGGCTTGATGATGATACTTCCGGCCCTGTTTTATATGCCAAAAATGATCTGGCCCAGTGGAAGCTTGACGAGGCGATGAGGTCAAAGGCAATTGATCGGCATTATATCGCTGTGGTGCAAGGGCAGCTGTCCAAGCCGAGCGGTACGATTGATGCGCCGATTGGAAAGGACCGTCATCATCGCGCAAGACGGCGGGTTTCCGAGAATGGGGATCAAGCGATCAGTCATTATGAGGTGCTTGCCTCAAATACCCAAATGTCGCTCATACGGGTAAAGCTGGAGACAGGCCGAACGCATCAAATCCGGGTTCATCTCAGCTATATCGGCCATCCGCTGATCGGGGACGGCTTATACGGTGGCGATACAAGGCTGCTGAGCCATCAAGCGCTACATGGGGAGAAGCTGGTATTTCCGCATCCTTGGACGGATTTGCTTAAGGAAGTTTCTTCGCCTTGGCCGGAGTGGCTGACTGAGCTTTCAGAAAAGATACATCATCGTTCAAAATGATAGTCATGCTCCTGCCCAACCTACCATATAGATAAGTAGTGAATGTAATGTTAGACCAAGCATTCAGTATGAGAGGGGAGGACTGAGGCGTGTCGGATCAAACGAACGGATTACGCTTTGACGTGTATGAGCGCGTCCATTTGCCCGATGATGTTGCGGCAATTGACGAGCTGGAGGAAATTGAGCTTGTTCCCCGTATTCAGGTGATCGATCAGGGGGATCATGCCGTGCTTAGAGGGCAGCTTCTTTTGAGCGGGGTATATAGGAGTCAAAATGATTCCGAAAACTCGTTGACGCTGGAGCATTGGATTCCCGTCGAAATTACGCTTCCGATGAACCGAATATCACGACTGGACGATATTTCGATTGAAATTGATAATTTTGACGTCGATTTATTGTCCGCGCGCACCTTAAACATTACGGGCGTTTTATCTCTGCGCGGGATTTCTGCCCAGCCGGTTCAAGAGCATGAGGAAATCTGGCGCGAAGAGCCATTCACTGTCGTGCATCAGCGGGAAGCATTTGACKAACGCGCAGCGGAGTTTTTTAACAACCAGAATGCCGCTAACGAACAGCCGTACATACTACCGGAAGAGCAACAATTTGCTGCGCAAGAAGAGGTTCCATACCTGCAGCAGCCGGAATTGTCGGATGAGTCGGAGGCAACCGTTACGATCTCTTCTATAGCTTCCGAGTCAGGCTGGTCATCATCCCAGTTGTTCGCGACTCCGGGTCAACAGACAGAAGAAGAAGAAGAGGCTGAACTGGCTGACGAGCGGGAAATCACGTTAGCCTCTCAGCAAACCAGCAGCGAGGGATGGCTTGCAACGTCCTCAACGTTTGCGAATGCCGCTCCGAACGTCGAGCAGAACGAATCCGAGTTTATCAGCTCGCAGCCAGCGTTTGATCAGGAGCGGGAAGAGCAGGAGTTGGAGCCGGAGCCGGAAGCAAACGAGCCGCCTCCTTCGCCTTTTGCAGAAGCATTGCCGCCTCAAAGGATTGAACCTGAACCGGAGAAACAGGAGGTGCGGATTGCTCTTACAGGCAAGCAGCCTCAGGACGGAACGGGTTCGCCAGCCGATATCGGTATTCTCACGCTGCTGCAGACGAGCAGGCGGGAGCAAGCGGTTCGCGAGGCTGCCGAGCAAGTGATCGCTCAGCAGCGGGCAGATGAACAAGCAAGGGTGCAAGCATCAGGAGACGAGATTGAATGGAAAAACTTATTTCTTGGCAAACGCTCTGAGGATACGGAATTTCGAAAAATCAGAATGTGTATCGTGCAGCGGGATGAGACGCTCGACGTCATCGCCTCTAGATACAGCTTAAATCCGAGAKAAATTCTAATTTATAACCGTTTGGATGATTCCGGCGTGTCGGAAGGACAGCTGCTTTACATTCCATAACGGTCAGGAAGGTCGGAAATGCCCTTATTGCTCAAAAAGTTGAGCAATAGGGGCATTTCTTGCGTTAGTTTGGTTGACTCAGCCGTATAACAAAGGTATGATTAAAGGTATATATGCGTTATAACGACGTTGAAGGGGAATAGTATGCAGCAAAGCCTTCAGAGAGTGGAACCGTTACGCTGAGAGGTTCCGCAGGAAGTGACTGCTACGAGTCGCCCCAGAGTTGCCTGAGCCAAGTATGAGCAACCTGTGCTCTACCGAAGTCAGGCCGGCCGCAGCCGTTATCTGTTTGAGTGTCATGCGGATCTTGTTGTTCGCGTGGAACAAAGGTGGTACCACGGAAGCTAAACCTTTCGTCCTTTATGATAAGGGCGGTAGGTTTTTTTTGTTTTTGTAGATCGATTTATGGAGGATGGAACGAATGTCAGAAAATCAAACGACAACTGCAATGCCGACAACTTATGATCCGAAGGCAGCTGAGCAGAAATGGTACGATTACTGGATGCAGGGAAAATTTTTCGAGGCAGGCAAACGTCCGGATGCAGAAACCTACACGATTGTCATACCGCCGCCTAACGTTACCGGAATGCTGCATATCGGTCATGCGTTAGATTTTACACTGCAGGATATTTTGATCAGAACGAAGCGGATGCAGGGGTATGATGCGCTTTGGCTGCCGGGTACAGACCATGCGGGGATAGCGACTCAGACAAGAGTGGAGCAAAAGCTGCGAGAGCAAGGGATCTCTCGTTATGATCTAGGTCGTGAAGCATTCCTAGAGAAGGTGTGGGAATGGAAGGATGAGTACGCGAATACGATTCGTGACCAATGGGCGAAAATGGGCCTTTCCCTGGATTATTCAAGAGAGCGGTTTACACTAGACGAAGGCCTTTCGAAGTCTGTTCGCGAGGTGTTTGTTCGTCTTTATGAGAAAGGTCTTATTTATCGCGGCAAAAAAATCATAAACTGGGATCCTGCCGCACGCACGGCGCTATCCGATATCGAGGTTGAGCATAAAGAGATTAACGGCCATTTGTATCATCTCAACTATCCGCTCAAAGACGGATCAGGCTTTATCACCGTAGCAACGACACGGCCGGAGACGATGCTGGGAGACTCAGCGGTAGCCGTTCATCCCGAGGATGACCGCTATAAGCATTTGATTGGTCAAATGATCGTGCTTCCGGTTGTTGGGCGTGAGATCCCGATTATTGCCGATGAGTATGTAGATAAAGAATTTGGTTCAGGCGCTGTGAAAATAACGCCGGCGCATGACCCGAATGATTTTGAGGTTGGCGAGCGCCACAGCCTGCCGCAAATCATTGTCATGGACGAGACGGGCACGATGAATGCAGAAGCAGGACCGTATCAAGGCCTTGACCGCGCGGACTGCCGCAAGCAGCTCGTTAAAGATTTGCAGGAGCAAGGCGTATGCATCCAAATCGAAGATCATGTGCATCAGGTTGGACACAGCGAGCGCAGCGGCGCGGTAGTTGAGCCGTATCTTTCCACGCAATGGTTCGTAGCCATGAAGCCGCTGGCTGAAGCAGCGATTGCTGCCCAGAAGGCTGGTAAAGGCGTTAACTTCGTACCGGAGAGATTCGAGAAAATCTATTTGCACTGGATCGAAAACGTACGCGACTGGTGTATTTCCAGACAGCTGTGGTGGGGCCACCGGATTCCGGCTTGGTACGATGAAGCGACCGGCGAGATGCATGTATCCCGCGAGGACATGGCGGGAGAACACCTTAGCCAGGACAATGACGTGCTTGATACGTGGTTCAGCTCCGCGCTGTGGCCGTTCTCCACACTAGGCTGGCCGGAACAAACGGAGGATCTCAAGCGTTTTTATCCAACGGATGTGCTTGTAACGGGCTATGATATCATCTATTTCTGGGTGGCTCGGATGATCTTTACCGCGCTTGAGTTTACGGATCAGTCGCCGTTCAAGGATGTGCTGATTCACGGTCTCGTTCGCGACTCTGAAGGCCAGAAGATGTCGAAGTCGAAGGGCAATGGCGTTGATCCGCTTGAGGTTATTGAGAAATACGGCGCGGATGCGATGCGCTATATGATTTCTACAAGCAGCACACCGGGACAGGATTTGCGTTTCCGCTGGGAGAAGGTTGAGCAAGCGCGCAACTTTGCGAACAAGATATGGAATGCCTCACGCTTTGCGCTGATGAATCTAGAAGGCGTTGAAGCTGAGGATATTGATATTACGGTTAACCTTGGCACAGCAGATCGTTGGATTTTGCATCGCTTGAATGAAACCGTTCGTGATGTGACCCGTCTAATTGAGAGCTATGAATTTGGTGAAACCGGACGGATTTTGTATAACTTCATATGGGATGATCTCTGTGACTGGTATATTGAATTCGCTAAGCTTAGCCTTTACGGTACGGACGAGGCGGCTAAAAAGGCAACGCAATCGGTACTCGCGTACGTACTTGACCGCACGCAGCGCCTGATTCACCCGTTCATGCCGTATATCAGTGAAGAGATTTGGCAGCATTTGCCTCATAAAGGCGACACGATCACGTTGGCTGAATGGCCTGTGTATGATACGGCGCTTGATGCGCCGGATGCCGTTAAAGAGATGGAGCTGTTAATGGAAATGATCCGTGCGGTACGCAACATCCGTGCGGAAGTAAACGTGCCGATGAGCAAAAAGATTGAAATGCTGATCAAGCCGTCCAGTGAAGCGGAAGCCGCGATTATGTCCCGCAATGAAGAGTTCATTAAACGTTTCTGCGGTACTTCAAGTTTGGAGACAGGTCTGCATATCAGTGCCCCAGACAAAGCTATGACAGCTATCCTAACCGGAGCAGAGCTTTATTTGCCGCTTGCAGGTTTGATCGATATCGAACAAGAGATCGCCCGTCTCGAAAAGGAGCACCAGCATTTGAATGCTGAGGTGGAGCGGGTTGAGAAGAAGCTTGGCAACGAAGGTTTTGTAGCGAAAGCACCGGCTAAAGTCATTGACGAAGAACGCGCCAAAATGAACGATTATGCAGACAAACGCGACAAAGTACTAGCTAGAATTGCGGAATTGCGCGGATAACGCTGCAAACGGAAGAAGGAACGATTAGGATGACGAATCAACAGATAGAGCAGCGGCCTGCAGGGCCGCTGCAATCCTACCGGGAAGCGGTGGATTGGATTACAGGGCTAATTCCGTTTGGTATTCGTCCAGGTCTTGAGCGGATTGAAAAGCTGATGGAGCTGCTAGAGAATCCACATCGCAGGCTGAAGTTTATTCACATTGCAGGAACGAACGGCAAAGGTTCGACATGCGCATATTTGACCAGCGTATTGCTGCGCAGCGGATACGACGTAGGAACCTTTACATCACCGTATATAACGAAATTCACGAATCGCTTTCAATATAACGGCATCGATATCGACGAAGAAACGCTTCTCAGGCTTGCGAATGAGCTGAAGCCTCATGTTGAGGCGCTTGCAGAAACGGAGCTTGGCTCGCCGACAATGTTTGAAGTATCGACCGCGCTTGCCATCCTTTTTTACGCGAAGGTTACTTATCCCGATTATGTCGTATGGGAAACAGGGCTTGGCGGACGGCTTGACGTGACGAATATCGTACAGCCGGTTGTTACGGTAATTACGAATATCGGTCATGATCATATGGATCGGCTGGGCGATACAATCGCAGCAGTTGCCAGCGAGAAGGCCGGCATCATCAAAGCGGGCATACCGGTCATTAGTGCGGTAGCACAGCCTGAGGCGATTGATGTGATCAAGCGTGTCGCTGCGGATAAGAAAAGTACGCTCTACCTGCTGGGTGAGCAATTCCATGAAACCGCGCTGTCGGTTCAAGAAAATGAACAAACCTTCCGTTTCGAAAATTTATTCCGAAGCATTGAGCCGTTAACCATTACGCTGAACGGCGCGCATCAACGAACGAATGCAGCCGTAGCGGTTATGACCCTCGAGGTGCTGCGTCAGTACAATGCGCTTGTTGTTGAGGATGAAATTTTAGCTGAAGGCCTTAAGGCAGCCGCATGGCCTGGACGTCTGGAAATGGTATCTCAGCAGCCTCGTATTCTTATTGACGGGGCACACAATCCAGAAGGCGCAGAATCGCTGGCGGATGCGCTAAAAAACACTTACAAGTATGATCGTTTGCATCTTATGATGGGTATGCTGGAGAATAAGAATCATCAGGATGTACTTAAGCATATACTACCAATAGTGGATACGCTTATTGTGACCGAGCCTGATTTTCGAATGAAAAAAGATGCCCCAGCTTTAGCTGATTTGGTCAATGAAATGCGGCAGCAGCAGCCTGATAAGTATGATTTCGAGCTTGTAGTGGAACAGAATTGGCATACAGCATTACAAAAACTACAACAGTTAACCGGGGAAACAGACCTTGGGGTCGTAACAGGCACGCTTTATTTAATAGCTGACGTTCGCTCCCGCATTTTGTATAACTCGGATTCTGAAAAAGGTTGGTGAACCGTCTTTGAATACGGCAGAACACGTTCATTTCATCGGAATCGGCGGTTACGGAATGAGTGCCATTGCCCGCGTTATGCTGGAAATGGGCTATAAGGTGACCGGATCCGATGTCGCGCGTCAAGAATTAACAGAGAAGCTTGCAGCAAATGGTGCCAGCATTTATATCGGTCATCAGCCGGAGCATGTAAAGGGAGCAGATTTGGTCGTTTATTCAACGGCCCTCTCCAAGGATAACGTTGAACGGAAGGCTGCAGAGGAGCTAAACATCCCTGTTTTGCACCGATCACAAATGCTCGCAAGGCTGATGAATGCAGGCAAAGGGATCGCGGTAGCCGGCGCGCACGGTAAGACGACAACCTCTTCGATGATTGCGCTTGTCATGGAAAACTGCGATGCGGATCCAACCTATATTATCGGCGGAGAAATCGTTAATGTAGGGACTAACGCAAAAGCAGGCAAAGGTGAGTATGTCGTGGCCGAAGCAGATGAGAGCGATGGATCGTTTCTCCACTATCATCCAACGTTAGCTATCGTAACGAATATTGAGCCGGATCATCTTGAAAACTATGAAGGCGATTTCGGTAAGCTGAAGGCGGCTTACGTACAATTTTTGCAGCAGGTGAAAGCGGACGGAAAGGCGATTGTATGCGCGGATGACGAGACGGTTAACGAACTGATACCGCAAGTGTATAAAGGAAATATCGATAAATCGCAGCTAATCACCTACAGTATAGAAAACGAGGCAGACTATAAAGCCCATAACATCGTGCTCGGAGACCGCAAGGTATCCTTTACGATGACGCATAACGGAGCAACTCTAGGAGAAGTGGAGCTTTCGGTTCCAGGTCTTCATAATGTGTATAACGCTATGGCTACGATTATTACCTGTCTGGAATCAGGCTTGAGCTTCGACAAAATCGCGGTTGCGATTCAATCCTTTAGAGGCGCCAAGCGCCGCTTTCAGGTGATGGGTGAAGTTAATGATATTCTGGTCATTGATGATTATGCCCATCACCCGACTGAAATCAAAGCTACAATCAGTGCAGCTAAGGCAACAGGAAAACGCATTATTGCGGTATTCCAGCCGCAGCGCTATACGCGGACATTTTTCCTGTTCGAGCAATTTAGTCGTGCATTTCCTGAGGCAGACGAAGTCATTATTACCGATATTTACTCACCTGCGGGCGAGCTTCAAATTGAGGGTGTGACCTCTCTCAAGCTTGTAGAGCTGATAAAGAGCAACAGCAATGCAAACACATTGTATCTTCCGACTAAGGACGAAGTTTTCGAATATTTGTCTGGACGGGTCGCACCAGGCGATCTAGTCATCACAATGGGAGCAGGCGACATTTGGAAGGTAGCGGATTCGCTGGCCAAATCGTTGAAATCGAACCATTAAACAGTTAATGCCCGGCGGTTCCTTTGCGGAATCACCGGGCATTTTGTTTTTAGCGCTAAATACGAGTAATGGCAAATGCAGAAGCACAAGTGCGAACATAAGCATGCTCAAATGCATCAGCAGTACAAGCGAATGCGTGAGTACAGACACCGGATTCCTATACATATTCCTTCATTCAGGTAAATGGAGGGCGAAATTCGATGTAAAATGACTGGCTGAGCACCAGTTTTAATTAAGTTTTCTCCTACGTTGCAATTTCTGCAATGTAAACCTAACATGATACGCCGACAACCTGCTACATTGCAGGAAATGCAACAGAAAGCACTCCTACAGGGTAGAAATCGATCGAAATCAAGTATTCTACTGCATAAACTACATTGTAGGTTGATGGTTGCCGCGCTGCGTCGAATTCTATTGTATAAAGTGCAACGTAGCTTTTGAGGCGGTATTGTGGGAGAGCGGATAGATGAAGCTCTTACGGATTTGTATTCTTCCGATTGCTTTAGAGGGGGTGTCAGTAGAGTAAGTAAAGCTCACTATTCAGCCAGTACGATAAATGATTACCAGCTGCGCAGATGTAATAGATGAGAGTTAACGAATCGGAAGCTGGGTTTTGCTAGAGTAAGTTAGGAAAGCAGGCAAACTGGCTGGAGTGATTATTATCAGAAACATTAAGGAGGGGTCGAATTGACTGATATGAAAGGATTGGTAGATATTCTTGAATCAAGCGAGCTGGAGCTGCAAAAGGATGAACTCTTAATAATAAATTCCTTTATTTCGGAAATGGATACGAACAGATCACTTTTTGGAGGAGCTGCTTCAAGCATGTTCTGCGACAGGATATTTGGCTCTTGTTAGTCTATTAATTGACGCGGTAAAAAGGGATCGACTTACGGTTATACAGTTGGAAAAAGCCGAAAACATTGTGGATAATGAAGTATTTATTAAAGAAGCGACGGCGTTTAGATATCGAGAGTCAGTAAAAGCAGGTGAGCTTTTAAATACGGATGATTTGCTGAAACTGTTGAATAGGAGAGCATATACGACTCTGGATTTTATTTTAGAACGGAAAGCAGTAACAAAAGAAGCATTAGAGGTATTTTGGGAGCCTGAGATTGGTGAGAGAGATAAAAAAATCAAGGAGAGCTTATACCGAAAAGCAAAGAAGTTATTATCAGAATTAGAATGAGCTGCCATATAGGAACCGGATGGGTTATCCTAACAAAATTTTATGTTTATAAAGAATATTTTAGAAAGATGTAACAAGTCATTGATAATTGACTGAACTAAAGTGATTAGCATTTATTTATTGATGATGCCGCCGTATTCGCGGAAATTAAAGGTAATGATTAATTTATGCTTTTATTGCAAAGGCAGAGTCTCGATCAGCTCTACCGTTTCGTTAATATATTTCATAATTTTCCTTGTTAGTGAGCACAAAGGTATACAGTATGTAAATCAATGACCAATTCGCCAAACGTTCATAAATCCTCGAAACTTGTCTAGATAGTCTCTCCAATTTATTATTCTATTTTTTCACTCATTCCTCGCTTATTCAGATAAACGCCTTGTGTGTCCTTGAGAAACGCTGCTCACCTAGACAATTCATCGCTTTATGAAGAAGGTCAATCGTCCGCGTTTTGTGCTAGTCAGTGTGCAGACTTCAGCGTTTACTAAGAAAGGATATTTACATTAGCCTTCCCAAGAAATTATCAGGAAAAACTACATTACCGCTCTTTTCCCTACGTATGTATCACCGTTTTTTTTTAACAGGAATTTCACCATCTAATCACAAGGATTACAGGGTTAAAGACGTTATAAAAGTAACCGAAGTTTACCTCCAAAGGTGATCCCCTTTTCCACACTGATCATAATCGCAACCGTATTTCCGTCGATAGTTAAGGTACTGGTGCCCGGAATAGGTGTCATGGGTTCCTCCCTTGGCCGGAGGAAATGCCATAGGTTCTCTCCCTTAGAAGGGATGTTTGGAGCGGGACTGTAAAACGCAGAAGTGCTCCCTTCATCGGTCTAAATCTCTTAAAAGTCTCATAGATTAATACTAGAAGAAAGGGACAAGGAGTGGTTATTATGACGCAAAAAAATCGGATTACATACCGTTTTGATCGGAACGGGCAAACTGTCGACGGAGATGGGCAAAGCAGCCATAAACAGCAGGAGGTCCATGAGAGCAAACCTGCATCCACGGCTAGCACAGCTCCGAATTCGAATAAATTAGCTAAAATGAATGTGATCCCATTATATCCTTCCACAGAGCAGCATTCGATAAGCGAAGTCAGCCCTTGGAACAGCCCGTTTCAAGAGGATATTGCCGCTTTGGAGCAGCTTATTAGGAATGCCGATGCCAAGCCGGAACCATCAACGCCGAAACAGGCGATTGCGCCAAAAGAAAAGACAGCAATCGTAAAGCCAATCGACTCGCCAATTGTGAAGCCGATCTTGAAGCCAATTGCAATGGAGACAAACGACGAGCAAGAGAATGATCCAGGTACTGATGATGAAAGATTTTTTTCTGCAAATGAAGCGCGTGATACTTACCGTCCTTATGAAGATGAGCTTTTGTACGAAGAATCAAGGAATAATAAGCGCCAATATTCCAGAATGAAAAGCAAGACAGGGGCACCTTCATGGTTTAATGTGTTTTTATCGGTGGCGGCTGCGCTTGCTACCGGCGCCTTGTTTGGCTATTTGCTGCTGTCTTTATTTACAGGCGCAAGCATCTTCCCGGGAGGAGCAGGGAACAAGCCGGATTCACAGGCGGTTACAGGCAGCGTATCGAACAATGAAACAGGGGCTGGAACAGGCGTAAACGATATAAACGAAGATAATGACACAACGCAGCCGGCCGTAGATGATAACTCGGAGCCAAAACCTGACGCTAATGCGGCGATGGTCAGCCTTAAGGGGCTGGACCAGACCTACTATATGCTGCAGTTCGGCGTCTTCAGCAATACAGAGGGCAGAGACGCTGCGCTTGATCAGCTGGCGAAGAAAGGTCTTGCAGGTGCTGCAATGACCAGCGCTGCTGATTATCGCGTCTACGCAGGCATGGGAAGCGATCGCAGCAAAGCGCAGACGGTTCGAGGATTGCTTCCGGATATCGATCTGTACGTTAAAGAAGTGAGTATCAATTATCCGGAAAAAATACCATTTACAGGTGAATCGACAACGGCGCAAAGCTTCTTCGAACAGACTGGCGCAATCGTCCAAATGTTGGATGAATTAACATTGGCCCAGCTGGAGCAGCCGGCATTGTCACCCTTGAGCAAAGCTGCAGCAGCCTCCTGGCAAGCCGAGCATCAAAAATGGACAGAAAATGCAGCAGTGATGCGAATAGGTATAGGTGATACGGATGGAAAAGCGTATCTTGATCAAATCATACAAGCCATAAATTCAGCTGCTAAAACGATGATAGAGTATGATAAAAAGCCGTCTCATGCTCATTTATGGTCAACGCAAAAGGCGGTCATGAATGCGGTTATTGCGCAAAAAGAATGGTTTGAGCCCATCAACGCATTGTAAACGAATAGGTTCATGCGTATAATGGTCTTAGGTGTCATTTCATGGCGAGAGGCGTTGAAAGATGAAGAAAAACGGCTGGATTCTTCTCATTTTTATCATACTTGGCTTATTAGCTGGCGCTTTAGTAGCGCGGTGGCTGGCCCCTGTTTCTGGCATCTCTTTTTTAACGAAACCAATCGAAACGTCATGGTCTCCCGCTATTGATCTATATGTGCTCAGTTTCAACCTAACGCTTCATCTTCAGTTCAGCTTATTTAGCATCATTGGAGCTGTTATTGCAATATGGTTGTACCGCAAAATGTAGAGCAGCGGCTATTGACCGCTAGAGGAAAGCATGAAGGAGCGCAGCAATTATTTTATGGCATATAACCAATCACGCAACGAAGCGTTCAGCCAGCTAGTACTGGCCTCTTCGTCACCGCGCCGGAAGGAACTGGTCGCATCGCTGGACCTTTCTTTGCCGGTTTATATTTTGTCTACTGACACAGATGAAACAATCGAAGCAGGGTGGTCACCGGCACAAGTCGTCGAGCAGCTCAGCTTGCGGAAAGCGAATGCAGCCATACCTTTGCTGCAACAAAAGCAGGAGGATCAAGCGTCAATAATCATTGGCGCGGATACGATTGTTGTCCTTGACGGCGATGTTCTTGGCAAGCCTGCTGATGATGAAGAGGCGCGAACTATGCTGAGGCGCCTACAAGGGCGCGCTCATGAGGTGTATACCGGTGTAGCTTGCGTGAACTCTTCCACTGGCGAAGCAAAGGTTGCGCACCGTATGACCAAGGTGATGATGAAACCTCTTAGCGAGAATCAGATTGCAAGATACGTAGCTACCGGCGAACCACGCGACAAGGCAGGCTCTTACGGCATACAAGGCTTAGGTGCCACCTTAGTGGAGCAAATCGACGGCTGTTATTTTAATGTCGTTGGACTGCCATTATCACTGCTGTCAGACATGCTCGCTGCCTATGACATTGCTGTTTTTTAATATATAGGAATTTATAAGTTTTTGCTTATAAATCAGCTTATATATTTCCGCGAAAGGCCTGTTTTTCCTCAAAGGGCGGTATCAGCCGTTTACGTCTGAACAAAAGCTTTTATGATTTCGATCGGATTTTTTTTCAAGAATTAGGCAGGATATGAATAAACCATATTTTGAGAAGGCGGGATTGGGATATGTTGCCGCAACCAATGATTTTGCGTGATGTCCCCCATGAAGAACGTCCAAGAGAGCGCATGATGAAATATGGGGCAGAAGCACTCAGCCATACCGAATTGCTTGCTATTTTATTGCGTACGGGAACGCAGCGTCAATCTGCCGTGCATTTGGCGGGCGCGATATTAAAGCAATGCGGCAGCTTGCGTAACCTGATGGATATGAGCATGGAAGAAATGACAGCCATTCGAGGAATCGGTCCCGCCAAAGCGATACAGCTTCGTGCGGGCATTGAGCTGGGAAGAAGGATTTCACGCAGTCAAATTGGCGAGGCGGTTATCGTTCGCAAGCCGCAGGATGCTGCGGACTATGTGATGGAGGAGCTTCGTTATTTGAAAAAGGAGCACTTCGTATGTTTGTTTTTAAACACCAAAAATCATATTATAGCCCGCGAAACCTTATCGGTCGGTACGCTTAACGCATCGCTAGTTCATCCTCGTGAAGTATTTCGTGCAGCCATATCGCGCAGCAGCGCATCTATTATTTGTGTTCATAATCACCCAAGCGGCGATCCGACGCCAAGCCCAGAAGACATTTCGTTAACGAAACGCTTGGCGGAGGCCGGACAGCTAGTCGGAATAGAAGTGCTTGACCATTTAGTTGTCGGAGACGGTAGATTCGTAAGTTTGAAGGAACAAGGCCATATGTAATATAATAAAGTGATGTGGCAATTAGAAGGGAGCAACAACATGTTTGGTGGTTTTTCGAAAGATTTAGGTATTGATTTAGGGACAGCTAATACGTTGGTTTTCGTTAAAGGTAAAGGAATTGTGGTAAGGGAGCCTTCAGTGGTGGCCCTTCGTACGGATACAAAAACAATCGAAGCAGTAGGCGAGCAAGCGAAAAAAATGATCGGTAGAACGCCAGGCAACATTCGCGCCATTCGTCCTATGAAAGACGGCGTTATCGCTGATTTCGAGACGACAGCAACGATGATTAAATATTTTATTCGTCAAGCTCAGAAGCAGCGTTCTTTATTCCCCCGCCATCCAAACGTAATGGTATGCGTACCGTCAGGTATTACAGCGGTGGAGAAGCGTGCCGTAGAGGATGCTACTAAGCAAGCGGGAGCTCGCGAGGCTTTTACGATTGAAGAGCCGTTTGCCGCAGCAATTGGTGCTGACTTGCCCGTGTGGGAGCCAACAGGCAGCATGGTTGTCGATATTGGCGGAGGCACGACAGAGGTTGCCGTTATTTCATTAGGCGGTATCGTTACGGCGCGTTCCATTCGCGTAGCGGGTGATGAGATGGATGAGGCAGTTACGCAATACATTAAGAGACAATACAATCTCATGATCGGCGAGCGCACGGCTGAACAGCTGAAGATGGAGATTGGTTCAGCACTTCCGTTTGACCGTCCGGAGAAGATTGAAATCCGCGGGCGCGATCTAGTATCCGGCTTGCCTAAGACGCTTGCCATCACATCCGATGAAATTACGGAAGCATTAGCCGATACGGTCAATGCCATTGTAGATGCGGTTAAAGTAACGCTTGAAAAATGTCCTCCGGAGCTTTCCGCCGATATTATGGATCGGGGAATCGTGCTTACGGGCGGCGGCGCTTTGCTGCGCAATTTGGACAAGCTGCTGCAGCGTGAAACGGGCATGCCGGTAATCGTTGCTGATAATCCGCTTGACTGCGTGGCGATCGGTACAGGCCGTTCACTTGATAATATTCATTTATTTAAGGCAAGAAGCTCAGCATCTCGTTCGAGACGCTAAATACGGTCCGCTGGGGAAACGGATATGAAATGGGCAGGTGATCGAGCTGTTTAGGCTAATGCGAAATAAGCGTATGTTTATGCTTATGATCGGGTTTATTTTGTGCATAGCGGTCATCGGCTACTCGCTAAGCGATCGCAAGGAATTATCATGGCCGGAGAAATTTCTAAAGGACTCGGCAGCATACGTGCAGCAATGGTTTTACAAGCCCGCTGGTTATATAGCGGGCTTCTTTGAGGATATCAGCAATTTGCGCACAATCTATGAAGAGAACGAGCAGCTTCGCATTACGGCTGCCGCGTACTCTCGCGATAAGATTAATTACAATTTCATAGAGAAAGAGAATAAACGTCTGCAAGAGGAACTATCGTTCACAGAACGGCAGAAGGAAATGTATAATTATAAATATTTGATCGCACAGGTCATTTCCGTGAGCAATGAAGCGAACAATCGGACAATGACGATTAATTTAGGCTCCAAAAACGGCATTAAACCGAATATGGCCGTTACGACCATCGACGGATTGATCGGATTGGTCAGCTCGGTAACGCCGTTTACGGCGGCCGTAACGCCAATTACCGAGCTGGATGAAGCATCGCCAACGTTCAATTCCATCGCTGTAACGATCATGGGACGCGAGGATGATTCCTTTGGTATTTTGAGCAGCTACAATAAGGAAACATCCAGAATCGTCATGACGAAAATTGCGGAAACCGATAAAATGCAGATTACGGATACCGTCATCACATCGGGGCTTGGAAACGTGTATCCTAGAGGACTTGTTGTTGGGACCGTGGAATCTTTGCAGCTAGGCGATTTCGGGCTTACGTATACGGCGTCTGTAAAGCTGGCAGCCAGCTTCGATCACTTGACAGAGGTGTTTGTCGTTCAGGTGCCT
Organism: Paenibacillus sp. 01T443; assembly: GCF_056398325.1. NCBI lineage: Bacteria > Bacillati > Bacillota > Bacilli > Caryophanales > Paenibacillaceae > Paenibacillus > Paenibacillus sp. 01T443. The sequence continues at coordinate 54,528 of NZ_JBFTPE010000018.1, forward strand.
GAATTGGAGGCTGCCGAGAAATGAGCATGAACCGAATTATCCTGCTGATGGTTCTCCTTTTCATCATCGAGGGAGCTGTGATGCCATGGATTATTCCAGCTGGCTTCGGTCATCGGATCATTCCTCACTTTGTTTTCGTGATGGTTATATTCTCAGGATTGTACAGCAGACGCCATCTGGCCTTGCTGCTGGGCGTGAGTTTCGGCATGCTTCAGGATGTTGTTTATTTTGGACATTTGCTCGGGATTAATGCGTTTATTATGGGGTTAATGGGCTATTTTACGGGAGTGCTTCTAGAGCGTCGCCGTTCAACCATTATGATGGCCATTTCAGTTATTGGTTTTGCCTGTATCTTGTATGATTGTGTCATCTATTTTATTTACAGCGTTTTTCGGATTACAAATGAAAGCTTTGCATGGGCACTCATTGATCATATTCTTCCGAGCTTGTTCTTACAGCTGGCTTTTGCGCTTGCATGTTATGTGCCTGCGAGAAGATTGTTTGAGGGACAGACGAAAGCGAAAGCGGAAAAGGATGAGGAATAAAATAATTGCTCAGGCAGGATTTTGTTAGGCGTATCAAGAATCCATTAGGTTGGGGAGGGACGAACGTGACCGATAAGCAGCATATTATTATAAAAGGTGTAAAAGAAGGTCTCGTCTTCCTTCTCGACGATAAATGTGAATTCGCGACGCTCCTAGATGAACTGCAGTACAAGCTGGAGAAAACGCATCAGCAGCTGCTCACTGGTCCACTCGTACACGTACACGTGAAGCTTGGCACTAGGCATGTCACAGATGACGACAAGGATCGAATCAAAAACGTGATACGATCTCAAGGAAACCTCATGGTTCAATCTGTTGAGTCCGACGCTCCTAAGGTCGATTCTCTGTTAGGACAAAAACCTAATCTGCAAGTGCTCACGTCGATCGTACGCTCTGGCCAAACCTATGAGCATGATGGGGATTTACTTTTAATCGGCGATTTGAATCCAGGCGGCACACTCATGTGCACAGGTGACATTTATGTGCTTGGTGCATTGCGCGGCACAGCGCATGCGGGGATTGGCGGACGGACCGATGTCATCATTGCGACATCGCTCATGCGTCCAACTCAGCTTCGCATTGCAGATGTAATCAGCAGACCGCCTGAGGAATGGATGACCGGCGATGCATCAATGGAGTTCGCCTTCTTAAGCGAAGGCCGAATGCAAATCGATAAGCTAGCGCAATTATTCCGCATACGGCATAATCCTATAATGTTTAAAGGAGTGTAGAATATGGGAGAAGCGATTGTTGTAACTTCAGGTAAAGGCGGCGTTGGTAAGACGACCACCTCGGCAAACCTGGGTACCGCGCTAGCTTTGCTTGGCAAGAAAGTATGCATGGTTGATACAGATATTGGACTTCGAAATCTAGATGTGGTCATGGGACTAGAAAATCGGATCATATATGATTTGGTTGACGTCGCTGAAGGCCGTTGCCGTTTAAATCAGGCGCTCGTAAAAGACAAGCGATTTGATGAACTTTATATGCTGCCAGCCGCTCAGACGAAGGATAAGGATTCGGTTACGCCTGAGCAGGTCCGTAATATGATTTTAGAGCTCAAAAAAGAACATGATTACGTCATTATCGATTGTCCCGCGGGCATTGAGCATGGCTTCCGGAACGCAATAGCAGGGGCAGACCGGGCTATCGTTATTACGACGCCGGAGAATGCGGCCGTTCGTGATGCTGACCGGGTAATCGGTTTACTTGAGCAAGAGAAGATACCTAGTAAGCTTATCATCAACCGCATTCGTCAAAATATGATGAAAACCGGCGAAATGCTCGATATCGATGAAATATGTCAAGTTCTGGCGGTCGATCTTGTTGGCATCGTACCTGATGACGAGAAAGTGATTTCTGCCGCAAACAGCGGAGAGCCGACCGTTATGAATCCGGCTTCGCGCGCAGCTATCGCCTATCGTAACATCGCACGCCGTATCCTTGGCGATATGGTTCCGCTCATGCTGCTTGATGAGAAAGCTGGAGCATTTAAACGTTTCCGCAAGTTCCTTGGAATAGGATGATTACGAATTGCTTAACAAACTAAAAAAGCTGGACTGGGGAATTCTAATCATTTTAGTATTCCTCATGATTATCAGTACGGTTGTTATCCATAGCGCTACCGCAAATTTCCCGAAATATGCCGGATCAGATACAAGACAGCTCGGTTATTATGCTTTAGGTTTTTTTGTCGCAATCGGGGCAACGCTGTTCGATTACCGAATCGTGCTGAAAAACTGGTACATCCTGTACGGCATTGGCGTGATCATGCTGATACTCGTATATTTTTTTGGAGCGGTCATCAACGGTGCGAGAGGCTGGTTCGTCATTGCAGGCCAATCCTTTCAGCCCGCGGAAATCGTCAAGATTGTGCTTATTATCGGAATCGCTTTTCTGATGGGACGCAGGCAGGGAGACCGGCTGACAGTTACGCAAGATTTGCTTCCGATAGCCGCATTTGCTTTTTTGCCGTTTATGCTCGTTATGATCCAGCCTGATTTAGGCAACGCGATTATTTATCTGGTTATCGTGCTTGGTATGCTTTGGATCGGAAACGTTAAGTATACGCATGTTGTTGCGGGTCTTGCTGTCGTTATTGCGGGCTTAGTCTTGTTTGTTTCTCTGTTCAATATGTTCAACCAAGAAATTTATGATTACTTGAACGCTAATGAAATGGGACACTGGCATAAGCGGATCAATACGTTTATCAATCCGGAGACCGCAACGGCCAATGACAAGCATCAATCGGAAAATGCGCAAATTGCCATCGGTTCGGGCGGCTTAAGCGGTGACGGTTATTTGCAAGGGGATATGAAGAACGGCGGCTTCGTGCCATACCCATATTCTGATTCGATCTTTGTCGTAATCGGAGAGGAGTTTGGTTTCCAAGGCTCGGCGATTCTCCTGCTCCTATATTTCCTGCTCATTTATCGCATGATCATTATTGCTTTCAAATGTTATGATTTGCGGGCCTCCTATATCGTCATCGGGATCGTATCCATGTACGTGTTCCAGGTATTCCAGAACATCGGGATGATGATTGGCATTATGCCGATTACGGGAATTACACTGCCTTTTGTAAGTTATGGAGGAACATCACTCCTGCTAAATATGCTGTCTATCGGACTCGTATTTAGCATAAAAGCGCATCAAGAAAAATATGAGCTGGCCGATTAAGGCCATCCTGCAGGCAAAGCTGCTTCTGAACGGATATCCTCCGTATCGGGGCGGCTTTTTTGTCGTTACCGCGTCCGCATACTTGTCTCACTCTCCACATATCCATGTATAAAGAAACAAGCTGTCGCAATGACGATGGAAGCGGGGAGGAAAGTGAAATGCTGATGAAGGATAGCGAGAAACAGCGGGGACAGCAAAAAGGCAAAATTGGATCGGATCGATCGTCACGGGACTCGCAAATCGAGGACCTGTATGCCAATTCAACGGTACCATTAAAGCATGAATATTTTATAGGTGAGGAGCAGGAAGAGCTTGATCCCGAGGTGGTCTGGAAAACAAATCCGAATCCATGGGCTAGCTGGGGAGACGAAAATGGATTTATGGATAAAAGGACTTTTGTCAAGCCGCCGGATCTCACGGGGAAAAAGGATCCGCGATATGGACCGGGCAAGCATTCCTTTCGCAAGGAGCTGAAATGGAAGCTGGCGGTTGCGCTTTTGCTTTTCGCAGCCGTCTGGGCCTTGTTCCATTATGACAATGAATACACGCTTAAAGGACAAGCGCTCGTTAAACAGGCGCTTACCGATGAGATCGATTTTGCGACAGCTGCTGCATGGTATAAAGAAACGTTTGCGGGTGCTCCATCCTTTATTCCTATCTTTAAGGATAATAACGGGGACGCTGTAGGTGCTGACGGGACGGTTAAGCTGCCCATCGTTGCTCCTCTGGAGGATGGTTCTCTCGTTAGAACCTTTGCGGAGCTGCTGAGCGGCATCGAGCTGGCTGGAAAATCAGAAGGACAGGTCGTAGCTGCTGAAACGGGGCGCGTGCTTTTATTGACGGAACAGGACGAGAAAGGATCAACGATCGTTATTCAGCACGCCAATCAGCGCGTAACGGTGTACGGGCTGCTCGGCACAACAAAGGTAAGCGTGAATGACTGGGTTGAAGCGGGAGATCCTATCGGCAATTTGTTAAAGGCAGAAGGTACTCAGCCGAGCTTGCTTTATTTTGCCGTGAAGCAAAACGATCTTTATATCGATCCAGTGGGTGTGATACCGATTGATTAAATGGAAAGGGATTGTATGGTCGGTCCATCCGTTATTTGTCATTATTATGCTAGGATCGGTCATGACCGGATATTTTGCCGAGCTCATTACATTGTTTTTGCTCGTTCTGGTGCATGAGCTTGGCCATGTATTCGTAGCGCTAGGTTTCGGCTGGACAGTCCGAGAGGTAAAGCTGCTGCCTTTTGGAGGTGTTGTGGAGGTAGAGGAAGCTGGCGGCTTGCCCGCAAAAGAGGAAGCAATTGTAGCTATCGCAGGTCCGCTGCAAAACGTTTGGATGGGGCTTGCCGCTTGGGGCTGCGGGCAGCTCGGGTTATGGGACCCGGAATGGGCTACTTATGTTTGGAAGGCAAATTTAATGATTGGTTTATTTAATCTTTTGCCTATTCATCCGCTTGATGGCGGGAAGCTGCTGCAGGCAGCCTTAAGCTACGCGGTTAATTACTACAAAATGCTGCTGTGGTCTGCTCGCATCAGCATGCTGTTCAGCATGCTGATGATCATAGCCGCATTTCTTCCATGGCTGGTTTATAAGGATGGCATCCAGCTCAACCTGTTGATTGTCGGCTTATTTCTTGTCATGACGAACTGGACGTATTATCGCAGCGTTCCCTTTTTATTTTATCGATTTCTGATGTATCGCGAACGCATTTCCTTGCAAGCTCTCACAATGGGGCACATTGCTAGTCCGATCATCGTGAACGGAAAACAGTCGATCATCTCGGTTGCACGGTTGTTTCAAAGGGAAAGATACCATTTAATTTATATGGTGGAGGCGCAGAGCAAGGAAGTTAAGGTGCTGCCGGAGCAGAAGATTGTCGAAGGCTGCTTATCAGAAAATAATCCCAACCGTGCAGTGTCGGAGCTTTTCAGTTAAAATAGATGAAAAGCATATTGGCAGGTGATAGCCCTAAATGAAGCAAATGTTGATGCACGTACATGGAGAGATGCTGCAAACCGCAGTGCTGGAGAATGGCCGCCTAGTCGAATTTTTTATGGAAAAATCAAAAGCAAGCAGTTTGGTTGGCAATGTCTATAAAGGTCGTGTCGTAAACGTTCTGCCCGGCATGCAGGCGGCATTCGTTGATGTAGGACTAACCAAAAATGCTTTTTTGTATATAGATGAGCTGCTCCACCCTCATTTGGAGAAGCAGCCTCAGCAAAAGCCGCTCATTCAAGACCTTGTAAAGCCAGGCCAGGAGCTGCTTGTTCAAGTGATGAAGGAGCCGCTTGGCGGCAAAGGGGCTCGCGTGACGACGCATTTTACGCTGCCTGGCCGCTGGCTTGTCTATATGCCGAACGCCGACTATGTCGGCGTCTCTAAGAAAATCAGCACCGAGGGCGAGCGGGCACGTTTGCGTTACATCGGAGAGAAGCTGCGGGAACAGGAAGAAGGCATCATTCTACGAACCGCAGCCGCGTCAGAGAGCGAGCTGTCCTTGCAGACTGACGTCATGCAGCTAAGAGAAATTTGGAATAGCATCGCTCAGCGCAGCTTGGACGCAAAGCCTCCCTGCGAGCTGCATAGGGAAGCTGGCTTAATGCGGCGTGCCGTACGTGATACCTTAACAACCGATATGGATGAAATTTGGATTGACCACGCCCACAGATTTGAGGAAGCATCGGCTCTGCTTGAGGAAATGACTCCTCAGCTTCTTGAGCGGCTGAAGCGCTACGAGCCAAAGCAAGGCATTCCCTTATTTGACGCGTACCGAGTGTCGGAGCAGGTGACGAGGGCTTTCGAGCGCAAAATTCCGCTATTATGCGGTGGCCATCTTATCTGGGAAGAGACGGAAGCGCTGACGGTTATCGATGTGAACACAGGGAAATTTACGGGCACCTCGGGGTTAGAAGACACTGTTTTCCGCACCAATATGGAAGCGGCCGAGGAAATTGCGAGATTGCTAAGAGTAAGAGACGTAGGCGGAATTATAATTATTGATTTTATCGATATGGTGCAGGACAAGCATCGCGAGCAGGTGATGCAACGACTGAGTGAGAAAGCTCGCAATGATCAAACGAAATGTACGATTTTGGGATGGACCAAGCTCGGCCTGATTGAAATGACAAGGAAAAAGGCACGCGAGAATGCTGTTCATCAGCTAACGGATCACTGCTCTGCCTGCGGTGCTCATACAGTCAAACGTAACGACGCATATAAATAATCGATTTTTCTTTTAGGATCAATTGATATAGCTTGCATAGTATGGTACAATCTTTGGGTGTGTGTCTCGTACCTCGTAAGGAATGAGATGTACAAGTACCGCTCCGATTGGGTAAATAAGCGTATGCGGCGCAAGCTGCGGACCACCTGAATTAGGCGAGTCTTCGAAAATAAGGAGGTGCACCAACAATGTTCGCAATCATCGTAACAGGCGGAAAGCAATACAAAGTTCAGGAAGGCGATGTTATCTACATCGAAAAACTGGATTCTGAAGCAGGCGAGAGCGTAACGTTTGATCGTGTTTTGGCGGTTTCTAAAGGTGACGGTCTTGTAACTGGAACTCCGGTTGTATCCGGCGCTACAGTAACAGGCAAAGTCGAGAAACAAGGCAAAGGCCAAAAAATCATCGTTTACAAATACAAAGCCAAAAAGAACTACCGTCGTAAGCAAGGTCATCGTCAACCGTTCACAAAAGTAACAATCGAGAAAATCCAAGCATAAGAGGAATTTCTATGATAACCGTTACCTTTGTACGAAGAGCCGCTGACAGACGTATCGTATCTTTTGCAGTCGAAGGACATGCTAAATATGCGAAACCCGGCAAAGATATTGTTTGCGCGGGTGTATCGGCCATATCGGTTGGTACCGTTAACGCGATCGAAGCTTTAGCAGGAGAAGAGCTGCCTGCCAAGATGAAGAACGGCTGGTTATCGTCGGATATTCCGACGCTGACAGACGAGGCTTCAGACGGCCGGATGCAGCTGCTGCTGGAATCGATGGCGGTTATGCTTGACACTATCGCAAAATCATACGGCAAGCATGTCGTCATTCATGAACTTCTTAATGCGTAAGCTTTCGAAGTAGGTTTGCATTACAGACCTTAATGTTCATGCTTCCGAGTAGGTTTGCTCCACAAACCTTTAAGAAGGAGGGAATAACTATGTTGAAACTGAATCTTCAGCTTTTCGCTTCGAAGAAAGGTGTAGGTTCCACGAAGAACGGACGTGACTCGCAGTCGAAGCGCCTTGGCGCTAAACGTGCTGACGGTCAAACCGTATCCGCTGGAAGCATCTTGTTTCGCCAACGCGGAACAAAAATTCACCCAGGTACTAACGTAGGCATCGGGAAAGACGATACGCTTTATGCAAAAGTAGAAGGCGTAGTGAAGTTCGAACGTTGGGGACGCGACCGCAAAAAAGTGAGCGTGTATCCAGCAGTTCTAGCTCCGGTAGCTGCAGCAGTAGAAGCTTAATACAACCTTATATATGCACCAAGACCCGGCCTGCATCGCTAGGCCGGGTTTTTTTATTTCAAGGCTGATGACCGTTGGACGGCCGCATGATATACTGGATAAGCTAGGAAATACGAAGAAAGTAGGTTTAATCGATGAGACGCTTAACAACGGCGAAATATTACGCGGCGGGTACTATTTTGTTGCCTTGCGCTGCTGTACTTATTTGGCCCACTAAAGTGTGGTTAACTGCTGTCTTTCTCGTTTGGCTTATAGCTGTTGCGACTTACTGGATACGAACGGAACGGAAAGAGCATGCGGAGCGGACTACGCGGACGATACAATCGCTGCATAATTCTGCAATTCGAACTCTCAATCATCATCGCCATGACTGGATGAATGACCTGCAAGTGGTATTTGGCTATATTAGGCTAAAAAAGCTGGATAAAGCCGCCGAGTATGTGGAGAAAATAAGTGAACGGATGGCCGTGGAGAGCAGTATCTCCAAGCTTGGCGTTCCGTCTCTTATTAGTTACATTCAATCGTTTCGTACGATTTCGAATTCGCTTGAGCTTCAGCTCGTCATTAAAGGCGATATTCATTTAGACGAATTAACGGCAGATGCCGATCAAATAGCCGAAACGCTCATTCATACGATTAACGCATATCGGTTTGCGGCGAAGCCTGGCTATGGTAATGCTGCTGTTCTTACGCTGGAGCTGTCGCTGGAAGAGGATGCGTTAAATGCTACTTTCTATTATGATGGCGAACTAATGAATGAACAGCAATGGAAGCAAAAAATACAACAGCAGTTGGAAGGCGCGCCAATGCAACCGATCAACTTCGAGCAGCCGTATGCAAAGGTGCTGCTGAGGGCGGAAATGCGCGCATGAACGGGGGCACAACATGTTTGTCGATAAAGCGAAGATATTTGTAAAAGGCGGCGACGGAGGCGATGGTATCGTATCGTTTCGCCGCGAGAAGTATGTCGAGCAGGGCGGACCTGCCGGCGGCGACGGAGGCCGCGGCGGTGACTTGATTTTTCAAGTTGACGAAGGACTTCGCACGCTAATGGATTTCCGATATCAGAAACATTTTAAAGCGAACCGCGGCGAACGCGGAAAAGTAAAAAGCATGCACGGTGCAGGTGCTGAAGATACAATCGTTCGTATTCCACCAGGCACTATCATTGTCGATGACGATACGCAGGAAATCATTGCGGATATGACGCGTCACGGTCAGCAAATCGTTATTGCAAAGGGCGGGCGCGGCGGACGCGGAAACATTCGGTTTGCCACACAAAATAACCCGGCTCCGTACATTTCAGAAAATGGCGAAGAAGGGCAAGAGCGTTGGGTTGTGCTGGAGCTTAAGGTCATGGCTGACGTTGGACTTGTCGGGTTCCCAAGCGTAGGCAAATCGACTTTGCTTTCCGTCGTTTCGGGAGCAAAACCCAAAATTGGAGCTTATCATTTTACGACGATTACGCCTAATCTAGGTGTTGTAGACGTAGGTGACGGCCGAAGCTTCGTTATGGCTGATTTACCTGGTCTTATCGAAGGCGCACATGAAGGCGTGGGACTTGGTCATGAGTTTCTCCGCCACGTGGAACGGACACGGGTGATTATTCACGTAATTGACATGTCTGCTTCCGAAGGGCGCGATCCTTTTGAGGATTGGGTAAAAATCAACGAAGAGCTAGTGCTCTACAATGAAAAGCTTGCGGATCGACCGCAAATTATTGCAGCAAACAAAATGGACATGCCGGACTCTGCGGAGCAGCTTGAGCTATTCAAGCAGCAGCTCGCAGAAGCCAGCGGTGACCGCCAGTATGTGATACTGCCTATTTCCTCGCTAACTAAGCAAGGGGTACAGGAGCTGCTGTATAAAGCGGCTGATGTACTGGATACAGTATCCGAGCAGGTTGAGATCGAAGACGTGAAGGATGTTGCTGAGCGGAAGGTTTACACTTACGAGAAACGTGAAGAAACGACATTCACCATCCATAAGGAAGATGAAGTGTATGTGATCGTGAGTGAAGGCATTGATAAGTACATGAAGCGGATGAATTTGACGTCCTATGATGCGGTTATGCGCTTTGCTCGTACGATGCGCAAAATGGGCGTGGATGCTGAGCTTCGCAAAATGGGCGCCAAAGACGGCGATATGGTTCAAATCGGTGATTTCGCTTTTGAATTCTTCGAGGGCAGCGATTACAACCCGAATGGTTAGTTGATCTATAAATAAATAAGTAAGAACAGAGACGGCGGAAGCCGTCTTTTCTTATTTACCTATTGCCCCCAGTCGCATATTTCGATATAATGTCCACTATAGATGAACAATTGTCTTTTTGAGGAGGACGAATAGTGACTAAACGCTATTATGTCGTTCGGGAGGACATTTTACCGGAAGCGATTATGAAGACGATACAAGTTAAGGAGATGCTTAGCAGGGGCGAAGCGGCAACCGTTCATGAAGCGGTGGAGCGCGCTGGTCTTAGTCGAAGCGCTTTTTATAAGTATAAAGATGGCGTTTATGCGCTAAATGAGCTCGAGCGGGAACGAATAGCAACGATCTCGATGGATTTGGAGCATCGCTCAGGCGTGCTCTCAAACGTGCTCAGCATGGTGGCTGGCTTGGAAGGAAATGTGCTGACGATGAATCAGACCATTCCGCTTCAGGGTTTTGCCAACGTCGTCATTTCAGTCGATATATCGCAGCTTTCCGGGGAACTGTCATCGTTGGTCGAAATGCTTCGCAGCCAGCCTGGCGTACGCAAAGCTTCGGTCATCGGACAAGGATAACAGGATAGATAATGGAGGGTATATATGAAGCCAGTTAAAGTTGGATTATTAGGTCTTGGTACTGTAGGTACAGGCGTCGTTCGCATTGTAGAAGGTCATCAGGAGGATCTTGCCAGTCAAGTCGGCTCACCGATCGTGATTGAGAAGGTGCTCGTTCAGAATAAAAGCAAATCGCGGAATATCGCAATAGACGCGGATAAGCTAACCGAGGATCCTTGGGATATTATCCGTCATCCCGAAATTGACGTCATCGTTGAGGTTATGGGCGGTATTGGCCTCACGAAGGAATATATCTTGGAAGCACTCTCGCTTGGCAAACATGTCGTAACAGCAAACAAAGATCTTATGGCGCTGCATGGACCTGAGATTTTGGCAAAAGCGCAAGAGAATCGCTGTGACGTTATGTACGAAGCAAGCGTTGCCGGCGGTATCCCAATTATCCGTACGCTAGTTGAAGGCTTCTCTTCCGATCGTATCAACAAAATCATGGGAATCGTTAACGGGACGACGAATTTTATTTTAACCAAAATGAGCCAGGAAGGCGCCTCTTACTTAGATGTACTCAAGGAAGCGCAAGAGCTCGGTTATGCGGAGTCTGATCCGACTTCGGATGTCGAAGGACTTGATGCAGCGCGCAAAATGACGATTCTTGCTACAATCGGCTTCCGTGCGAATGTTGCGCTCGAGGATGTGTCGGTTCAAGGGATTTCTTCGGTAACGAAAGAAGACATTTTGTATGCGAAGCGTCTCGGCTATGAAGTTAAGCTGCTTGGTATAGCAGAGCGTCAGGATGATCTGATCAGTATCAGCGTGCAGCCGACGATGGTAAAACAATCACATCCGATTGCTTCGGTTAACGGCGTGTTCAATGCGGTTTATGTTTACGGGGAAGCCGTTGGCGAAACGATGTTTTACGGAGCCGGAGCGGGCGAGCTGCCAACAGCAACCTCGATCGTGTCTGACTTAGTTGCCGTCGTGAAAAACCTGAAGCTCGGCGTAAACGGCATGCAGGGAAGCCTTGCTTACAAAGAGAAGAAGCTCAAAACAGATGATCAGATTTCATCCAAATATTTCTTGCTGCTTAAAGTAGCAGACCGCGCTGGCGTCTTGGCACGCATCACGCAAGTATTCGCTGACTTTGAGGTTAGCTTGGAGTCCGTACTGCAGCAGCCTACGCCGTCTAATCCGGAAGCCGAAATTATCATCATTACCCATGACGCTAACAAAGCAGCTATTAAGAAGGTACTCGCGACGTTCGAATCGCTGGATGTTGTTCACAAAGTGAAGAGCGTTTACCGCGTAGAAGGGTAAGCCTCATGAATAATCGCAGAGTCATTGTAAAGATACCGGCAAGCACAGCTAATTTAGGCCCAGGCTTTGACACGCTGGGAATGGCACTCTCGTTATATGCATGGATTGAGCTTCGCGTCAGCGAGCAAACGGAATTTCATTTTTACGGCGACCAAATGAAAGGCTTGCCGAAAGACAAGTCCAACTTGATCTACAAGGTTGCTCAGCTTGTGTTCAAAGAAGCAGGTGTCAGCGTACCCGAGCTTTCGATCTCGATGCACAGCGATATTCCGCTGACGCGCGGACTAGGCAGCAGCGCTTCGGCAATCGTAGGGGCTCTCGTAGCGGCGAATGCGCTAATCGGCGGGCCGCTCTCAGACGATAAGCTGTTTCAAATAGCGACAGCCTTAGAGGGGCATCCTGACAATGTCGGAGCGTCCTTATTCGGAGGCATCGTAGTTTCTGCTTGGGATGGGGAAAGAGCGGAATATATCCGTATCGAGCCGGATCGCAGGCTCAAAACGCTCGTGGCAATCCCTGCGTTTCAGCTGTCGACGGAAAAAGCGCGACATGCGCTTCCGACGCAAATCAGTATGGCAGACGCTGTGTTCAACGTCGGCCGCAGCTCATTGCTCGTCGCAGCGCTTGCAAGCGGCGATCTCGGCATGATCCGCCATGCGATGAAGGACCGGCTGCATCAGCCCTACCGCGCAGCGCTGATACCAGGCATGGCGACAATCTTGGAGCGCGCGGTAGAATTTGGGGCGCTGGGCGTAGCGCTTAGCGGTGCTGGACCGACGCTTATTGCCTTTGCCCAAGATAAAGCCGAAGTGGAACAATCTTTGGAACAATTTCTGCTTGATACGTTGAAGCAGGAGGGCATCGATGCAAAAACGCTCTGGCTGTCACCTTGCGTTCATGGTCCTCAGATTACAGTTGAGGATATATCGAATCAACCTGCCATTCCTCTTCCGGACAGGATTAAAGGAGCAATGTAGCTATGAAGACGATAGCGGTTTTACCTGCCGGCTCCGTATCGGACGAAGCGGCTAGACATTTTTTTTACGGCGAAGAAATTAATTGGAAGCATCACAGGTTGATATCAGACGTGTTCTTATCCACGGTTAATGGAATAAGCGATTACAGCATTATTCCGATTGAGAATACGATCGAGGGCTCCGTAAGCTTACATATGGACTGGCTCGTGCATGAGGTGGATCTTCCAATCCAAGCAGAATGGGTTTACCCGTCTATTCAAAATTTGATTGGACGCGAATCTGAGCTGCTGGACGAGACCGGGGCAATCGATTATTCGCGGATTAACAAAGTAATTAGCCATCCTGTTGCAATCGCCCAGTGCCTGCAATTTTTGCGTACGAAACTGCCGCATGCGGTGACAGAGCATGTCAGCAGCACTGCAGAGGGTGTTAGAATCGTTCAAAATAACCCGAATGCCGGATGGGCAGCTATTGGTACGATGACCGCTGCCGCGAACGAGAAGCTTGATGTTATCGCTAGCGAAATTACGGATCATGATAACAATTACACTCGTTTCTTGCTGGTTGGAACAGAGCCATACACGGCACGTCAATCCGATCAGATAAAAACCAGCATATTGATTACGCTGCCCGAGGACTATCCTGGTGCGCTCCATCAGGTTCTTGCCGCATTTGCATGGCGCAAAATCAACTTATCTCGCATTGAGTCGCGTCCAACAAAGAAAAAACTCGGCAATTATTATTTCTTTATCGACATCGACATGGCGCTTGATACGGTGCTTCTGCCTTCTGCTATTCAAGAAATTGAGGCAATCGGGTGTCAGGTCCGTGTTTTAGGCAGCTACCCAAGCTTTACGGAATACAAAAAATAAAGCCAGCAAAGGCATTAAAAGCTAGATTGAAGCATTTTTGAGAAGTAAGCCGAGTTCGCCCACAGAGGGTGAGCTCGGCTTTTTTACTATTTTTTTTGTGAAAGTGGAGACACCTGCCCATATTCTGCATAGGATGTAAGGATTGATAATAGGCATTAGCAGTGCCTGGTTATTTAGAACGTGACAGGAGGTTAACAGCGAGTGAGAATCCATATTGTGAAGAAAGGCGACAGCTTATACTTGATCGGTCAAAAGTATAACGTTTCGCTTGAAGAGATTTTGAAGCTGAACCCGGGTATTACGAACCCGGACGCCATTGAGGTGGGGATGAAGCTGAAGATTCCGTCAAGCCATACGGGAGGATCAGGAGGCGGTATGGAAATTATGCATCAGCATATCGTGAAACAAGGGGATACGCTTTGGAAGCTTTCTAAGGCTTGGGGAGTGCCTCTTGCAGACATGATAAAAGCGAATCCGCAGCTTAAAAACCCTAACGTACTTCTTACAGGTGAGGTTGTAAACATACCAAAGGTAAACACCGTGGATGAAGACGCCGGCGGTCATGGTGCCGGTCATGGCACGGCACAGGGTACCAGCGGTGCACACATGCTTCATCCTACATCCATTATGCAAGGCGTTCAGGGCTGGGTCGGAAAGCTTTCCACAGCTCCTATCACGGGGAAAACACCTACAGGACCAATCACGGGCAAGACGCCGACGGCTCCAATCGCTCCTGCTCCTGTAGCTCCTGCACCTGTGGCTCCTGTTCAGGAGAAGAAGCCTATAGCTCCTGTACAAGAGAAAAAGCCTGCAGCCCCTATCGTGAAGCCTGTAGCGCCAGCGCCTCTTCCTGCGCCTAAAGCTGCGGCTGTTGAGCCAGCGAAAAAAGCGCTGCCTATCGAGAAACCAGTGGAGAAAAAGCTTAAACCGATTCATTCGGAGTATAAGCCCAATGTTGATTTGTTCAAACAATACGGCATACCGGCAACGGAAGCTTTATCCTTGTATGATTTACCCAAAGCTCCCGAATCCGTTTCTCCGGCCCAGCAGCAGCCTACTTACGGTGGATACGGTTATGGCCAGCCAATGACGATGCCAGTTCAAATGGGACACGGATATGGTCATCCAATGACGATGCCGGCTCAAATGGAACATGGGTATGGCTATGGCAACTGGCAGCAGCCTGTTCCATTCGGAAGTACGGTAAGCCCGCTCAGTGAAGGAAATGAAGCACCATTCGATTGTCCTCCGGGCACGGTATTCGTCGGAAGCTATCCATCACCTTCGACCATGCCATTGGGTGCGGGAGCAGGCTGGGGTTATGGATATCCTGGCGTAAGCCCTCTCCAGCATGATGTAAATGAAAACAATCATATGGTAGCAGGAGCATCAGCGAATCCAAACCAAGGTTTCGTATCCCCGCTATCGGCACAGCCGAACCAAGGAATGGTGTCGCCACTGATGGCGCAGCCGAACCAAGGAATGGTGTCGCCGCTGATGGCGCAGCCGAACCAAGGAATGGTATCGCCACTGATGGCGCAGCCGAACCAAGGAATGGTATCGCCGATGATGGCGCAGCCGAACCAAGGAATGGTGTCGCCTCTGATGGCGCAGCCAAACCAAGGAATGGTATCGCCGATGATGGCGCAGCCGAACCAAGGAATGGTGTCGCCTCTGATGGCGCAGCCAAACCAAGGAATGGTATCGCCTCTGATGGCGCAGCCGAACCAAGGAATGGTGTCGCCGTTAATGGCACAGCCGAACCAAGGAATGGTATCACCGACTGGCATGCATCCTGATTATGGTTACGGTTATGGCTATGGGCATGGCGGTCATGGGATGGTAATGCCAGCCCAAGCGCAGCATGACGGAGGCTACGGTTACGGCTATCCTTCTTATCCGCCTTACCCAGGCTGGCCTCAAACGGCTGGCGCCTTCCAATCCAATCAAGATGATTGCGGCTGCAAAGGCCATCGATCGGATCAAGCCTCCGCTAAGCTAGCGGATACGGATATTGAAAAACCGGCTAAGACGGTCGTACAAAAGAAAAATGGGAAAAAAGCGGTTATCCGCACGGTATCTTCCCGTCCAAACAAACCGAAAAATCGCGGCAATCAGCCGTGGATTAATCGCTAATAACAAAAGAAGACTTCCCTGATGGGCCTATGCGTCCATTAGGGTTGTCTTCTTTTTTTAAGAGGACAAGCAGGCTGCAGCCTAGCATCTAATAGAAGTTTGCTGCTAAGTTTAGGTTTATATTTTGTGCAAATAAATCATTTTGAATATTTATGAAATACTGGCGCATACTATCAAAAAATATAATGAAGGGGTCTTCCCAATGATGGAATTCAGCCTTTGGAAAAACTTAAAGAAGCATCTTCGAAGAAAACGCCGACCAACATGGACTTTAGGCGCGGTTGTGCCTTTCTTGCTTGCCGGATGGCTCATGGTTTCCCAAGATGATATCGTTTTTGCAGCACCGGCGCAGTCTGAAAAACAAAGTATCATTCAAAAGCTCGAAAATGAAGATGGACCGCTGACAGTGGAGGTGCATCGTATTTATGTGTGCGGAGAAGAATTGAAGCCGTTAGGGCGGATGATGAGCCAACAAATTGTTCAGCTTTTGCTTAAACATCCGGAATGGAAGACGGTGCTCGACCAAGAGAATAAAACCGTTTATGTCGAGCAGCGCGTAGAAGACCTGTCCGAGCACTGCAAAGCCAATGCTTATATGGGCATAGACAAGCAGGGCAATCTAAATTTGTATGACGGAGTGCCGAAAAAGGAAAAGGTGGTACGCACCTTCTTTCAGCTTGACGTGCATTACATGGAAAGCAGTCTGCCGCAGGATAAACTGGATCAGCTCACCAAAGGCATTCGAATAAGCGACATGGAAGAGTATAACAGCGTATTGTCAACTTATAGTGATTATGCCTCACCGAAAAACCAGAAAGTTATGAAGCCGGCTTACTGACCGGCGGACCGCAAAGAAGGCCGCACATCGCTGTGCGGCCTTCTTTATTTATGTCTATGGCCTGAAATATCAAACGCGCGTTCTCATTCCCGTTATCTTTTGCTATAATGGATGAAGCAACTTTCAGCGAGTACGCTGAGCAAGCAAGTTTTTTGAGGAGATGGACTTTTGCGCGTTCTTGGTATTGACCCTGGTTATGCAATCGTAGGTTTTGGATTCATAGATAAAATCGGACACAAGCTTACGCCCGTTCAATACGGTGCGATTCAGACGGAAGCACATACGCCCCCGGAGCAGCGCTTGCTGCAGGTTTACGAGTCTGCGGGTGCCTTGATGGATAAATATAAGCCAGATACGGTCGGCGTGGAAAAGCTGTTCTTTAATCGAAATGTGACTACCGCCTTTGATGTGGCACAAGCTAGAGGAGCCATTATTTTGGCTGCTGCACAGCGCGGTTTGCCGATCGGTGAATATACGCCGCTTCAAGTAAAGCAGGCCGTTGTCGGATATGGCAAAGCAGAGAAGAAACAAGTCCAGGAGATGGTTAAAGTATTTCTGAAGCTTTCGGCAGTACCGAAGCCGGACGATGTAGCCGATGCGCTTGCAGTGGCCATTTGTCATGCCCATTCCGTCGTACTGAACCAGAAAATAAACGAGGTGAAACGCTAGTGATCGACTTTTTGAGAGGCAATGTTGTCCATCTGGAATCCGAATATATCGTTCTGGACGTAAGAGATACAGGTTATCGTGTATTTACTCCTAATCCGTACGCGTTTGCAAAAAAAGAGGAGCCCGTAACCGTCTATATTCACCATAACGTTCGCGAGGACGCTGTATTGTTATTCGGATTCGAGACTAGGGAAGAGCAAACGTTGTTTCGCAAGCTGCTTGAGGTTTCGGGCATTGGACCGCGCGTTGCACTGGGTATTTTGTCGGGAGGAAGGCCAGACGCCGTTATTGCAGCCATTCAACAGGAAAACCTGGCTTTTCTAACGAAGCTTCCAGGAATCGGCAAGAAAACGGCGCAGCGGATGATTCTTGATCTCAAGGACAAGCTGATCGGAGCAGGACTTGACGGAGGCTTGCTGACAGCCGCAGGCGTTGCGCTTGACCTTACTTCAAGCAGACACTCAGGCCAGGGAGCGGGAACGGCGTGGCAGGAGGCAAGAGAAGGCCTTGCGGCTCTCGGTTACACGGCTGCGGAGCTGGATAAAGCATGGAATGGATTGCAGCATAGCGTCACGGCTGAGGAATCTGTCGATTCTCTAATGAAACGGGCGCTGCAGCAGCTGTTTAAAGGGTAACGGAGGGAGATAAAAGCAAATGGATGATAGAATCATTTCCGCCAACCTGATGATGGAAGATCAGGCGGTTGAGCTAAGCTTGCGTCCCCGCTATTTAGCCGAATATATCGGACAATCAAAGGCCAAGGAAAATTTGAAGGTATATATCGAAGCAGCGAAGCTCCGCAAGGAAGCACTGGATCATGTTCTGCTTTACGGTCCGCCTGGTCTCGGTAAAACAACGCTGTCGAACATTATTGCGAACGAGCTGGGGGTCAGTCTGCGCACGACATCGGGGCCAGCCATTGAGCGCCCGGGTGATCTAGCTGCGCTGCTGACGAATTTGCAGGAGGGGGACGTCCTGTTCATCGATGAAATTCATCGCTTGCACCGGACCGTAGAGGAAGTTTTGTACCCGGCGATGGAAGACTTCGCACTAGATATTATGATCGGCAAAGGGCCAAGTGCAAGGTCCGTTCGATTGGACTTGCCGCCGTTCACTTTAATTGGCGCGACAACAAGAGCCGGCTTGCTCTCGGCGCCGCTTCGCGATCGTTTTGGAGTCGTGAGCCGGCTTGAGTTCTATACGATCGATGAACTTGCATTCATTGTTGCAAGAACCGCCGAGATCTTGAATGTCAGCATTGTGGGTGAGGCAGCTTCTGAGATCGCCATGCGTTCCCGAGGAACCCCGCGTATCGCGAATCGGCTGTTAAAGCGCGTGCGTGATTTTGCGCAGGTTCGCGGCGATGGGGTTATTACGCATGATATTGCCCAGTCAGCGCTTGAACTGCTGCAGGTCGATCCGATGGGACTTGATATGATCGACTTCAAGATGCTGCAAGCCATGATGACAACTTTTGCCGGCAGACCTGTTGGATTAGATACAATTGCCGCGACAATCGGGGAAGAAAGCCAAACTATTGAGGATGTATATGAACCTTACTTGATGCAAATCGGGTTTCTGCAGCGCACGCCGCGCGGACGAATCGCTACAGATCAAGCCTATCGGCATTTAGGTCTTCCGGTTCCAGGGAGGTAACGGCAATGAGCAATACGGGCAACCGCGTTTCAGAGAAGCTGTACGTCATTTATGACGGATATTGCAATTTATGCCTTGCTTCCGTGGCCAAGCTGAAGGAACTCCATTCCAAAGCGGATTTGATATTTATTTCAATTCAGCAATTAGAAACGGATCATGATACTACTCGGCTCATTCCGCGCATTGATAAGCTGGATTTTGCCGCGCTTTATGAGAAAATGCATGTTGCCGATGAGCGTGGGCAGTTGTTTGCGGGTGCTGATGGGGTTGTACGCATTTTAAGAACGGTAAAAGGCTTTCGCTGGCTGTCTGCTTTCTATCGAATGCCGGGCATGAACCGAATCGCGGACCGCATCTATCGATTTGTAGCAAAAAGAAGATACGAATGGTTTGGTTCTACCGAGCAAAGCTGTTCCATTGACGGCTGCGATTTGCCGCAGGATAGAGGGGAGAGAAACTAGCTTGGCAATTAAACGGTCAATCAAGCGATACACGATTATGGTCTTAACGATTATACTGCTTGCAACGGTTTGGACTGCTTCACCGTCACAAGCAGCTGTGCCTAAGCTCGATAATATTCGCGTAGCTTTGTTTATGCAATTGCCTGGGAAATATGATGAAACGACGGCTGCGGCAACCTTTTCGTCAGCTGGAGGCATGAGCATTGGCGAAAGACAACCGGATGGTGTACGCCAATGGTTTAATGTGGATGCAGGCGCAATTGCTCGTTTTGCTGTGGACAGCTTTAAAGTAAAGGTATATGAGTCATCAACCTTTGCTTCAGCGCTAGCTGTACAAAAGAGGCTACAGGCTTTGAAGGGAGCGGCAATTCTAACCTCTCTTTCCAAGAACGGCGCAATCGTTTATCAGGTCATTGAAGGTACATACAAAACAGCCGCAGAAGCCGCTGCCGCTCAAACCAAATGGACAAGCGATAGCGAGCTGTCTAAGCTGGCTGGCGGATTTAAATCCGTACTGCAGGGACCGCTTCATTTGGAGAGCGCGGCTTTACCGAATAAAGCAGCAGCAATCGCAGCTGCAAGCAGTTTTGGTGCAGTTGGGCTTGATGCTTTCGTAGCGGTTCGGTCGACACAAAGCGGAACAGCCAATTATTCGGTTATGGTAGGCGCTGCAGTGACAGAGGCAGAGCTGCAAATCGTTCGGGCTGCAGCTGCAAAGGCTGCGGGCGGGAGCGCGTTAACCGATAGTGATTCAAGCTCAGCCTATTTATTAGTGCGAAACGATCACACCGTAAGTGCTAAAGCGGAGAGCAGCTTAGAGCTTTATATGTTTGCAGGCAGCGGAGCGGAAATTTCGGTTTCGCCAATCGGCTCGGAGCCGATTAAACTTACGGAAAGAAGCAACCGCAGCTATCGCGGATTTTTTGAGCTTAGTGTGCTTAACGGACGCATGGCAGTCATAAACGAGCTTCCCTTTGAGCAATACCTTTACTCAGTCGTTGGGGTGGAAATGTATTCGACATGGCCGGCAGAGGCATTGAAGGCACAAGCAGTAGCAGCCAGGTCCTATGCACTGAACAAAGGCTTCGGTTTTCAAATCGCTCATGTGGTAGATACGACTCTAAGTCAGGCCTATTACGGTGTCGGCTCGGAAAGTCCTACAACCATAGCAGCTGTGGAAGCTACGGCTGGAGAAGTCGCTTTGTACAACGGCAAAGTCATTGAAGCTTTATTTGCGGCCAGCAGCGGAGGAATGACAGCTGATGCCAAAGAAATATGGGGAAATGCCGTTCCTTATTTGCAGCCTGTTAAGAGTCCGGATACTTCATCAGAGGTTGGATTACACAACTGGTACCGCGTTGTGCTTCCTACGGGAGCCATCGGTTATGTTCGTGATGATTTGCTCGATGAGACCGGACAAACAACGGCAGCCGGCAGCGCAATTATGCAGGTGAACACGAATGGAACGAAGGTACGCAAGCATCCACAAATTCAAGAAACGATCCCCATTGTAGCACAGGCAGACAGCGGAACGCAGGTCGTTGTGCTGGAGAAAAGAGTGGAAACGGGTTCTATGTCTTGGGTAAGAGGGCCCTATACCCCGCAGGAAATGCTGACTGTTATTAACGCCAAAGTAAAAACAAAGATTGCTGGTCCGCTTCGCACCTTGGAAATAAGCCAGAGCGGAGCATCGGGGCGCGCAACTGAAATTATGGCTAACGGCGAGAAGCTTAGCGTTAGCTATCCGGATATGTTCCGAAGTACATTAGGCGTACAAGGTTCGCTGCCAAGCACCTTATTTCAAATTGAGGAAACAGCTAAGGTAGCGATGCTCGGCGCGGGCTCCGCTACACGGACTAAACCGGCAGATTCGGCTCCTATCTATATGATCGGCGCGGGTGGAAAGGTTACCGAAGCAAATCAGGATAACCTATTTATTTTGGATAGCAGCAAGCATCTGCGTGCCGCAACAAAAGAGCCGTCATTCCGTTTTATAGGTACAGGAAACGGGCATGGCGTCGGGTTATCGCAATATGGTGCTTTAAGTCTTGCGCAGCAAGGGTATGACTATCAATATATTTTGAAATACTACTACAAAGATGTAACCATCGCTAAGGAATGATTGAATCGATATGAATGTAGAATGGTTTGATTTTGAATTGCCAGAGCGTCTAATCGCTCAGACACCGCTGCTGGATAGAACAGCCTCGAGGCTGCTTGCTCTGAACAAGCAAACAGGAGAGATCGCACATAACAATTTTACAGATTTGGAGCAGTATGTCGGGGCTGGTGACGTGCTTGTTTTAAATGATACTAGAGTTATTCCTGCTCGGTTAACAGGAATAAAGAGTGATACCGGAGCCAAAATCGAGCTGTTGCTGCTAAAGCAGCTCGAGGGAGACAGCTGGGAAGCGCTGGGCAAGCCAGCGAAGCGGCTGAAGATCGGCACAGCGCTATCGTTTGGCGATGATGGGCATGGTAACCCCCTGCTGCGAGCAGTAATCGAGCAGGAAGGCGAGATGGGCGGAAGAACGATTCGGTTTCAGTATGAAGGAATCTTTCAAGAGCTTCTGGACAGACTGGGAGAAATGCCGCTGCCGCCTTATATCAAGGAGAGGCTGGAAGAGCGGGAAAGATATCAGACCGTTTACTCGAAACATGCGGGATCTGCGGCGGCTCCAACGGCGGGCCTTCATTTTACCGATGAGTTTCTTGCAAGATTGCAGGAAAAGGGAGTCCAGTTAGCCTACGTGACACTCCATGTTGGATTGGGTACTTTCCGTCCAATGTCAGTCGATTTGGTGGAGGATCATGAAATGCATGCCGAGTATTATGAGCTGAACGAGCAGAATGCGGCAATAATTAATGAAGCCAAACGAAGCGGGGCACGTATAATTGCTGTAGGGACAACCTCGTCTAGGACACTCGAGACTTTGGCGGCGCGTTTTGAAGGGAAACCGCTTGAGGCTTGCAGCGGTTGGACTTCCATTTTCATTTTCCCAGGCTATGAGTTTAAGCTCGTTAATGCACTTCTCACCAATTTTCATTTGCCAAAGTCAACGCTGGTTATGCTCGTAAGTGCACTGGCCGGACGTGATGCCGTCATGCGGGCTTATGAAGAAGCGATTGCACATGAATATCGTTTTTTCAGCTTTGGCGACGCGATGTTTATTTACTAACTAGGAATAGGAAGCGTGAATTGTGGCTGTAAAATATGAATTAATCAAACAATGCAAGCAATCGGGGGCACGCCTTGGACGTGTGCACACTCCACACGGCATTATTGAAACACCGACCTTTATGCCGGTAGGTACACAGGCTACAGTCAAGACGATGAGTCCAGAAGAGCTGAAGGCGATGGACGCTCATATTATATTGAGCAACACGTATCATCTTTTTCTAAGACCGGGACATGAGATTGTAAGAAATGCCGGCGGACTGCATAAATTTATGAACTGGGATCGGCCGATCCTTACAGACAGCGGCGGCTTTCAGGTGTTCAGCCTAAGCGAAATGCGTAAAATTACGGAAGAGGGCGTACACTTCCGTTCCCACCTCAATGGCGATAAGAAGTTTCTTTCTCCAGAGGTGGCGATGGAGATACAAAATGCGCTGGGCTCAGATATTATGATGGCTTTCGATGAATGCCCGCCCTTTCCCGCAGAACATGAATATGTGAAGAAATCATTGGAGCGGACAACAAGATGGGCAGAGCGATGTCTCGAAGCGCATGCACGGCCACATGATCAAGGACTCTTCGCCATCGTACAAGGGGGGATGTACAAGGATTTGCGTATTCAAAGCGCAAATGATTTGACTTCCATGGATTTCCCGGGGTATGCTATTGGTGGACTGAGTGTAGGCGAGCCTAAGCATTTAATGTATGATGTTCTTGATTATACGGTTCCCATTTTACCAGCGAATAAACCGCGCTACCTGATGGGAGTCGGATCGCCGGATGCACTGATTGAAGGGTCTATCCGCGGTATCGATATGTTCGATTGCGTACTGCCGACACGAATAGCCCGAAACGGGACAACGATGACAAGCCAAGGCAGACTCGTTATCCGCAATGCGAAGTATGCGGAGGATTTTGGTCCGCTGGACCCGGAATGCTCATGTTATACGTGTACGAACTATTCAAGAGCTTATATCCGGCATTTAATAAAAGCGGATGAGACGTTTGGTATGAGGCTGACGACTTATCACAATTTGCATTTCTTGCTTCAACTCATGCGGGACGTTCGGCAAGCGATCATGGAGGACCGGTTGCTTGATTTCCGGGATTCCTTCTTCACGAGCTACGGCCTGTTCGATAATGAGAAAGGGTTTTGAAAGGGGGGATTTCGATGTGGCAAGCARCAGGTGAAGCAGGACAAAGTAATATTCTAGGTATGATTTGGCCGTTTGTGCTTATGTTCGCGGTGTTTTATTTCTTACTTATCCGTCCGCAGCAGAAGAAACAGAAACAACGTTCTTCAATGCTTAACCAATTGAAAAAAGGCGATAAGATTTCAACAATTGGTGGATTGCATGGAACGGTCGTTGAGCTTAGCGACGATACGGTTGTACTTCGTGTAAACGATACAACAAAGATGACGTTTGAGCGCAGTGCCATTAACACCATTATTAACTCTGCACCAGCAGTAACTGAATAAGGTATAGGTGAAAGAAAACGGCTGACATGCATGCATGTCAGCCGTTTTCTTTTGCGTATACCCGCTTATTTTTTTAAATTCACGCCGATCATACCGCCGAATGCGCCTGCCAAGAGAGACGCGCCTAGCAGCAAAGCGCTGTGCAGCGAAAGTGAAGCATTTGATGCAAGGAAGCTGATAATGATCACGATAGCGCCATAAATCAATCCGAGCAGCGCTCCGTTATACCAGCCTTTACTTTCAGAGCGACGGCCAGAAGTAAAGCCTCCAGCTAATGAAGCAAAGCCATGAACAAGTAATGCATTCGTGGATAAGCTGCTTTCTTTCATTCCCGTAAAATGCAAAAGCAGCGAGAGCAGCAAGGCGCCTACTGCTAGCCAAATGATTGAAAAAAGCACTCCAGCAAGCAGAGGTGAAGCAATTAATGGCGGTTTAGCAGCTTGTTTAACCGAGCTCATCCAATTCCCCCCAGCGATTGGTATGTATTACTTATCCATATGGTCAAGCTAGTCAGAATAGTACAACTATCGGCATGTCTTCAAAGACATTATTAGCACGAATAGGATCATTGCCATATATTCGTGTAAGGATCAGAGTATGATGTTATCGAACGCTGGTGATGATACCTTTACGGACAAAAGGAGCTGACATCAGCTCGCAGACAAAAGTTGAGGAGGCGGTTTCCGCTTGGAATTCTGGAGCCTGTTGATCCGGACGGTGATCATTTATTTTGTAGTGTTCTTGATCATGCGTTTTATGGGAAAGCGAGAGATCGGTAAGTTATCCGTATTCGATCTGGTGATTTCAGTCATGATTGCAGAAATTGCTGTCATTGTAATCGAAGATATGGAGCGCCCGTTATGGAGCGGTATTGTGCCGATGGCGATCTTACTGTTCATTCAAGTGGTCAGTGCCTTTATGACGATGAAAAGTCGAAAGCTAAGGCTGCTCTTTGACGGTAAGCCAAGTGTTATTATTGACAAAGGTAAGCTGAATAGCGATGTTATGCGAAAGCAGCGTTATAATTTGGATGACTTGATGCTGCAGCTTAGGGAAAATAAAATTAGCGCCGTGTCTGACGTGGAATTCGCTATATTAGAAACAAGCGGAAAGCTTTCCGTAATACCGAAGGAAAGCAGTCATGCTTCTGAGAATGTTGGAATGGAAGGCCATGAATCGGAAAGCTCAGAGCAGGGAAATAGGCTTAAACAGTATAACCAATCGAAAATCATTCCGTCCAAATATCGATTTGAAATTTTGCCCATTCCACTTATCATGGATGGCAAGGTACAGGATGAGAATTTAGAAAAACTTGAGAAAACAAGATTTTGGCTTAAAAATGTGTTGCAGGAAAAAGGCGTCACCGATTTTAAAGACGTATTTTTTTGCACGATTGACCATAAAGGAAAGCTTTTCGTAGACACGCATGACAAAAAACAGCGATAAAGAAAGGGAATTAATTCCCTTTCCTATCGTTGTTTTTTAATTATGCCTGTTCAATTATTTAAACCAATTCCCGAATAAAGGGATACGAACCATGTCATGGCGGTCAATGATTTTCATTCCAACCATAAGCAGCAAATAGACGATTGCACTCGCTGCGCAAGCAAGAAGCAGATTAATCCATTCCATGGAAAGCGGCTGTTGATTCATTGTAAATCGAGCGGCTGCGCCCATTATAATCATTGCTGCGCCTACTTTGGCGAAATCGAGAAACTTCATATGGAAGCCGATAAATCGTAGTACACTTATGCCATGCAAGACGGTAACGAGCACGATATTAACGTTGATGGCAATAAGGGCACCATATATGCCAAAATCAGGATCAGAGGCGAGCTGTACGATAAGGAACAGTTTAACGATTGCGCCGATTAGTGTATTGATTAGCGCTGTTCCCGGTTTATTAAGCGCTTGGAGGGCTGCTTGCAGCGGAGCTTGCAAGTAAATGAATATGCCAACGGGTGCGATGAGCTGCAGCATTGGCGCTATATCTGCATGATTATAAAGAATTCGGCAAATAGGTTCCGCGAACAAGGTCATTATTACGACGAACGGAGCACCTGATACAAGCGCGAGCCGCATGGATTGATGCAATCTTTTATGAATTAATGAGTGATCTCCCCGGGCAGCGGCCTCGGATAAAGAAGGAACTAATGAAACGGCAAGCGAGTACGTTAAGGCCGTCGGCAAGAGAAGAAGCGGAACGACCATTCCCTGAAGAGCGCCATATTGCGCAGTAGCGATGCCTGTTGCAATGCCGGCAGCCGCAAGGCTGCGTGCGGTGAGGATGGATTCCAGCAGGTAGGAGAAGGAACCAACCAATCGACTTCCGGTTACGGGAATCGATAAGCCGAGGAGTCTCCGCAGCACGGGTTCATTTTTGGCTGGCATTTTGGTGTTATGGGCTTCTTCATGTTTTATGCGAGCTTTATCACGATAATATTTCCAAAGCAGAACCACTAGACCTCCGATTTCTCCAATGACGGCTCCGAGCATGGCTCCTGCCGCTGCCCATTCTAACCCATGGGGCAGAAGCATGTAAGCAAATGAAAGCGATGCGATGATCCGAAGCACTGTTTCTACGATTTGGGAGACGGCCGTCGGTATCATGTTTTGCTTTCCTTGGAAGTATCCGCGGTAGACCGAGGATAAACCGATAATTATGAGCATCGGAGTCATTACCAAAAAGGTTTGGTAGACACGGGCATCCGGAAGGATATGCGTCGTGATCCATTTCGCTCCAAGCAGCATCACGCCGGTCATGATTATGCCAAGTAAAGCGACGAGTCCCATGGCTGTCCTGAAAATGTATTTTACCCGGTTAGAATCGCCCTGGGACTCGGCTTCCGCAATCCATTTGGCTACGGCAAGAGGTATGCCTCCGGTAATTATGGTGAGCATAACCGTAAGAAAGGGATAGCTCAGTTGATATAAGCCGACCCCCTCAGCTCCTATGATCCGCGGCAGTGCGATACGCGGCACGAAACCCAGCAGCCTGTTAATGATGCCTGCAGCAAGCAAAATCATAGCGCCTTTTATAAATGTCTGTTTGGTAGAATTTTTTTGCTTCGCCATATTGAAATACCCTCTTCTCTATCGTGGAATAGCTGGTCTGCGCCTGCCTGAGCTATCAGACGAAGCTGTAAGACAGGCCGGTACTATCATCTTTATGCGCGGCATGTCCTATTCCATGTCATTCATTTTGCAGATTGCAGCTGAAGCGGGCAGGAATTTGGCGGGGACATAGCGAATAGTTGGATTAGAAAAGTTAAAACGGCTGAAACAGACTTAGCGGCAGCGCATTCTGTGTTTGGTTATAGGGCGGACAAAAGCATGCAGCTGATTCTTACTTATATGGATGATGTTTTATGTCACAAGGTTGTAGGAGGCTCAGCATGGAAGACGAAGAGTTAAGTCGTATGATAGAAGAACTATGTATTAGCAAAGCTGAGGAATTTCAACTCATTGGCTATGAACATGTAACGGGCCAAGAGGTATGGGAATGCGTAAGCGAAAAATACAAGAAGACGGGGCTGCCCGAACTTCACGAATTAGTGAACGATATTTTATCTCTGAAGGTTATGAAATTCATGAATTTTGTGACGATTAGTGCATACAAAGGAACCTCGTTCTAAACAACTGGGTTTCTTTTTTTTTTGACTCGTTTTTACCACGTCTGTATAATAGGAATATTGAGATCATAAGGGGGATTAAGA
Organism: Paenibacillus sp. 01T443; assembly: GCF_056398325.1. Taxonomy (NCBI): domain Bacteria; kingdom Bacillati; phylum Bacillota; class Bacilli; order Caryophanales; family Paenibacillaceae; genus Paenibacillus; species Paenibacillus sp. 01T443. The sequence goes on from NZ_JBFTPE010000018.1 coordinate 82,312, forward strand.
CGTATGTTCGGGAAGAGAATTATTGCCTTCCTTGCGATCGTAGTCATTATGTTTGGCGTTATCGCTTGGACAAGCCCATCGCTAGTAAAAGATGTAAGGCTAGGCCTTGATTTAAAAGGCGGATTCGAGGTTTTGTACGAAGCATCGCCGCTTGAGGGCGGTGAGGCGGTTACTCCGGAGTCACTGAAAGAAACAGCAAGAAGTTTGGAAAAAAGAATCGATGAGCTCGGCATTGTGGAGCCTGAGATCACGACAGAAGGCATGAACCGGATTCGCTTGCGTTTAGCCGGAGTAGAAGACGAGAATGAAGTTAGAGAGATTCTCGCCAAGCCAATTAATCTTACCTTCCGCGGTCCGGACGATAAAATCGAGCTTGACGGCAGCGATTTTAAACCGAACGGCGCAGGCATTGGTTATGATAACTTAAGTAAGCCCTTTGTTACGATAGAGCTAAAAGACGCGAAGAAATTCGAAGAAATTACGACACGTTTAACAGGCCAATATTTAGCTATTTATCTCGATGATAAAGAGCTTTCAAGACCGTCTGTTAACTTTCCTATTTCCGGTGGATCTGCTCAGATTTCGGGCGAGTACACGGTAGATGAAGCGAACGAATTGGCAGATATGATCAACCTTGGAGCACTGCCGCTCAAGCTGACTGAAAAGTATACGCAAAGCGTTGGAGCAAAGCTTGGACTTGCCTCTTTGAAGGATACGGTTGAGGCTGGCATTATAGGAACGGTTATTATATTGGTATTCCTAATCATCTTGTTCCGTATCCCGGGCGTAGTAGCAGGCATTACCGTTGTTACTTATACATGGCTGCTGATCGTCGTATTCAATTTAATGAATGCAACCTTAACTTTGCCAGGTATTGCAGCCTTCGTGCTCGGTATCGGTATGGCGGTTGATGCGAATATCATCATGTACGAGCGGATTAAAGAAGAGATTCGCAGCGGTAAGAGCTTACTGTCCTCTTTGAAAGCTGGTTCCAAAAACTCTTTCCGTACGATTATGGATGCGAACATTACGAACATTATCGCGAGTGCCGTGCTGTATTATATCGGTAATGGCGCGATCCGCGGTTTTGCCTTGACTATGATCTTCAGTATTCTCGTAAGTATGCTGACAAACATTTTCTTGTCCCGTTTCTTGATCATGCTGCTTATCAAGAGCAATCTATTTACAAAACCAAGCTATTATGGCGTGAAGGAGGCAGAAATCCGTGAACTTTAATACAAAGATCCGTTATGATTTTATTGGGAACCGCAACAAGTTCTTTCTGTTCTCAATCACGTTAACAATAGTAGGGATATTATCCTTGCTTTTCTTTAGCCTGAATTTCGGCGTTGATTTCAAGGCCGGTACAAATATGGATATTTTGGTAGGCAAGGCAGCTACTCAGCAGGATGCAAAAGAGATTCTCGTGAAAGCAGGCATTGAAGGCATTACGCCAACTGTCGGCGGAACAGATAATGAACGTGTATCCGCTCGTTTTGATGAGGTGCTTCCACAGGCCAAAATCGTTGAAATTCAAGAGGGCTTTAAAGCAAAATACGGCGATCAGGTTTCGTCGGAGGTCAACGTTGTATCCCCGGATATGGCACAGGAGCTTGGCATAAAAACGATCTGGGCGATCTTAATCGCGAGCGTCGCGATTATGATTTACGTTATGTTTCGTTTTGAATGGCGCTTTGCGCTGGCCGCGAATATCGCTATCTTGTATGATGCTTTTGTCGTAGTTGCCCTGTTCTCAATCTTCCGTCTTGAAGTGGATCTGCCGTTCATTGCGGCGGTATTGACTACGATCGGATACTCGATTAACGATAAGATTGTAATCTTTGACCGTATCCGTGAAAATTTGCGTTTTGGTCAATACAAAAACCGTGAGCAGCTTGCTGAAATGGTTAATGCGAGTATTTGGCAAACGATGGCAAGAAATGTTTATACCGTATTAGCCGTGCTAATTGTGGCTGTATGTTTGTTTATTTTCGGCAGCGAGTCCATTAAGCTGTTCGCATTGGCAAAAATCATCGGTCTCTCCAGCGGAGCCTATTCGTCAATCTGTATTGCAAGTCCGCTCTGGCTGCTCCTTAAAGGAAAACAGAAACCGAAAGCCGCCGTTAAAACAACGGCATAACCTTATCTTGTTACACACGCTTACGAAGAAGGTTTTGCATCCGCAAAACCTAAGCACACGCTTACGAAGAAGGTTTTGCATCCGCAAAACCTAAGCACACGCTTACGAAGTAGGTTTTGCATTCGCAAAATCTTGTAGGAGGTAATCATGTCAACCACACAGCGATATGTAAAAGCAGAGTCCGCAAGCTGGGCCGGCTTATGGGGAAACATGCTGCTGGCTCTTTTTAAAGGCATAATAGGTTGGTTGTCAGGAAGCAAAGCATTGCTCGCGGATGCGTTTCGAACGGCAGCTGAGGTCGCCGCGGGTGTTGCTGCAATATCAGGACTGCGGGCAAGCCGCCGACGGAAGTTGGACCACTCCACTACCGGGACGGAAACTGAGGATTTAAGAGGAGAGACGGCGACGACGATTTTGTTGTCTGTCGTCCTTCTTATCATTGGGCTTGAAATTGGAATATCTGCCATTCGAGATATTTCTGACGGTGTGACGAGTGCTCCGCATTGGAGCTCGGCAGCAGCCATCATGCTAACAATGATCGTGCAACAGCTGTTTTTTCCAGAGAAGGATCGGCTGACCGGGATATATTGTTCTGCTGCAGCTTTAGTTGGAGCAAGCGGGGCGATTATTGGGGAAATGCTGTCTATGCCGGTACTGTATTATTTCGATCCGGCTGCAGCGATCGTCATTGCGGTAATCGTTGTTATCAACGGATACAGAATGGCTACCGTCTTTATTCGCAAAGATGGCCATTTGACTTCAACAGATGAAAATCCAGATGAGCTGCTGCAGCTCGTTCAGCGGGTTGAAGGTGTCATTACCGTACAGTCTATGAAAGCTAAAGAGCATGGGCATTATGTTATTGCGGAAATGGTTATTAGCGTTAATCCGCGAATTTCGGTTCTTGAGGGACAGGAAATTGCAAAGCGGGTAAAGCAGCTCGTGATGAAGCGTTTTATCCATGTCACGGATGTATCGATTTATGTTGAGCCATATGATCCTGGTTATCCGTATAAGTCCAATCATGATCCTAATCAGGAGCAGATGCCGACACTGCTGCAATAAGAACAGCGAAACAGCAGGAGAGGAGGAAAGCAGCGTGATTCAAAGGAAAACAAGGTGGGCTTTAGCGCCATGGTCCGTAACCGATGAAGATAAAGCAAAGGATCTGGCATTGAAATTGAGTTTGCCGCCGCTGGTAGCTAAGCTGCTTGTGCAGCGCGGATTTGATAAGCAGGAATCTGCAGAACGCTTTTTACGCGGCGGAATGGAGCATTTTCATGATCCTTATTTATTGCTCGGAATGAAAGAAGCGGTTGAGCGGATTAAACAGGCTGCTTCCCGCAGCGAGAAAATACGGATTTATGGCGATTACGATGCCGACGGTGTTTCTAGCACTTCTCTGCTTGTGCATGTCTTTCGCACATTAAATTATAACTTTGATTATTATATTCCGCATCGTGCTTTGGAAGGGTATGGCTTAAACAATAAAGCGATTGAGCTTGCGGCTGAAGAGGGCGTCAAATTAATTGTAACCGTTGATACGGGAATCAGCGCTGTTCAAGAGATTGCATATGCGAAACAGCTGGGAATTGATGTCGTCGTAACCGATCATCATGAGCCTCCGGAGCATACGCCGGAGGCTTGCGCGGTGGTTAACCCTAAACAGGAAAACTGTGGCTATCCGTTCAAAGGTTTGGCAGGCGTTGGCGTGGCTTTTAAATTAGCGCATGCTTTGCTGGAGCGGCCGCCGCTCGAATGGGCGGATATTGTCAGTTTAGGCACGATAGCGGATTTGATGCCGCTGAAGGATGAGAACCGGATTTTAGTCCGCTACGGCTTGGAGCGGCTGCGCAGCCATGCCGGGGTAGGCTTTCGGGCATTGGCGGAGGCCGGCGGCATAGAGCTGGATACCATTACGGCTACCGGGATTGCTTTTGGAATGGCTCCCCGCGTGAATGCAGCCGGCAGGCTGGATCATGCAAAACGGGCGGTAGAGCTGCTTACCACCGAGGATTACGATAATGCGATCTTGGCTGCAATTGGACTGGACAGCCTAAACAAGGAACGGCAGCGCGTAGTGGAGAGCATCGTGAAGGAAGCCGAGCAGCAGTGGCAAGCCAAAATGGAGGAGGCCGAGGCGGCTGGGACAGCGTCCCCGCCTGTCATCGTGCTTGCTGGTGAAGGCTGGAACGTCGGCGTCATCGGGATTGTAGCCTCAAAGCTGCTCGAACGAAACTATAAACCGGTTATCATTCTCGGAATAGATGGGCAGACAGGGATGTGTAAAGGCTCTGCACGCTCGATAGAAGGCTTTGATCTGCATGCAGCACTTACGGCTTGCGAAGAGCTGCTTGATCATTACGGCGGCCACCAGGCCGCTGCCGGCATGAGCCTTCATCGTGATCGCTTGCCTGCTCTCGAGCAGCGCCTTGGCGAGTTGGCGGATGAGTGGCTAAGCGCTGATGATTGGATTCCAAAGACGGCCGTTGATCTTGTTTGCTCCGTGAGCGAAGCAACGCTGGATACCATCAATGAGCTTTCGCAGCTTGAGCCTTTTGGTATGGGCAATCCATCGCCAAGGTTGCTTTTCCAGCGTACCGAGCTGGCAGATCGTCGAACGATAGGTAAGGAATCGAAGCATCTGAAGCTGTCACTCGGGAGCGGCCGCCGTTTATTAGACGGAATCGGTTTCAGTATGGGAATGCTGGCAGAAGGGCTGAAGCCCGGCAGCAAAATCGATGTGATCGGTGAATTATCCGTAAATGAATGGAATGGGCAGCGAAAGCCTCAGCTTCAACTGCATGATGTGCATTTTGATCCCGCTGCAGAGCCGTTTCCGGAACGCGAGGATTTCGGCAAGGTATATCAGCAGTTGAAACAGCTCAGCCAAGTGCCTCTCGAAGGATTAAACGTTCGTTTATCCAAGCAAAGCGGTTTATCCTTAGCGACAGTGGAACTCATGCTGGACGTGTTTGAGGAACTGCAGTTTATCGAACGCAGCAATGGGCTGATGAGTGCAGCTTCATCGCCGCAAAAACGAGATTTAGCAAGCTCTGAGCGTTATCGTAAGGCAAAAGAACAATGCGAAGCTTCACAAATGTCGATTGCGAGTCATAGATCATAATGAATAGTTTGAAATGGAAAGGGTTGACCTCAAGTGTCCAATACACAATACAACTTTAAAGATTACATCCGGGTAATTCCAGATTTCCCGCAGCCAGGCATCCGTTTCAAAGATATTACTACGCTATTGAAAGACGGTGGAGCGTACCGCGCTGTTATTGAAGAAATGCGCGCTGCGGTTCAGCACATGAAAATCGATGTTATTGCCGGTCCTGAAGCACGCGGCTTCGTTGTCGGCGCTCCGCTTGCGATTGCATTAGGCGTCGGTTTTGCTCCCATTCGCAAAAGCGGCAAGCTGCCTGGCGAAACGATTACAGCGAGCTATGATCTGGAGTATGGCAATGATCAGCTTGCGATGCACAAGGATGCCATTTCACCAGGGCAGCGCGTACTCATTGCTGACGATTTGCTGGCAACGGGCGGTACGATAGCGACATCGATCAATTTGATTCGCCAGCTTGGCGGAGAAGTTGTCGGCGCAGCTTTCCTCATCGAACTTGCTTACTTAACAGGTCGTGAGAAGCTTGATGGAATTGAAGTTTTTTCAGTAATGACTTACGAATAAATTACGCGGTTTAATCTGCCTTCACATGCACCGTCTGTTACTTCCAACGCTATATGCGGGGAGGCCAGGCGGTTTTATTTTATTAAGGAAGGCCCACAGTAGTTGACGTGGTGCTGGTATTACAGGCATAATATTATAAAAACTCGGAAAACGCATGAATGGGATCCGCCAGGAGTGTAATCAGAAAGGGACGTTTCATGGGCATTGAGCATTTACTCGAGAAGGCATCCGCCTATATGAAAGAGCAGGACCTTATACGCATCCAGGAAGCCTATGACTTTGCGGAGCAAGCCCATCACGGCCAAGTGCGGAAATCGGGAGAGCCATATATTTTGCATCCCGTAGCGGTTGCGGATATTCTTGTCGATATGCAGATGGACGTGCTGTCGATTATCGCGGCATTGCTTCATGATGTCGTTGAGGATACGACTGTAGATTTGCAGACGGTTCGCGCGAAATTTGGCGAAACCTGCGCGATGCTGGTAGACGGTCTAACAAAGCTCGAAAAAATTCAATTTCGTTCAAAAGAAGAGCAGCAGAACGAAAATTATCGTAAAATGTTTGTCGCGATGGCTCAGGACATACGCGTCATTCTTATTAAATTAGCAGATCGCTTGCATAACATGCGCACGCTCAAATTCCAGTCGGAAGAAGCGCAGCGCCGCATAGCATACGAAACTTTAGAAATTTTTTGCCCCATTGCTCATCGCTTGGGTATTTCAGCGATCAAATGGGAAATGGAAGATATTGCACTTCGTTATTTGAACCCGCAGCAATATTACCGTATTGCAAATCTTATGAAGAAGAAACGCGCGGAACGTGAGCAGTTTATTGAGGATGTCATCGGACGAATAACGGAGAAACTTGAGGAGATGGGCATTGAAGGCGACATTTCCGGGCGCCCAAAACATCTTTATAGCATTTATAAGAAAATGACCGATCGCAACAAACAGTTTACCGAAATCTATGATCTGCTTGCGATTCGGATTATTGTGGATAACATAAAGGATTGTTATGCTACGCTAGGTATTATTCATACGCTTTGGAAACCGATGCCAGGCCGTTTTAAGGACTATATCGCGATGCCGAAGGCGAATATGTATCAATCACTGCATACGACGGTTATCGGGCCAAATGGCGAGCCTACAGAGGTGCAGATTCGAACTTGGGAGATGCACCGTACATCGGAATACGGAATTGCGGCCCATTGGGCCTACAAAGAAGGTACGCTTGTACCTGGCGGCAACTTCGAAGACAAGATGTCTTGGTTCCGAGAAATATTGGAGCTGCAGCATGAGGCGCGCGATGCCTCTGAATTTATGGAATCGCTCAAAATGGACTTTTTTGCCGATCTCGTATTTGTGTTTACGCCAAGCGGGGAAGTCATTGAGCTGCCTGCGGGCTCCGTTCCGCTGGATTTTGCATATCGAATTCATACAGAGGTCGGCAATCGGACGATCGGTGCAAAGCTAAACGGCCGGATTGTCCCGCTTGACCATAAGCTGAAGACTGGCGATATCGTTGAGATTTTGACATCGAAGCATTCATACGGGCCAAGTCAGGATTGGGTCAAAATCGCTCAGTCCTCGCATGCACGAAGCAAAATTCGGCAGTGGTTTAAGAAGGAACGGCGCGAGGAGAACGTATCGAAGGGCAAGGATTTGCTTGAGCGTGAGCTGAAGCGGCTAGGACTGGAGCCTTCAGCTTGGCTGCAGGACGACAAGCTGCAGGAGGCAGCATCGAAGTTTGCCTTCAATGACATCGAAGATATGATGTCTGCCATCGGATTTGGCGGGATTACGGCGGCTCAAATCTGCACGAAGCTTACGGAGAAGATGCGCAGAGAGGCGGAGCTGGCTAACCAGCTTGAGCTTACGAGCGAAGTGAAGGAAATTAAATCGCCGGGCAATCGGAAGCCGAGACCGAATCAAGGCGTTACGGTAAAGGGCATCGATAATTTGCTGGTTCGCTTTGCCCGCTGCTGCAACCCTGTACCAGGTGATTCTATTATTGGTTACATTACGCGCGGCCGCGGCGTCTCTGTCCACCGTATGGATTGCCAGAACATTCCTTTTGGTGATCAAGGTGAAGAGGGCGAACGCGTAATCGAAGTGGAATGGGAAAATTCGATCGACGCTAACTACAGCGTTGATATCGAGATAACGGGTAATGACCGCAGAGGCCTTCTAAACGAGGTGCTGCAGGCTGTCTCGGAAAGCAAAACGAATATTTCAGCTGTAACCGGACGCACGGTTAAGAACATGTCGCTTATTCATATAACGGTGCTTATTCGAAACATTGAGCATCTCACCTCAGTTGTGGAGAAAATAAAACGCGTACAGGATATTTATTCCGTCCAACGGATTATGCAATAAACGATTGGCATGGGGAATAAGGCAAGCGAAGCGCAAATCGGGGGTTCTGAAGGCAGTGAAGGTTGTCGTTCAACGGAGTAAACAGGCTAAGGTCGTCATTGACGGGGAAATCGTTGGTTCCATAGATTCAGGCCTCGTACTGCTGGTAGGGATCACGCATGAGGATACGGAAGCAGACGTGAAGTGGATGGCGGAAAAAGTGGTTAACCTGCGAATTTTCGAAGACGAATCAGGAAAAATGAATCATTCCGTCGCCGATATCGGCGGCCAGCTGCTTTCTGTTTCACAGTTTACGCTCTATGGCGACTGCCGTAAGGGCAGAAGGCCGAATTTTATGGCGGCAGCAAGGCCGGAGCAGGCGGAGAAGCTTTACGACAGCTTTAACGACACACTTCGTTCAATGGGTTTAAAAGTGGCAACGGGGCGCTTTGGAGCGATGATGGAAGTGGAACTCGTTAACTCGGGACCGGTGACGTTAATTTTGGAAAGCAGTATGTAAGACGGCGATCGCGGGAAACAATATAGACAATAAGCTTTGCAGGCAGATTAATAATTTTGCCTAAGCTTAATGTAATATTGGAGGAAATTCGCGAATGCATCAATCACGCAAAGAGCAAGGTATCGAACGGGTATCTAGAAGACTGCTGCATCCCGATCGCAGAGAAGCCAAAGTGTTTGCTGAGCTTGAGGATGATATTGAAGCGGCTGAAGAATGGGCAGGCTTTCCGCAGCATCCCAGGCGCGATCATCCGAGTCATTTATAGGTGGATCTGGACGCCGTCCGAGTGTATAGCTCGGGCGGTGTTACGCTTATAGGGCTGATTACTTCTCAAATTCCTAATGAAGCAAGTAAGCGCCGTAAAAACGCTTTCGAAATTGTAATATTACTGTAATCAATCTCTAACTTTCTTTTAACATCATTAACCTATAATAGAACTCGACCCCCTTTTTAAAAATATATATTACTTTTGGACCTACAAACACGTTTTGTAGGTTTTTTTCTGTCCATTTCAATSGAGGATTGCTAGAGGGCTAGAACGATCTTGACTTTAATCATTGTCAGAGGTAAAATTAATCCTCAGTATAGATATGGATTCATTGATGGGACAAAGTAATTCTTCACGCTATATCCAGAGAGGGGCGCCAACAGGCTGCAAGCGTCCTTATATCGGCAGAATGAACAGACTTCCCGGAGAACAGACGGTGAACAGCGGCAGGGAGCAAGCAATAGGCTTGGCAACTTACGCGAATTAGCTGGACTGCGGATGACGGACGTTAACCGTCTTTGAGCGAGCTGTTGCATAGGATGCAGGCTCGAAATGTGGGTGGTACCACGGGAGATTCACTCTCGTCCCTTATGGCGCAAGCTGTTAGGAACGGGAGTTTTTTGCGTTTTCCGAACTTTAAAACATTTATTACGGGGCCAGGAGGGAAATTACAATGGCATTTCAGAAAATGCCGGGCACGCAGGATATTTTGCCTGGCGCGGTAGAGAGATGGCAATATGTGGAGCAAAAGGCGCGCGATATTTGCCAACGTTACAACTTCCGTGAAATACGCACACCGATCTTCGAATCCACGGAGCTGTTTCAACGGGGTGTCGGTGAAACGACTGACATCGTTGAGAAAGAAATGTACACCTTCACGGACCGCGGTAATCGCAGCCTGACGCTGCGTCCTGAAGGGACAGCCGGCGTGGTGAGATCTTATGTGGAGAACAAGCTGTACGGCGAGCCGGACGTGTCTAAGCTGTACTATATCGGTCCGATGTTCAGGTACGAACGGCCGCAGGCTGGACGCTACCGTCAGCTGCATCAATTTGGGGTTGAGGCCTTGGGGTCCGTTGATCCTGCCATTGACGCAGAGGTTATCGCGCTTGGTTATACCTTTTATACTGAGGTTGGCCTTAAGGGTGTTCGAGTCGAGATCAATTCTGTCGGGACTCCGGCTGTCCGCTTAGTCTTCCGCGAGCGTCTGCTTGCTTTTCTCGAGCCTAAGCGGGAGCTGCTTTGCAAGGATTGTCAGTCTAGGATGGACCGTAATCCGCTTCGCGTTCTCGATTGCAAGGTGGACCAAGAACATTTTACGGACGCGCCATCTATTTTGGACAGCTTGGACGAGGAATGCCAGCTCCATTTTGATAAAGTGAAAATGTACTTGACCGATATGGGCATTCCTTATGAAATCAATCACCGGCTCGTACGCGGGCTCGACTATTACACCCATACGGCCTTTGAATATAAGGCAGAAGGCATCGGTACGATCGATACCGTCGGAGGCGGAGGCCGCTATAACGGTCTGGTTTCGGAAATCGGCGGACCGGATCAGCCTGGTGTCGGTCTTGGGCTTGGGCTTGAAAGAACGATTTTGCTGCTGCAGCATCAAGAAACGGAATTGCCTGCGTTTAACCAGGTGGACGTTTATGTTGTTGCTCTTGGTGACGCGGCAGAACGCGAGGTTACGAAGCTTGTCTACCAGCTTAGGCAGCGGGGAATTCGAGCGGAGCGCGATTATCTCGGACGCAAGATGAAGGCTCAAATGAAGTCTGCGGACCGTTTGCAAGCCCGTTATACCGCTATCCTAGGGGATGATGAGCTGGAGCGCGGCGAAATTTCACTTAAGGATATGGCAAAAGGCGAGCAGCGCGTTGTAGCGCTTAATAAGCTCGCTGATGAAATCATTGGTTAATGATCTACCCATAAATAATCTAACTAAACGAGGAGCATGAAAACTATGTTGTTGAAAACACATCATTGCGGACGCTTAACGAAAGCGGACGTTGGTCAAACGGTAATCCTAAACGGCTGGGTACAGCGTCGCCGCGACCTTGGCGGCGTGCTATTTATTGATTTGCGCGACCGTTCAGGCATTGTACAAACGGTATTTAACCCGGATTTCTCCGGTGACGCGCTAGCGATTGCTGACCGAGCTCGTAACGAGTTCGTGCTTGCGATTCAAGGGACAGTCGTAGAGCGTGATGCAGAAACGTACAACGCGAACCTGGCTACGGGTGAAATTGAAGTGCGTGTTACGAAAATCGAAGTCATGAATGCTGCAAAAACGCCTCCTTTCCCAATTGAAGACGGCGTAGAGGTGGATGAGTCGCTTCGCTTGAAATATCGCTACCTGGACCTTCGTCGCCCAGAAATGCAAAAAACATTGTTCCTGCGCTCCAAAGCAGCTAAGGTGTTCCGCGATTTCCTAGATGGAGAAGGCTTCATCGATGTGGAAACGCCAATTTTGACGAAAAGCACGCCAGAAGGCGCTCGCGATTACTTGGTGCCGAGCCGCGTGCATGAAGGCGAATTTTTTGCCCTGCCGCAATCGCCGCAAATTTTCAAGCAGCTTCTCATGGTAGGCGGAATTGAACGCTACTACCAAATTGCCCGCTGTTTCCGCGATGAGGATCTTCGTGCAGACCGTCAACCGGAATTCACGCAAGTCGACATCGAGACATCCTTCCTTTCGCAGGATCAATTGCTTGCTATGATGGAAGAGCTGACAGCTAAGCTTCTTAAAGAAACAGTCGGCGTAGAGCTTGAGCTTCCATTCCAACGTATTACGTATGCAGATGCGATGAACAAATACGGTTCTGATAAGCCAGACCTTCGTTTTGGACTTGAAATTGAAGATATTACGGATATCGTATCCGGCAGCGAAGTGAAAGTATTCGCAAGCGTAGCTGCAGGCGGCGGTGTTGTCAAAGCACTTAATGCCAAGGGCTGTGCAAGCTGGAGCCGCAAGGAGCTAGACGACCTGCAGCCGTTCGCTGCGCGTTACGGCGGTAAAGGCCTTGCTTGGATTACGGTTAAGGACGGCGAATGGCGCGGTCCGATCGTGAAATTCCTTAAGCCGGAAGAAATTGCTGCCCTAACCGAGCGCCTGCAAGTAGAAGACGGCGATTTGCTCACTTTCTCCGCGGATAAGAAAAAAGTCGTTTCTGATGTCCTTGGCAACCTCCGTTCAAAACTAGGCAAGGACCTCGGCTTGATCGACGAATCCAAATTCAAATTCGCTTGGGTTGTAGATTTCCCATTGCTTGGATGGGATGAGGATGCTAAGCGTTATGTAGCAGAGCACCATCCGTTCACGCGTCCGAATGAAGAAGACCTTCATTTCTTCGATACTGATCCAGGTCAAATCCGTGCGCAAGCCTACGATCTTGTTCTGAACGGCTATGAAGTCGGCGGCGGTTCGATGCGTATTTATAAACGTGAAGTTCAAGAGCAAATGTTTAAAGCACTAGGCTTCAGCATGGAAGAAGCACAAGAAAAATTCGGCTTCCTGCTGGATGCATTCGAATATGGAACGCCTCCACACGGCGGTATTGCTTTCGGCTTCGACCGTCTAGTCATGCTGCTTACGGGTCGTACTAACCTGCGCGAAACGATTGCCTTCCCGAAAACGGCAAGTGCGACGGATCTGCTTTGCGACGCACCTTCCGAGGTCGAGCTATCGCAGCTTGAGCAATTGCATATCCGTACGGTGATTAAGCCTAAGCAGCCAGTAGCTGCAGCAGCTGCAGCACCTGCTGCGGAAACAAACGAAAAATAAGCAATTAATGAATGCGAAGGAGGCGGCAGCCTGATGCTTCACCAATTTTCACGTACGGAGCTGGCGATTGGTCCAGAAGGGCTTGAGCTAATGAAGGGGAGCACGGTTGCCGTGCTCGGCATCGGAGGCGTTGGCGGCATTGCCGCTGAGGCGCTTGCGCGTACAGGCGTTGGACGGATTATCCTTGTTGACAAGGATGTCGTGGATATAACGAACGTGAACCGACAAATCCATGCGCTGACTACGACGGTCGGCCAGCCTAAGGCTGATCTTATGCGCGATCGGATTAAGCTTATTAATCCAGAGTGTGATGTCGTTGCGCTTCGGATGTTTTATACGGAAGAAACCTATGAGCAGTTTTTCGAGTATCCGCTCGATTACGTTGTGGATGCATCCGATACGATTTCGTATAAGATCCATCTCATTAAACAGTGCCTGGAGCGGAAAATACCGATTATCTCGAGTATGGGTGCAGCAAATAAGATGGATCCGACTAAGTTTCAGGTTGTCGATATTTCCAAGACACATACCGATCCTTTAGCTCGGGTCATCCGCACGAAGCTGCGCAAGGAAGGCATTAAACGCGGCGTGAAGGTCGTATTCTCGACCGAGCTTCCAATGAAGCCGCGGGAGGATGTTACCAAAAAAATCGTCCCGGAAAATGCGCCTGAGATTCGTAAGGCCAAGCAGCCCCCGGCGAGCAATGCCTTTGTTCCGCCGGTTGCCGGTCTCATTATGGTCAGCGTCGTAGTGAATGACTTGTTGGCAGCTGGCGGGATCGAGCTATGAACGAAGGGCTTGTCAAGAAGCTGAGGCTGACGCCGGAGATGAAAGCACTGGTGCTTAAGCCGCCGTCTGAGCATTATTTGACAGAGCTTGGATTGAGCACAGACGCAAGCGTCGCAGATGCAGAAGGACACTATGATTTTGTGCTTTTGTTCGTTATGAATCTGGCCGAGCTGGAAGAGAATGCGCCGGCAGCCATTCAGGCGGTTAAACCGAATGGTTTGTTATGGATTTCTTATCCGAAGGGCACCTCTAAGATAAAGACGGATATTAACCGTGACACCGGCTGGAGACTCATGCTTACATTTCACGTGGAGGGTGTCGCCATGATTGCCATGGACGATACCTGGTCTTCCATGCGCTACCGTCCAGCAGGCGCTGCCAATGAAGTTACAAAGCGTCGTACAGCCTCCGCCGCATTGGAGAGCTTGTCGATAGGCAGAGTATCCACGTCTTCGCAATCGGCAGAGGAGGCGGTGCTGCCGGAAGACTTCGCAGCAGCCCTGCAGGCATCAAACGAAGCAGAGCAATTTTTTCGCGGCAAACTAACGGCTGCGAAGAGACGTGATTTTGTAAAATGGATCACCGATGCGAAACGGGCAGAAACACGTGCGAATCGCGTTACAGCATCGATAGAAAAGCTGGAGAATGGCCTTAAATCTCCATTTGATAAATAACAATCAAGTATAGCCGTTTCGCAACTAAAGCTGATGAAGCTTTTTTCTGCGAAGCGGCTATTTTCATAGGCAGGCATCTGCCGTTAAACCGCATATCTGGCGAACAAATGTGCTTGTATGCTATGATCGGTATAACAGATGGCAGAAGGTTGGGGAGCAGGATGGACTTATTTTCTTATCAAGAAGAAGAATTGCCGCGCGCCAGGCTGCTTGCAGATCGTATGCGGCCGCAGACATTAGACGAATATATTGGGCAAGAACATATAGTAGGTGCAGGCAAGCTGCTCCGTAGAGCCATTGAGGGCGATCAGGTGTCTTCTATTTTGTTATATGGTCCGCCAGGCTGCGGTAAAACGACGCTGGCCCATATTATTTCTTTGCGAACGGCCGGCAATTTCGTGAAGCTTAATGCGGTGGATGCTTCGGTTAAGGATGTGCGGGAGGTCATTGATCAGGCTCGCACGAATAAAGGGATGTATGGCAAGAAGACGATTCTATTTTTAGATGAGGTACATCGCTTTAACACGGCTAGGCAGGATGCGCTGCTTCCCGCTGTTGAGCAGGGTATCATTATTTTTATCGGGGCAACGACTGAAAATCCCTTTCATCATGTGAACGGGGCGCTTTTGTCGCGTTCGACACTGTTTCAACTGGAGGCGCTAGGCGAAGAGCATGCCTACGAAGCCATGAGAAGGGCGCTGGCCGATCGGGAGCGCGGTTTAGGCTTCATGGATTTGCAAGCAGATGAGGACGCGCTGCGGCATATTGCCTCGATGGCTGGCGGTGACATACGCAGAGCGCTTAATGCGCTGGAGCTCGCCGCGGTGACGACGCCCTCGGAGATGGATGGCTCTGTGCGGTTAACGCTTGAAGTTGCACAGGAGTCCATACGAAAGCCTTCGATACGTGCCGACCTGTCCACACAATATGACGTATTATCGGCATTTCACAAAAGCGTACGCGGTTCGAGCGATGCCGCGCTCTTCTGGTTTTTGTACGCGGTCGAGAAGCTGGGCATGGACCCGATGACCTTCATCAGGAGGCTGATCGTGGCATGCAGCGAGGATATTGGCCTTGCTAATCCACAGGCGATGATCCAAGCGGTTACCGCCATGGATGCTTACCATAAGATCGGCTGGCCAGAAGCGAAATACAACATATCGCAGGCGATTTTATTTGCGGTAGAGAGTCCGAAATCGAACGCGACGGCAATCGCGATTGGCAATGCTGAGGCGGCAATTGAACGCGCGGGCGGTGCGGAGGTGCCGCTGCATCTGCGGGATACCCACTATAAGGGCGCGCAGCAGCTTGGCCATGAGGGGTACCAGTATCCGCATAACTTCCCGAACCATTATGTAAAGCAGCAGTATTTGCCTAACACGCTTGGGAGCATAACCTTCTACAAGGCAACCGAACAGGGCATGGAAGATAAAATCAAGCAAAATCAGCAGAAACGTAAGTAGCAAATCGGCAATAGAAACAAGAAAGGCTGCCCTTGGCGATCACTCGCGGGCAGCCTTTCTTTGCATGGACATGACATTGGTTAAGCAATTGAAAACATAAGGCCGTAATAACCGAACACCGCAGTTAATATTCCCATTATAAAAGCGGGGATCAGTTTGTTGGTACGGTACATCCATAAGAGTCCGACAGCCATTAGCAGCGCCGCGGCAAACATAAGCAAGCTCTCCATGTGAAGCGTGAATTTCAGCGCGATATCAGGGCTGAAGCTGCCTTTGTAAACAGTTGTGAACAAGGGTGACGGAGAAACGGTTTGCAAGGTTTCTTTTACCGTATGCGGCGGTGTCTGTTGTCCAAGCACGCCTGTAGCGGCAAGCACAAGCAGTGCAACGACACTCTCTGCCTTCAGCCATCTTCTTGGATTGAAGGATGGATTGCTTTTTGCTGCTTTTTTGTAACCAAAGCCATTGGAGTAGGCAAAAAGGAGCAAAGGCAAAATTAATAAATGCTTAATCAGCAGCATCTGACCGTAGGGAAGCATCCAGGCATTCACGTATTCAGGCGTCGTGAACGACATGAGGATAAAGCCTGCTAACAGCGTTAGAACGACGGAAATGATCGCAACAGGCGAGAACCAGCGCAAAAACGCATGCCAGTTGGCGTCGTCTTTGGCAAACCAGCTGGTTACGAACAATATCCCGATCCACACGCTAACCGCGAGAAAGTGGGTAGCATGCGTGAGTAATCCTCTAAATCCGTAAAGCGATGAAGCGTGTCCCGCATAGCCTAACCAAACAATAAGCAAAAAAGTAACAAACAATGCGACCTTAGGCATATGCTTGTCGCCCCGGAAAGCCTTAAGCCCAAGTAAAAATGCGAGTCCAGCAGAACCGATCGCCGTCCACAGCCAGGCTTTTCCCGTATTGATATCGAGTAATATGCTTTTAAGGATAGAACCGTAGGTCATGTCGAAATCCTTGCCGAAGACAAGGGCTAAGTTATGAATGGGAACATACGATAGTATCGGTATCGCAATTGCGCATGCAAGGAGCAAGCCATTCGGCACATGAACCGTGGGCCTTCTATCCTCAGGCACGAGGCGCAGCAGCAAGGAACCCGTTAAAATTGCGAAGCAAATGTATAAAAGGCCTTCGCTAATGTAAATCATTATTTGCGCCTCCGCATGAACAACGCGATTGCAGCTGCTGCAATAATTGCGCCTATGATGATTGCCGGGGTATAGTTTGTACTGTCACTTTCAGTCGTGGATGAAGGATTGCCCTCTCCCTCATTCGTGCCCGTATCAGGTGCTGAGGATGGTGAAGGTGAAGTCGTGTCGGCAGGCGCTTCCGTTGTTGCCTCAGGCTCTGGAGAAGTCTCTTCGGTTGCGGCAGGTGCTTCCACCGTAAAGGAATAGTCGCCTTCAACAGAGTGGCCGTCTGCACCGATAATAACCCATTTAACCGTGTAAATGCCATTAGTCAGGGGCGTTGGCATAGTACCGCTCATCGTCATTCCTTCGACTGCTACTTTATCCTTTTCCATTTCCTCGCCAGCGGCATTTACGATTTTGAAATTGCTCAAATTCTCGATCTTGGTGTTGAAGGTCAGCTCTATTCGATCAGGCGAAGCTGTGATCGTCGCATCCTGCGCGGGCACGGCGTTTTCCAGTTTGGAATGGGCTAAAGCAACACTTGGCAAGAGCCATAGCGCGGCAAGACATATCAGTAATATTCGTTTCATTTGAGAACCTCCTGCATATTTTAGTGAAAAGTTTGCATCGTAAGCTGATTGCATTATAACAGATTCCTTGAAGCATTCGCTTCACATTAAATGATCAATTCGTTGCGGCTTTATKAACATTTGTTGAAGTCTGTTTCCGCAGCAGCATAAAAATTGCAGGCAGCAGCTGGAAATCCGTGTATTAAGGCCAGCCCATGACGAATACAAATAATTACGGTCTTGAAAATGGCTTACCCTGCGGCTTTACCGTTTGACACGGCGGCTTGGCATCTAGGAGAGCTCTCACATTACACAAAGATCGCCGTATCTTTGTTCCAAAAGGAGGTGCGCCTGTCATCGCAATTTGCCCGCCTTATTGCGGAGGACAGGAATCTGTTGAATGACCCCATGCCGATTAGTTTGTCCCTGCTGCTTATTTTTTTGTTCGTCTTTATGAACGGTTTTTTTGTTGCAGCCGAGTTTGCGATGGTGAAGGTCAGAGGGAGCCGTATCGATACGCTTGCATCCGAAGGTCATTCACGCGCGAGGCTCGCAACTCATTTGACGGGAAATTTAGACGCCTATTTGTCAGCATGTCAGCTTGGCATTACGCTTGCCTCGCTTGGGCTTGGATGGATCGGAGAACCGGCTATTGCAAGAGTAATCGAGCCTTTTTTTGGTTATATCGGCATTCGCAACGAGGTGTTCATTCATACGTTATCCTTTATACTGGCGTTTACCTTAATAACGGTGCTTCATATCGTTCTCGGGGAGCTGGCGCCCAAAACGGTAGCCATCCGCAAAGCCGAATCCGTTACGCTGTTAACCGCTACGCCGCTTATATGCTTTTATAAGCTGATGTATCCTTTCATTTGGGTGCTGAACGGGATGGCCAATCAACTGCTTCGAAGGATAGGGATTGAGCCGGCGACTGAAAAGGATTCCGCGCACACGGAAGATGAAATTCGCATTTTGATGAAGGAGAGCCATAAAAACGGATTAATTGATAATACCGAGCTGATGCTCGTAGACAATATTTTTGATTTTGCGGAAACGAATGCTCGTGAAATCATGATTCCCCGTACGGAGATGGTTTGCCTCAATACAAGCCACACGTTGGCTGAAAATAAAAAACTTGCGCTGGAACAAATGCTGACGCGTTATCCGGTATGCGAGAATGACAAGGATAACATTATCGGCTTTGTGCACATCAAGGATTTGTTGAAGGATACGCTGCAGAGCCTTCATGACATTAGGCAAATTACAAGGCCCATAACTACCGTGCCCGAATCCATGCAGATAAGTACGCTGCTCAAGCTGATGCAAAAACGGCGATCGCAAATTGCAATTTTGATTGATGAATACGGCGGCACCTCAGGGCTGGTTACATTGGAGGACATCATGGAGGAAATCGTCGGAGAAATTCAAGACGAATTTGATGAGGAGCGGGAACCGCTGGAACGAAAGGATGACGATACCTTCTCCGTCAGCGGCTTGATGTTGATTGAAGAGGTCAACAGCTTTTTTGGCCTTGATATCGAGACGGATGATTACGACACAATCGGAGGATGGATCTATTCGAAAATCGAAATACCTCCGGTTAATAACCAACGGGTCAATTACGGGGGCGCATTCGAATTCATTATTGAGGAAACGGATCATCTGCGTATTTCCCGCCTGCTTATTCGAAGAATCGATGAACGAAGAGCAGGACAGGAGGGTCAGCATTTCGGATGATAAAGATGCATTTGGAAAAAGAAAAGGCTGCTTAGCACATCGTTGAATGTGCTGAGCAGCCTTATTTGGTGCTTAAATGATTATGCTTGCTTGGCATGAGCCGAGGGAGCATCGATTTTTTGCACCGTTTCGATCGTGCCGCCTCCAAGACAAACCTCTCCGTCATAGAGCACGACAGCTTGTCCTGGCGTAATTGCTTTTTGCGGCTTGTCAAAAACGATATGAGCCGTTCCATCCTCGAAGGACGTTACGCTTACGCCTTGATCGGGCTGGCGGTAACGGAATTTGGCGGTACAGCGGATGGTTTCATTGCTGCGATCCGCTGGGACGATCCAGTTCATGCCGCTAGCCGTTAAGCTCTCGGAGTAAAGGCTTGGATGCTGCTCGCCCTGCACGACATACAGGATATTGCGCTCCAAATCCTTGTCGGCGACGAACCATGGCTCGCCTGAGCCTGATCCACCGATACCGAGTCCTTGCCGCTGGCCAAGCGTATAATACATCAATCCGTCGTGACGGCCTTTCTTCTCACCGGTTTGGATATCGATCATGTCGCCTGCTTGCGCCGGCAAATACCCGCTTAGGAAGGTTTTGAAGTTTCGCTCGCCAATGAAGCAAACGCCGGTGCTGTCTTTCTTCTTAGCCGTATATAAGCCGGCTTCCTCAGCGATGCGGCGCACCTCGGGTTTCGGAAGATGCCCGATTGGAAACATTGCTTTCGCCAGCTGCTTCTGGCCTAGAGCGCTAAGGAAATAAGTTTGATCCTTATTCGAATCGACGCCGCGCAGCAGCCTCGTCACACCGTCCTCCGTGCGCTCGACCTGAGCATAATGCCCAGTGGCCAAATAATCGGCGCCAAGCTCCATCGCACGCTGCAAGAAATCGCCGAATTTAATTTCGCGGTTGCACATCACATCGGGATTAGGCGTACGTCCGCGCTTGTATTCATCCAAGAAATAAGTGAATACCTTATCAAAATATTGCCGTTCAAAATTAACGGTATAGTAGGGGATGCCGATTTGTTCACATACGCGGCGAACGTCTTCCGAGTCTTCTTCCGCCGTGCAATGACCGAATTCATCGGTATCATCCCAGTTTTTCATAAAAATGCCGACAACGTCATAGCCTTGCTGCTTCAGCAGCAGCGCTGTGACGGAGGAATCGACGCCGCCTGACATGCCGACGACAACTCTTGTCGAAGCTTTTGGTTTCTCCATTGTAAACACCACCTTGCTCGAATCAAACAACTATTATTGTAACATAGGATGCAAACTTTTTCATGAAGTAGTCAAGCTTTTTGCACACGGCGCTCGCGTGATATGTTAACATATAAGTGAAATGGGAATACAGAGATTTAACAGCAAATAAAGCAGACTCATGAATGAACCACTATAAAAACAAATAAAAGAGGTGCCACTTTGAAAATATCGACGAAGGGCCGCTATGGCTTAACCATTATGATGGAGCTTGCGGCTAAATTTGGCGAAGGCCCGACTTCACTCAAAAGCATTGCTGAGCGAAATCAGCTTTCCGAGCACTACTTGGAGCAATTAGTAGCACCACTTCGCAATGCAGGACTCGTAAAAAGTATCCGTGGAGCTTACGGCGGCTATATTTTATCGAAGGATCCGGAAACCATCACATCCGGCGACATCATCCGCATACTTGAAGGACCTATCTCACCTGTTGACTTTACGGAAGAGGACGACCCGGCTAAGCGTCAACTATGGCTAAGAATCCGTGACAGCATCGCGGAGGTTCTCGATTCGACGACACTTGCTGACCTTATCAATTTTGAAGATGAAGGCAAACCTGATAGCTACATGTTCTACATCTAAAGGAAGCTGACCTATGAAAAATCATTATTTTGACCATGCCGCCACTACGCCCATGCATCCGAACGTCGCCAAAGCGATGCTTGAGGTCATGCAGGGACCTGGCGGCAATTCGTCCAGCATGCATGCATTCGGAAGAGATGCTAAGCAGCGGTTAAACCGATCACGCGATTTAATCTCGGCAGCAATCGGCTGCAAGCCGGCTGAGCTGCTGTTTACCTCAGGCGGAACAGAAAGCGATAACGCAGCATTGATCGGAGCTGCCAGAGCGCAGCGCAAACGCGGGAAAACGCATATTATTACTTCAGCAGGTGAGCATCATGCTGTTTTGCATACATGTGAATGGCTTGCCAAAGAAGAAGGCTTTACCTTGACGGTGCTGTCAGTTGACCAAGATGGCCTTACAGCGCCAGAGCAGGTCCAAGCAGCAATAACAGCAGAAACGGGCCTAATCAGCATCATGCATGGAAATAACGAAGTAGGTACGATTCAGCCGATTGAAGAAATCGGACGGATCGCTAAAGAGAACGGCGTGATTTTTCATGTGGATGCTGTTCAAACCTTAAGCTGGTTCGATTATCGGCTCAGTGAGCTGCCGGTAGATCTGATGAGCTTCTCGTCGCATAAGATCAACGGCCCGCAAGGGGTGGGCGCACTGTATGTAGCTGCCGGTACGCCTTTAGAAGCTCTCCAGCACGGCGGATCACAGGAGAGAAAGCGCCGGGCGGGTACTGAGAATATTGCAGGAATCGTTGGCTTTGCCGCTGCTGTTGACATTTGTGTGAACGAACGGGAAAAAAAGCAACTTTATATGGACGAGCTTCGTAAGAGATGGATAGAACTGCTTCATGAACATGTTCAGGTGCCTATCGTAATAAATGGCAGCAAGCATAAGCATTTGTCCCATATCATAAATGTCAGCTTTATCGGTGTCGATACCGAAACGATGCTAATGAATCTCGATATGGAGGGCATTGCGGCTGCCAGCGGCTCGGCCTGCACCTCGGGGGCGCTTGAGAGGTCCCATGTACTGAGGGCGATGCAATTGCCCGAGGAACAAATTCAATCCGCTGTAAGATTTAGCTTCGGTTTGGGGAATACTTTGGAGGAATTAGAAGATGCCGCACAGAAAGTTGGAACAATCGTGAGGCGTATTCGTAATAACTACTAGGAGGACTCCGCTTAAGCGTGATTAAACTTCAACGGCTTATTGGACTTCCCGTAATCGTCATCCATTCCGGAAAGCTAGTTGGAACCGTCAAGGATGCTTGGTTCGATGAGCATTGGCAGCTAAAGGGCCTGATACTCGATAGTGCCAAATGGTTTGCTTCAACTGTGAAAATAGTGGAGTGGTCCCACGTTGTTTCTTGCGGTGAGGACACCGTTATTATAGCAAGTGAGGCAGCGATCGTTCGGATGAAGTCGAAGCAATTGCTGCGTTCTTTTTACACTGGATTAATTAAATTAAAGGATTTGCCCGTCGTAACGGTTCAAGGCATTCAGCTTGGTCGAGTGTCGGATGTTTATTTTTACCCAAAAGAGGGTACACAAATAGTAGGCTACGAGCTTACGGACGGTTTTGTTTCGGATCTGATGGAAGGGCGCAGATGGCTGAGAGCGCCGAGTGATCCGGATAGCGTATTGCTCGGGGAAGACGCGATCATTGTTCCTGCTGTCAGTGAAGCGGAATTGGAGCCTGTCGCAGCTTCCAATTTCAGAGGATAGGGAGAAATGAAAGATGATGAGATGTCCGAATTGTAATTCGAAAGATATCGGAAAGATCGGTTCCCACCAGTTTTACTGCTGGGGCTGCTTCATTGAACTGACGGTTAACGGCGAAAAAATGTCGGTTTACCAAGTTGAAGAAGATGGCACGTTAAGCTCGCTTGACGACTTGTTTTTTGAAGAGGAAATAACGCAGGTTCACGTCAACTGACGTGCTTCTCCATAAAGATGAATGCCAAAAGACGGTCACTGGCCGTCTTTTTTTTGCTGTTAACGGATGATTTCTACCGCTTGTACATATACTGAACTAGTTCCGCTTGTCTTGTGTAAAGCAAGCCGGAAAAAGAAGGTTCGGGGGTGAGGACGGTGGAGCGCTTTACAAAGAACCGTCTGTTCGTATGGCTTGTTTATTTTATTTTAGGCTTGCTCGCCATTTATCTCTTGCTGCTGATTAAGCCGTTGATCGTGAGTATATATGTTTTTGTCAGAGCTGTACTCGCTCCGTTTATTATTGCGATGATCATATCGTATGTTTTGAATCCTATCGTTACCATGCTGCATGAACGGAAGGTTCCGCGGACGATTGCCGTGCTGCTTATTTACGCCGTATTTTGCGCAGCGATTACAGTTCTACTCGTGAATCTGATTCCAATGTTCATTGAACAGGTGCAGGAATTGAACCACCATGTACCGGAGCTGTCTATGCGAGCGCAAGATATCGTGACGGATATAAACAATACATCGTTTTTGCCGGAAAGCATCCGCAGCGGGTTAAATAAGTCGCTCATGCATATGGAGAAAAAGTTGTCTGAAAGCCTGTTTAATTTTGTGAACAACATTGGCTCAATGGTCAATACCGTGTTCATCACGTTCATTATTCCTTTCCTCGCCTTCTACATATTGAAGGATTTTGATGTATTTGAGCGGACGGTTATTACATACGTTCCTAAATCCCATCGCAAAAACACGGTCAGATTGCTGAAGGATATTGATACGGCGCTTGGCAGCTATATACGCGGCCAATTCTTGGTCTGTGTCATCGTAGGCGTCCTCGCTTACTTCGGGTACTTGTTTATCGGTATGCCTTATGCGCTTCTTCTGGCAGGCATCGTTGCTATTACGAACGTGATACCTTATTTAGGACCATTCTTTGGAGCAGCGCCTGCGCTTCTGATGGCATCAACTGTTTCATTAAAAATGGTCATTCTTGTGGCGGTGGTCAATACGCTATGCCAAATCCTCGAGGGAAATGTCATTTCCCCGCAGGTTGTAGGTCGTACGCTTCATATGCATCCGTTATCGATCATTTTTGCTTTATTGGTTGGTGGCGAGATTGCGGGCATCGTCGGCATGATTTTGGCTGTTCCGATTTTTGCGGCTTGTAAGGTCATCATCCAGCATATGTTTGCCTATTACGTGCGGAGAAAGATTATTTGACAGGCAGAGAGGGTGTAGCTATAATTTTAAAATAATCAAGTGTCAAATATAAGGTGATAAAGCGTTGACGAATTGAAGTAAGCCAATGCCCGTTAGCCAGAGAGAAAGCTTCTTCGCAAAGGCTGTTTACCAGCCGTTATGCGTCGGTTGAGAGAGCTTTTATAACGAAGAGTGGCCGAAAGCTCTATTCGGAGTGTGAATGAACTTCACCGGTTGGACCCGTTAAAGTCTAATGAAGGCGATTGCGCAGGCTGTTTACAGCGAGCAATAACCAGGGTGGTACCGCGAATTTATTCGTCCCTGTCTATGACAGGGGCGTTTTTTGTGTTTTATTATGATAAGGGGGCTCATATTAATGAAAGCTAGTGAAATCCGGGCAAAATGGCTTGCTTTTTTTGAAAGCAAAGGCCACAAAATTGAACCAAGCGCATCGCTTGTTCCTCATAACGATCCGTCACTTTTATGGATCAATGCAGGTATGGCACCGCTAAAAGCTTATTTCGATGGACGTATCGTTCCCGAAAATCCGCGGATTACGAATTCGCAAAAATGCATTCGTACCAACGATATCGAGAATGTGGGCAAAACGCGTCGCCATCACACGTTTTTTGAGATGCTGGGCAACTTCTCGATCGGCGACTATTTCAAAGAGGAAGCCATCACATGGGCATGGGAGTTTCTAACCGAGCCGCAATGGATCGGCTTTGATCCGAACCGCTTATCCGTAACGGTATACCCCGAGGACGAAGAAGCATTCGCATTCTGGAATAAGAAGATCGGCCTGCCTGAAGAACGCATCTATAAGCTGGAAGAAAACTTCTGGGATATTGGCGAGGGCCCTTGCGGACCTTGTACGGAAATATTCTATGACCGCGGCGACAAGTATGGAGACCTATCGGACCCAGAATGCTGGCCAGGCGGAGAAAATGAGCGCTTCCTTGAAGTTTGGAACGTTGTGTTCTCGCAATTTAACCATAACAAAGACGGCAGCTATACGCCGCTTCCGATTAAAAATATCGATACAGGCGCAGGACTTGAGCGTTTTGCATCTATCCTGCAGGACGTGGATTCGAATTTCGATACAGACTTGTTCCGGCCTATTATTGACCGTACCTGCGCTATCGCGAAGGTAACTTATAAAGCCAATGAGGAGCATGACGTTGCTCTTAAAGTCATTGCTGATCATATTCGTACGGTCGCATTCGCAGTCGGTGACGGCGTAATGCCTTCAAACGAAGGCCGAGGCTACATTATTCGCCGTCTGCTCCGCCGTGCCGTTCGTTACGGAAAGACAATCGGAATTGACCGTCCGTTCTTGCATGAGCTGACTGCGGTCGTTGGTGAAGTAATGGGCGTCTACTATCCCGAGGTTGTGGAAAAACGCGAGTTTATCGAGCGTGTTATCCGTACGGAGGAGGAACGATTCCATGAAACCTTATCCGATGGTCTTGCTATGCTATCCGAGCTCGTGGCTTCGGCAACGAAAGCCGGCAACAAAGAAATTAACGGCGACGATGCCTTCCGCCTGTATGACACCTACGGTTTTCCATTTGATTTGACTGAAGACTTCGCGTCGGAGAATGGCATGACGGTTGACCGCGGCGGGTTTGATGCAGCGATGGAAGCGCAGCGCGACCGCGCCCGCGCAGCTCGTCAAGACACAGGAAGCATGAAGGTTCAAGGCGGTCCGCTTGGCGATTTCACGGTTAAAAGTGAATTTGTTGGCTATAATGAACTGGTAACAGAATCCAAAATAATCGCAATTGTTCAAGACGATTTGCTGGTTGAGAATGCGGCTGAAGGCAGTAAAGTCGTCGTCATTCTGGACCGCACCCCTTTCTACGCAGAAAGCGGAGGACAGATCGGCGATAAAGGAACGATTACTGGCGATGGTTTTACGCTTCAGGTCGAAGATGTAACGAAAGCGCCTCATGGGCAAAGCGTGCATCATGCATTGGTTACATCAGGTACGGTTCGCACCGGCGATACTGTAGAGGCAGCTGTTACAAGAGCTGTTCGCGATGATGTGATTAAGAACCACACGGCAACGCATTTGCTCCACAAAGCGCTTAAAGAGGTGCTTGGCGATCATGTCAATCAAGCAGGCTCCTTGGTAGAAGCTGATCGTCTGCGGTTCGACTTTTCGCATTTTGGCAGCATTACGGCTGAAGAGCTCGTAGCCATCGAACGCCGTGTAAATGAGCAAATTTGGCTCGGTACGGCTGTATCTATTGACATCAAGTCGTTGAATGAAGCAAAAGCAATGGGTGCAATGGCGTTGTTTGGTGAAAAATACGGCGATGAGGTTCGTGTTGTTCAGGTAGGAAGCTATAGCTTGGAGCTATGCGGAGGCTGTCATGTAAGAAATACTTCGCAAATCGGGCTATTCAAGCTATTAAGCGAAAGCGGAATTGGCTCGGGGGTAAGAAGAATCGAAGCCGTTACAGGTAAACATGCTTATAACTACTTGGAAGGTCAGCTTGAGCTGCTTAAGCAATCGGCCAGCCTGCTGAAATCCAATACAAACGATGTTCCGAAACGTATCGAAGCTTTGTTTGGACAAGTGAAGGAGCTCTCCCGCGACAATGAATCACTGCAAGCGAAGTTGAGCCGCATAGAGGCTGGTTCTCTTGAGCAAAATGCTAAAACCGTAAACGGAATTACAGTGCTGTGCGCCAAAGTCAACGCACCGTCCATGGACGCGCTCCGCGGGATCGTCGATGAGCTGAAGCTGAAGCTGGCATCGAGCGTAATCGTGCTTGGTGCAATCGCAGACGATAAAGTTAACCTGGCTGCCGCTGTTTCTGCAGACCTGATTAAAAAGGGTTTTCATGCAGGAAAGATCGTAAAAGAGGCAGCTGTACACTGCGGAGGAAGCGGCGGCGGACGCCCAGATATGGCGCAAGCGGGCGGAAAAGATACAACAAAGCTGGATGAAGCTTTGAAACTTGCGGAAGAACTAGTTCTTAATCAAACAAATGTGATATGATATAAATGTATATCTCATTGAAAAGCGGTTTGGAAAGCGAGGTGCTGGCGATGAGTTCCATGGACAAAACAATGAAATTTAACGTGAAGGCGGAGGGGGTTGAATCTTCTCAAGACATTCTGCTATCGGTGCATGAAGCGCTTCTCGAGAAAGAGTATAATCCGATTAACCAGATCGTTGGGTATTTGCTGTCCGGAGATCCCGCGTATATTCCGCGGCATAACAACGCCAGGAGTTTAATTCGCAAGAAGGAACGAGACGAATTAATCGAAGAGCTTGTCCGGTTTTACCTAAACCATAAGAAACAATAACAATTGAGGCAGGAGCCGGACAAGACATGAGATTGATGGGATTGGATTATGGCGACCGCAACATAGGTGTTGCAGTCAGCGATGCTTTTCGTTGGACCGCACAGGGGACCGGGGTTATTGAACGCAGACGCGATGGAAGCGAATTTGACCGTATTGCCGATTTAGTCAAAGAGCATGAGGTTAGTGAAATCGTAGTAGGTCTGCCGAAAAATATGAACGGTACCATCGGTCCACGAGGAGAAATTTGCATGGAATTCGCAGAACAGATTAAGCAGAAACTAAACATACCTGTTCACCTTTGGGATGAAAGGCTGACAACGGTAGCTGCCGAACGTACGCTCATTGAGGCGGACGTCAGCCGGAAGAAGCGAAAGCTCGTAATAGACAAAATGGCGGCAACGCTTATTTTGCAAAATTATCTCGATTCTAAAGCGAAAAGGTGAGGGTAAACATGACAAAAGAAGATCTGGAATTCGAAGAGCCGGAAATTATTTATATCCCGGATGAAGAAGGCAACGAAGAGGAATTCGAAGTCATCATGAAATTTGAAGTTGATGGTTCCGATCAGAAATATATGATGGTTGTTCCGCTAACTGGCGAAAATGACGAGGAAGATGAAGTATACGCTTTCCGTTATGAAGAAGAAGGCGACGATCTAAAGCTTTACACGATCGAAGATGAAGAAGAATGGAACATGGTCGAGGAGACATTCAATACTCTTCTTGGCGAGATGGAGGAAGAAAACTAATGTCTGGCACTGAGCATGAGGCTCCTAAGAAGCTAAACAGCCTAAGAACCGCTTTCGGCAATGAAATCGAGCTTGAAGCGGATGACGGCAGTGTAGAGGTTTACGATATCAAGGCTGAATTTCAGCTGGGTGATCGTATTTATGCAGCTCTTCAATCGGACCCGATGCGAGGCGAGGAAGACGTTGAGTTATTCCGGGTGATTCAAGTTGGCGGRGAACCGCAGCTGGAAAACATCGAGGATGATGAAGAGTGGGAAGCAGCGTCTGAGGCTTATGATGATTTGTTGTTTGCTACTGACGAGCGTCCTTAATGAGCAATAAGCGTATATGTACTTAACGAGAGAGCGGTTTATAACCGCTCTTTTGTTCCATGTTATGGGGCAATTACTCCAAAGCGTTGAAACTGCCTTTGATTTACAATGGATCATGCAGCATCAGCTGAGCCGCTAGGATATGGTCTCAGCCATTTCGCCTGCGCAAATCGACTAAAGACAGATTTAAGAAGCATATAGAGGGGGTCTAAGATTGGACAAGCCATCACAGCAGTTTGAGCATCGTGACCAGCAATCATCCGGTCCGAAGCGCAGCCGCATTACATTATGGGTTATTTTGAGCTTGCTGGGCATTATGATTATTGGTGCCGGAAGCATAGCCTTTTACGTTTGGAACAGCCTGCGGCCGACCGCTGCCGGAGAAGTGCAAAAACTTGAGATACCTAAAGGAACTTCTGCGAATGAGGTTGCTGACCTACTGGAAGAGCATGGGATCATCAAGAACTCATTTATTTTTAAGTATTACTTGAAGCTGAAGGATCAAGGCGGACAGTTTCAAGCTGGTTTATATGAGCTCAGCCCAGGTATGGAAAATGACGCGATAATAGCAAAATTGAACGCGGGTGATACGGTAGCAGCCGAAACGATTCGCTTTACCATTCCTGAGGGCTTTACCGTCCTTCAAATAGCTGATAAGCTTGCGGCGGAGAAGCTGATCGATAAAGAAAAATTTGTTGGACTGATTGCATCGCAAAAAACATGGGGAGACGCTGAAGCCGTTCGCTCCATTCCAGATAGCGATAAACTGCATGAGCGTCTAGAGGGTTATCTTTTCCCGGATACGTACGAAATGAAAAAGGAAAGCACGGAAGAAGAAATCATTAAACGAATGGTATCGGAGCTTGATCGGAAGCTTGTTGAGCTGCCAGAAGGCTGGATGGATGTGCTGGAGGAGAAAAAAATCTCGTTCCATGACCTTTTAACCATTGCATCCCTCGTTGAGCGGGAAGTCGTAGTCGATGAAGAAAGGGCTCTGGTAGCAGGTGTCATTTACAATCGCATTGCCGACGGCATGAAACTGCAAATCGATGCTACTGTCCAGTATTCGCTTGATAAGCCAAAGGAACGCTTGTACGAGAAGGATCTGTTAGTCGACAGCCCATACAACACGTATAAAGTCGAAGGCTTGCCGCCAGGACCTATTGCAAGCCCAAGCCTGAAATCGATTGAAGCTGCTTTGTATCCGGAAGAAACAGAGTATTTATTTTACGTGACCAAAAAAGACGGCAGCCAGTCTCACTTATTCGCAAAAACCTATAAAGAACATTTAAGAAATATCGAGAAGAGTAACCAGACTGCTGGGTAGGACGCTGCTTTATCTATAAAGGCGTTCGTTCAGAGCTTTTGAGGAGGAGCAGACATGGCGTACAAGCCCGAATTGTTAGCTACCGCCGCATCGATAGAGGAGCTTGAAAGGCTCATTGCAGCAGGTGCGGATGCTTTTGTCATCGGCGAAGCACGCTACGGTACGCGTTTAGCAGGAGAATTTAGTAAGGATATGATCGAACAGGCAGTAGGGATCGCCAAATCAAAGGGCGTAAAGATTTATGCGGCTCTTAACAACCTGATGGATAACGATGCGGCAGAATCATTGAATGAGTATGTGTCAGCGCTGGCCGAAGCGGGTGTGGATGCATTTGTGTTTGGTGATCCTGCCGTCCTCATGGCTGCTAAAACACATGCTCCCGGGGTAGCATTGCACTGGAATGCAGAGATGACATCTACCAACTATGTGACGGCGAACTATTGGGGGAGAAGAGGGGCAACCCGGTATGTGCTAGCGCGCGAGCTGAACATGGAGCAGGTCATCGATACGACAACGGGCACCGACCTTGAAGTTCAAGTACAAGTCCATGGCATGACCAATATTTATCATTCCAAACGCTCGCTTGTGGAGAGCTACATGGAGCATCAATCGGAGCCGGAACGGCTGACGCAAAAGGATAAGAACCGCGGCTTGTACGTGATGGAAGCAGAGCGGCAGGATGAGCGTTATCCGATCTATGAAGATAGTAACGGAACGCATATTATGAGCTCCGACGATATTTGCATGGTCGAGAACCTTCATGAGCTATTGGAAGCGGGTATAAGCAGCTTGAAGATTGAAGGAATGATGAAATCAATCGAATACAATGAAATTGTCGTTCGCTCTTATCGGCAGGCGATCGATTCTTATTTGGCTGATCCAGCGGAATACTCCTTCAATGAGGAGTGGCTTGAAGCGATTCAGCAGGTACAGGATCCGAATCGCGAGCTGAGCTACGGGTTCTTTTATAAAGAGCAAGTTTACTGATATTCGAATGCAGTTAAGCGAGTATGTTTCGCAAAACTTTGGGATTATGCTTACGAAGTGAGTTTTGCTTCGCAAAACTTTAGGATTATGCTTACGGAGTGAGTTTTGCTTCGCAAAACTTTAGGAGGTGCACACAATTGACGACAATAGAGAAAACGACTCCGCGCTATCAAGGCAAACGACATCGGCTCGATAGGCCGGAGCTTCTCGCACCGGCAGGAAACTTGGAGAAACTCAAATTCGCTATCCATTACGGTGCAGACGCCGTTTATATAGGCGGTCAAAAATACGGCTTGCGTTCGAATGCCGATAATTTCAGCTTTGAGGAAATGAAGGAAGGCGTTGAGTTTGCGGAGCGATATGGGGCAAAGGTATTTGTCGCGACAAACATTTATGCGCATAACGAAGATATAGACGGTCTAGAGGATTATTTGCGTGCCTTGGAAAACGCCGGAATAGCGGCTATCATTGCCGCTGATCCCGCTATAATCGAAACGGCACAGCGTGTTGCTCCCAAGCTTGAGGTGCATTTGAGCACACAGCAATCCACGCTTAATTGGCAGGCCGTGCAGTTTTGGAAGGAAGAAGGTTTGCCACGGGTCGTGTTGGCGCGCGAAACGAGCTTTAAAGACATTGCGGAAATAAAGAAGCATGTCGATATCGAGATCGAAGCTTTCATTCATGGCGCGATGTGCTCTTCGTTCTCGGGACGCTGCGTACTGTCCAACCATTTCACGGATCGTGACTCTAACCGCGGCGGCTGCTGTCAATCATGCCGGTGGAAATATGATTTGTTTGTTGACGATATGCCGATGTATGGCGAAGAGGAAGACAAGTTCACGATGGGTTCCAAGGACTTGTGCATGATTGAGTATTTGCCTGAGCTCATTGAGGTTGGCGTCGACAGCTTCAAGATCGAAGGAAGAATGAAAAGCATTCATTATGTGGCGACGGTCGTTAACGTATACCGTCAAGCGATAGATGCTTATTTCGCGGATCCGGAGCATTTTGAACTGAAGCAGGAATGGGTCGAGGAAATCAATAAGGCTGCGAACCGTCCGCTTAATACAGGATTTTTTCTTGATACGCCTGGAGCAGAGGATCATATTTATGAGCCTGAGGAAAAAGCGGCACCTTATGATTTTGCAGGAATTGTAGTGGATTACGATGCAAAATCAGGTTTCGCGACCGTTCAGCAGCGCAATCATTTTAAAAAAGGCCAAGAAATCGAGTTTGTTGGTCCGAATGGCATGTTCTTTAAGCAAACAATAACGGAGATTACTGACATCGATGGCGCAGAAATCGAAGCGGCAAGGCATCCTTTGCAGCATATCCGAATCCGTACGCTAAAGCCAGTTAAGCCGATGGATATGATGAGAAAGAAGCTAGCGAAAAAGTAAAATTGTAAAAGTATGACTAGAGTCTTATTTTTTAAAAAAATAAGGCTCTTTTTTTTTGATTTCTTATAATAGATTGACAAGAAAGTGTCGATATAAAATAATATGAGGTAAATACATATTTCGGCAAGATTCGCTAGAAGCATATGAACTAATTCAGACTTACAATTTTGAAGGCGGTGTCTTACCCAATGAAAAACCAAGAAGAACAAAAAGCGAAGAAGTCGAAGAAAAAGAAGCAAGAACCAAGCGAGAACGGCGCAAACGGCTCAAAATCAGAGCCTGGTATGAAAGCGCAATCAGGAATGAAGGCAATTTCGCAAGCGGCGAAGGCGGCAACGGTTTCCGTCAAAGGAACGAAGCTGCCTAACCCATTAAAATCAGTAGGTATGAAGCTTTTTACGATCATTTTTTGCAGCATTATTGCATGTGTGCTGACTGTAGGACTATTGGCATACTCAAAATCGAAATCAATCATTGAAAGTAAGGTTTCGGATGCCAGTTTTGAAACGATTAAGCAAGTATCGAATAATTTGGACGTTATTTATAAGACATACGAGGATTTAACTTTACAAATCTTAATTGACAAAGACTTTCATGAAACCATAAGGAAGATGTTGGACAGCGCGGACGATTACGGGAAGTTCGAGGCATCACGTAATTTAAGCGAAAAAATGCAATCCTACGTCATGGGTAATAATACGATTGTTTCATTGATGCTCTTGCCGGTAAATCCGAAGCTGGAGGTTGTCACTGCCGGATCAGCAACGAGCAGCGCTTCAGAAAGATTAATGAAAACCGCTTGGTTTATGGATACCGTTGAAAAAGCGGGTAAAACCAATTGGATTCCGCCCCAGCCGGAGGGCCTTGCCAATTCGGCCAGCGTGAAGACGATTGGGATAAGCCGTCTCATCAAGGATACGACATCCAGCGAAGCTTCCTATGTGCTGCTGATCGAAGTGTCGATAGATTCCATCGCTGAGCGTTATAAAGATGTGAATCTAGGTGATGGCAGCCAAATCGCGATTTTAGACGCAAGCAGCAATTACATTACGAATGYGGATCCCGATATGGTCGGCAAAGCGGCTAATATCACCCTACCGACGGAAGGTGATAAGGCGCTGCAGGACTCGGTGAAAATGAAAACAAAAAATGAAGATGAAGTTCTAGCTGCTTACAAAACATTTACGACAATGGAGTGGAAGCTTGTAGGAACGGTTCCCGTAAAAGAGCTTGTGAAGGATGCCAAAGCGATTCAAAGCATGACTTGGATAACCGTGCTGGTTGCAGCGGTCATTGCGATCGCGATCGGAGAATTGGTCATCTTGACCGTTGCCAAGCCGCTAGTTAAACTTCGGTATTTGATGAATGAAGGCGCAAGCGGCAACCTTACCGTTCGTTCCGTCATGAAAAAACGTCAGGATGAAATCGGTGGGCTAAGTGAAAGCTTTAACCTCATGATGACGCAGATTACAGCTTTGGCTGTACAAACGACGCATTCTGCTGAGGAAGTGCTGAATACGGCAACCGAACTGAGCGATGCTTCAAGAAAAACGGCCATGTCCGCTAAGGAAATCGCTGTCGCAACAGAAGAAATTGCTGGCGGAGCGACAAGCCTAGCCGTAGAAGCGGAAAAGGGCAACGATCTGACATGCAATATCGATGCTCAAATGAGAAAAGTAATCGATGCGAACGAGCAAATGGTACGCTCTGCGCAAGAGGTAGAGAAAGCGAGTGAGCAAGGAACGACTTATATGGGCGTGCTCATTCAAAAAACCGGGATGACCGAGGAAATGACACGCTCTATGGTAGAGAAGGTTGATGCGCTTAAGGAAAGCACAGGCTCAATCGTTAAAATTTTGGACGTGCTGAACAATCTTACGAAGCAAACGAATATCCTTTCGCTTAATGCTACAATCGAAGCAGCTCGCGCTGGCGCTGCAGGAAAAGGCTTTATGGTCGTTGCGGATGAAATTCGCAAGCTTGCCGACCAGAGCCGCCAATCCATCGATGTGGTCGGACAGATTACCGAGAAGATCAGAGGCGAGATCGACGAGACCGTACATGTCTTGTCAGACGCTTATCCGCTGTTCCAAGAGCAAATCGGTTCGGTGAAGGAAGCCAATCAAATTTTCTTAACGGTGTCGGGTCAAATGGGTCAGCTTGTACAAAGACTAGACCTCGTCACGGATGCTATCGGTCAGCTGGACCAATCACAGGCTGTATTAGCGGATGCCATGACTAACGTGAGCGCTGTAGCAGAGGAATCTTCCGCTACATCGGAGGAAGTAGCGTCCCTGAGCTCCGAGCAGCTTAGCATCAGTGATGGCATGGTTCGTCTCTCGGAGAAGCTGGATACCGTATCACGTGAGCTGAAGGACTCTCTTTCCCAGTTTAAGATTGAATAGCGCTTGATATGATTCATAGAACATTATAGATAGAGAAAAAGAGCCTTCAGGCAATGACTGCTGAAGGCTCTTTTTTTGTTTATTGAAAGCCATATTACGATAGATGAGCGATTGCGTCGATTTGCACCATGAAGCCCATATTGGCTGGTGTAATTGTTCTTGCGGGATACGGCTGCGAAAAATACTGTTTATAAATTTCATTGAAAGGGTCGAATTCCGCACCTTCGCCTAGAAATACGCTTACTTTGACAACGTCGGATAGCTTCGCTCCTGATGCCTCTAAAATGGCTTTAAGATTATCAAGCGCCCTACTTGCCTGTACTTCAAGGGACGTCCCCACGACCAATCCGGTATCTGGATCGAAAGGTCCTTGCCCGGCAACATAAACGACATTGCCAGCCTTTATTGCCTGAGAATAGGGCATACCATCTGGATTTTGAGCATCATTTGTAAAAATAACTTCTTTCATGGATATGCTCCTTCGAATAGAGGTTTTTATTTACTATATTCTATATTTAGATCATATTTCCCTTTCATTGAAAATTAGGGTGATGTTTGAAGGGAGGCAACTCAAGGAAATAATGTGGATACCGAATTAATTTTTTAAACGCCAGCATGAAATGGCAAAAGTGATAAAAAGGAGCTAAGCATCATGTTGAAGCAAAGGATTAAACGGTTATCACTGGCGGCATGGATGATTAGCCTTGTTATGCTCGTATATATCGGTCGATTAGCGTGGCTGCAATTGATACCTGGAAGCGCTTCGGCAGCAGTTCTTAGCTCCGAAGCCAACCGAGGAGGCTGGCAAAGGCTCTCGGTTCAGCAGCGGCAGCGCAATCTGGTGCTTGATACCGGCAGAGGGGATTTCTACGATCGAAACGGAAAAGCAATAACGGGAGAAACCTACTCCGCTGTCGCTTTATTCCCCGTCCGGCGAGATGTCCGGGGGGAAGAGAAGGACTTGTCTTTACTTAGCGGCATTTTAGGGGTATCAGTGGAGCAGCTGCAGCAAAAATGGGATGCTGTGCGAGCGCCTGTATTTTGGAAGGCTGATCATCAAATGCGCCCGTTACGTCTAACAGACGCTCAAAAGGCACGGATTGAGAAGCTGCATCTGAACGGCATTCGCGTGCTGCCTTATCGTAATCGATATTTGCCTGGCTTTGAGGCGAAGCATTTAATCGGTTTTACAAGCCAGCATCCGGAGTGGCTGCAGACCGAACAAGCTGAAGATTTGGCCCTCGGCAAAAGGAAGCTAGCTGATCAGGTTGGCGGCTCAGGACTCGAAAAATCATTGGACAAGCTGATGCATGGGGTAGGCGCTACCTCGGTGTCTTATTTTATAGATGGACGGAATGCTCCGATGCACGGTCTTGATTTGCGGATTACGCAGCCTAATAACCGATATTATCCGCTCAAAACGATGACAACAATCGATTTGGAGCTGCAAAATGAGATTGAGGATTATGTGGATGCCCACGGCTTGAAAGAAGGGGCAGTTGTCGTGCTTGATGCCAGCAATGCGGATATTGTAGCAATGGTATCAAGGCCACAGCTGAAACCTGGGCAATTCCACAGCTCCGATGGCACGGAATGGTCTAATCACGCCTTGAAGGCCGTAGCCCCGGGCTCGGTTTTTAAGCTTGTAACAGAGGCTGCCGCACTGGAGGCTGGGGTAGTCAATCAAAATGAATCGTTTTATTGCAGCGGCGAATACGGGAAATACGGCTTGTCCTGCTGGAAGGAAGGCGGACACGGGCACTTGACGCTCAAGGAAGGCTTAGCGCAATCCTGCAATATTGTATTTGCCACCGTCGCTGAGCGGCTTACCGCAGAAGAGCTGAAACGTACGGCAAATGCACTGGGAATAGGCCGACAGGCGGGCTGGCATCGCGAGAAGGCTTTCGGGCCATTCTCAGAGCCGCTGCGCCTTCTGGAGGAAGAAGAGCGCGGCCAGCTGTTCCCGATCCCTATTAAGGCGTCTAGTACGTTTGTAGGGCATGGAGAAGACACTCGATTAGAACCTGGCAGCGGCACACATAAGCAGAGACAGGAGTCGGGAGAGAAAGTACAGCTGGACAAGTTAGGGAGCGCTGGGAAGCGTGACGCTCTGCTGGAGGCGAGGGAGCAAGCAGCAATGCTTGCAGCCGTCGATGGCGGCACGCTCGCGCAAAGCGGGCTTGGGCAGCGTGATGTAAGGATGACGCCGCTTCAGGCGGCAAATCTGATAGTTACGCTGCTTAACGAGGGGCGCGTAATGGAGCCGCGCCTCGTTAGTGAAATCCGCTATGCCAACGGCCAGCGGATGGTGAAACTGCCCGCACAGCGGGCGCAAGAGAGCCGAGGCCGGATTAAACCGGCTACGGCTCATGCGCTGCTGCGCGGCATGGCAGCGGTCGTCGACCATGGGACTGGTCGGACGATCCGCCAAGGGCGGTGGGCGGTTGCCGGTAAATCGGGCACCGCGGAAACGACACGGGCCGGAATCGACCGCAACCACCAGTGGTTTGCGGGCTACGGCCCGATCAAGAAGCCTCGCTACGCGATCGCCGTGCTCGTGGAAAACCAATCGCCTGGAAGCTCGAACCAGGCGACCAAAATTTTTCGCGGCGTCATGGATATCGCCGCGCGCTTAGCTGAAGGAGATGATCGATAACACTCATCTCCTTCAGCCTGCGCAGCGAACGGCGAGCGTAGTGACTGCCCTAACGCAGTGACAGCACGAGTGCGGGAAATTATATGAATGTAACGAACAGCACAATGACAGCGAACAGCTCCATCGAAGCTATCACTAGGGTTACATTGTACTTTATACAGTGTAACCCTTACACAACGGCTTCTCCCTCAACCTACACTGCACTTTCTGCAATAGAAAACGGCATTAGGAATGCTAAAGAAGCTAGTTGATTGAATTCTGCTGCATAAACTGCAGTGTACGGCATCATAATCTCTAAATGAACTCTTTCTATTGCACAAACCGGTTAGACCCCTTAATTCCGGAGTGCTGCCAACCAAATAAACAAATTACGTAGCCAAGCTTGTTA
The DNA here is from genome assembly GCF_056398325.1 of Paenibacillus sp. 01T443. Classification (NCBI taxonomy): domain Bacteria; kingdom Bacillati; phylum Bacillota; class Bacilli; order Caryophanales; family Paenibacillaceae; genus Paenibacillus; species Paenibacillus sp. 01T443. The sequence continues at coordinate 119,974 of NZ_JBFTPE010000018.1, forward strand.
TTTGGCCTATTTACATGGCTTTATGGAACATACTTTGGTCCTCCAGCGTCATGACCCAATCAGAGAACTTCGCTGGAG
>NZ_JBFTPE010000019.1:0-107590 GCF_056398325.1 Paenibacillus sp. 01T443
TAGCTGCTGCTAAGAAATATAAGATTAACAATACTACATTGATGAAATGGCAACGTCGCTATAAGCTGTACGGTTATGAAGGGCTGGAGCGCCGTACACATAACCGAAGTTATAGTGCTGAACTCAAGCTTCAAGCAGTGAAAGATTACATTGAGGGGAAATTGTCTAAGTACCAGATCATCGATAAATACAAGAGCTGTACGGTTATGAAGGGCTGGAGCGCCGTACACATAACCGAAGTTATAGTGCTGAACTCAAGCTTCAAGCAGTGAAAGATTACATTGAGGGGAAATTGTCTAAGTACCAGATCATCGATAAATACAAGATCTCCAGCACAACACAGCTCTCCGAATGGATAAAGAAGTATAATGGTCATAGCAGCTTAAAAGCCTACAAAGGGGAAGCAAAAGCAGCCTTTTCGCCTTGTGGCTGCCGGATGATTCGAATATGATGAAAGAAGGACGTAGATCGACCTAAGGAGGCGAAGATGAACGAAGCTGCTTTTGATATGAAGTTATTTGAGAGCTACAAGCCGGGGTTAACCTCGTATTGTTATCGAATGTTGGGATCCATTGATGATGCGGACGATGCTGTACAGGAAACCTATATTCGGGCATGGCAGAGCTGGGATCGATTCAGACAGGACTCATCCATTAAAACATGGATCTACCGCATAGCGTCGAACTTATGCCTGGACAAGCTGAGGCAAGCGAAGCGCCGTACGCTTCCCGTTGACCTGTCCGACCCAGCGGTCAAGATTGTCGAACCGAACGCAATGCTGCCAGACTCATCCTGGATTTGGCCCTCACCCGAATTTGGAGAAAATCCGGAAGATGCTCTCGTTCGCAAGGATACCCTTCAGCTCTGCTTTATCGCACTCTTGCAAACCTTGCCGCCTCGTCAACGCGCGGTTCTTATTCTGAAGGATGTCTTTGAATGGTCTTCGAAACAAATTGCGGAAACGTTGGGAATGTCGCCGGCAGCGGCGAACAGCGCCCTGCAACGAGCCAGGGAGACGATGGACCGAACGCGGCTTCGCTCCGACGAATTTAGCAAGATGGATGTCAATCCCGACCAAAATCTTCTCTCGCGGTATGTGGAAGCGTTTGAGCAATTCGATATCCATGCGCTTGTGTCGTTGTTCCATGAGGAAGGTTGTATGTCCATGCCGCCTTTCGCCATGTGGATAAGCGGGCAAGAAGATTTGTCCGCGTTTTTTGCGCTTACGCGCTGGCATTGCGAGGGGTCCAAATTTTTGCCAACTACAGTGAATGGCGGTTATCCCGCTCTGGCGCAGTATGTGCCGGGTAAGGAGGCATCCAGACTGGTGCCTTGGGGCATTCACGTGATTGAAGTGAAAGATAATCGGATATTCCATGTTCAAAATTTCATAAATGCAAAATTATTTTCCCGATTAGGGCTTCCGGAACAAATAGACCGATGAATTCGGAGATTGGCATTCGTCTATATTAGTGAGAAACAAAATTCCCGTAAAGAGGTGTCCTTCACAATGGAAACAAGCAATCCAACGAAAGTAACCGTAGAGACCGTCGTTCAAGCCCCTGTAGCAAAAGTATGGAGCTATTGGACCGAGCCGGAACACATTACGAAGTGGAATCAACCTTCCGAGGAATGGCATGCGCCAAGAGCGGAGAACGACTTGCGGGTCGGCGGCGGATTCCTGACAAGGATGGAAGCGAAGGATGGCAGCATGGGTTTTGATTTTAGCGGAATTTACGACGAAGTGAAGCTGCATGAGACGATTGCCTACACATTGGGAGACGGACGGAAAGTGGATATTGCGTTCGTCGATCAAGGTGAGGCCACTAAGGTCGTTGAAATCTTCGACGCCGAGAGCACTCACCCCGTTGAATTCCAACAGGCGGGTTGGCAAGCGATTATGGATAGTTTCAAACGATATACGGAAGCATCATAAGAATAAATCGAGGCGCCCATTAGGGCGCCTATAGTATATGACATCGTCCTACTTTCTCTATGTTTGTCTTAAACCTTCCGTGCCACTCTAACTGTCAAGTGACAAGGACTTTAGCTCATTAATTGCCGCGTAAATCGCGGCACTTTTATTTTATGGGGTAAGGTTGTTACAAAAAGTACGTTATTGGGTCGACGGCGGAGTTGACGAATCTTTTCCTGCACAGGCTAGCGCTAAAGAAATAGAGATAATTAAAGAACAAGGGCAGTATTAACTTTGGATTTTTTTGTATAATGGTACTGAACTAATGGGGAACTATACCTTAACTTTTACCAGAACGAGGCTGCCGGTATAAATCAGCAGCCTTGTTGAACTAACTTGCAGGGTAGTTGAGTAATCTATTTATCAGATGTGATGAAATTCTAGTAACTTTTTTAGCGGAGGTTTTTAGATAGATCATCTTGGAGGGGGAAAATATGTTTGAAAAGTCGAGCATTGATTATTTGATTGATCGAGAAGGAGATAGTAATTCTTCTTTAGTCGTATTAATGTGTGGAATAGCTGGTTCGGGAAAAACAACCTTCTCTCAAAATTTAGAAAAGGATGGTTTCGCACGTCTTTCTATTGATGAAGAAGTATGGTCTACGAATGGTCGCTATGGAATTGATTATCCAGCTGAAAAATACAGGGAGTATTTGGATGAAGCGCATATAGGATTACGTAATAAATTAGTAAAGTTGATACATGAAAAAAAACAGGTTGTGGTTGACTCTAGTTTTTGGCAACGGTCAGAAAGAGATGAATTTAAACAGCTTATTGAAAACTCTGGAGGTAAATGGAGACTTATTTATCTGAAAGTACACCCTGATGAATTGCGAAAGCGCCTCAAGATACGAAGCCAACGATTTGATGCAAATGCAGCTTTTACTATAACTGAAGAAATTTTAACCACCTTTCTTAATGGATTTGAAGAACCAATCAATGAGGGGGAAATTGTTATAGCAAATTAGATAAAAAAGTTCCATATGCCATTTATGGAATAGAACTTTTTTATTCAACGCATTCGTGGGCAGAGATTAGGCCTTGTTTTGTTTTTACATCGAGTTGTGTCCACAACGTCAAAAATTCGACAATAAAGGGGCGGATCTCAAGGATCTAATCTCGATCGATACGATTGGATTGATCAAAGCAATTGAGAGCTTCCAAACCGGGAAAGACACGAAGCTCGCGACACTCGCGGCTCGTTGTATCGAAACTGCGGTCTTTGAAGTAGACACGGAAGGACGTTTCTTTACATGATCCGATTGGCACGGACAACGAAGGAAACGATATTACGCTGATCGATATCCTCGGCACCAAGGCTGACGAAATCGTGGATAAGGTGCAGTTGAAGAAAGAGAAGAGCTAGATTTATAAGAATTTGGAGACACTCGATGACCGCGAGAAGGAAGTCGTGATTGGCCGTTTTGAGCTGGAGCACTGCGGGGATGAGCGGACGCAGCGGGAGATTGCGAAGGAGCTTGGGATCACACGGAGCTATGTGTCACGGATTGAGAAAAAGGCGTTGATGAAGCTTTATCACGAGTTTTATAAGACGAAGAGGTAATTAATAATCTTCATAATGTCCGTTTTATGAAGCAAAGCATAAAGTAAAGCCACGTCATAGGTCGTGGCTTTTTTATGTTAGAGAATTTCTTATGGTTTCTCTTACAGCAGGTGCTTGCAAGCACGATCAGGGAAGAAATACAGACAGTTATGGCTTGATAGAAGCTGATCAGATTTCGACGCAGGTTATGAGAAAGTCTTATACGCAGCAGTTTTCACATTGAGATAAAATCTTTTGTATAAACGGTACTCTCCTTTCATGATGTGTATAATTAATAAGAGTTGTTTAATTTTGCAACAGTCCATAATTGATCATAAAGCGAGGTTACAAAATGAAAATCAAAGTGTTGGCGATTGCACCATATCTTGGTTTGAAGGGTTTGCTGGAAAGTTTATCACAAGAAGAGCCGAGGATCGAGATGGACATTGAAGTAGCCGATCTCCAAAATGCGATTCCAATCGTCACCGGAGATAATGCACGTACATATGACATAATCATCAGCCGCGGGGGAACCTCTTCCATGATTAGAGAACATATTTCAACTCCGGTTGTGGACATTCCCGTCTCAGGATACGATATTYTGCATGTGCTTACCTTAGTCAAAGACTCCAGCACTAAGGTGGCTATCATCGGCTTCCCTAATATATGCCGCGGGGCAGCGGCCGTTTCGAGCTTGCTCGATTTTGAAATTCCGATCTATTCAATTGAGCATGAAACCGAAGTTCACACCGCGCTGCAAACGGCTTTCAATCATGGCGCAAAAATCATTCTTGGAGACGCGATTACGGTTCGAACGGCCGAGGAGATGGGGTATAACGGCATCCTTATTACTTCAGGCCGAGAATCCGTGCTCGAGGCACTTTCGGAAGTGAAACGCATCTATGACGCTCTATTGAAGGCCCGAGAAAACGAACGTTTTTTTGAGCATATGCTAGAGAATCACCGTACGGGCGTACTTGCGTTAGATAACCACGGCGTTATTCGTTATGCAAATCATGCTGCATCGTTATTATTAGGTTACGATAGTTCGGTCATGCGCGGCATGAATCTTAGAGGCATCGATCCGATTTGGGGTCATTATTTGGAAGAAGTTGCGAAAAACGATACAGTCTCTGAAAATCAGCAAAAAACAAAATGGTTTTATAAACGCCAAATGAAGGTTGAATTTGTCATGCCTGCCATGGCAAAAGAACAAACCTATTTAGTCTATATGTATCCGCTGGAGAACCACGGTAAAAACCCTATTTCAAGCACCTTTGAAGTAACCGGCCGAATAGCCACTTTTGCTCAGGTAATCGGTTCGAGCATAACAATTCAGCAAACTGTCAAACGCGCCAATTCGCTGGCCCAAACGGAAAAGCCTATCTGGATTGTCGGGGAAGCCGGTAGCGGGAAATCGTTATTTTCTCAAGCGATCCATTCCGCCAGCGCGCAGAGTGGCGATGCATTATACGTCATACCATGCAATAAGTTAACGGAATCCGAACAAGAGTCTATTTTATTTGGCAATGAAACGACGCCGGGGCTGCTCTACATGGAATCGGTTGGTACGGTTTGCCTCCAGCAAATCCAGCATACCAGTCAGTATTTGCAGCAAAAGCTGCTGGCCGCCATGCAAGGAGGAGCCCATCCGCGCCTTATCGTCACTTCCCTGCTGCCAGTAAAAGCCTTGTTAAAAAAAGAAGAACTGGCCGCCGATTTTGTACATCTATTCGCCAATACGAGCTTACAATTACCGCCGCTTCGAGAGCGTCTGGAGGATATCGGAGAAATAGCCCGCGTCTTAATCGCCAATTACAATTCCCGTCATGGCAAGCAAATTGTCGGTATACGGCAGCCTGTGTTAGAAGACGATCTCAAGCAGAAGCTATGGCCGGGCAATATACAGCAATTGAAGCTGGTCTTAGAGTGCATTTTGTCGGTTACGAATGGAAATTATATTGGCGCCAATGAAGCTGCTGAAGGATGGCTAAAAGTAAGGGAGTCCATACAAACGGAAACTGCCAGTCATAATGTGCTTTTAAACTTGTCGGGCACCTGGGAGGAAATCGAAAAGAGAGTCTTATGGGAAATCCTGCAACACGAAGGCATGAATCAATCCAAAACGGCTAACCGTTTAGGCATCAATCGCTCCACTCTTTGGCGAAAGCTTAAAAATATGTTGCAATATTAAACAATTATGATATTGTTATGCAACATTCAGCCCCTTATAATAATCGTATAAAGTGAATATTTTTTAAAGTGTTGCAAAATAAAGCGATTATTTAAATTCGTTTTTTATGTTTCCATTCTTCTCCTTTGCACTTGGCGATGGCCCTAATCTCCATACGTTTTGGAAAGCAAGCTTCTTAGACGTATTACCCAGCCTCTCTATCGTTATAATTACGGGTGTAACCTTGCTGTTTACAGACCGTTTAATCGGCGGAAACGGAATTGCCAGATTCCGGGGAGCTGGCCTCCGGGACCTTTAAACACCCTATGAAACACAAGAATGATTTGCAAGGAGATACCACATTTATGAGGCAAATCGCAATTATTGCAGATGATTTAACCGGAGCGTCAGACTCGGGCGTGCAGTTCGCAAGAAAAGGCTTTGAGACCCAGGTCATTTTTAATATTGATCATTTTTCTACCAGCACGCAGGAAATAGAAGTCATTGTTCTCGATACGGATAGCCGGTCAGTTTCCGGGAAAGTGGCCTATCAGAAGGCAAAGGTAGCTGCGGTTCAAGTCAATCAACTAGGCTTTAAGCATGTATATAAAAAAATGGATTCTACGCTGCGAGGTAACTTAGGCACAGAAATAGACGCCGTCGCGGATACCATCCCAGTGGATTTTACAGTTGTAGCGCCTGCATTCCCGAAACTAGGCAGAACAACAAGAAACGGCATCCATTATATGAACAATGTACCGATCGCTCAGACTGAAGTAGCAAGAGATCCCAAGTGTCCTGTTACGGAATCAAACTTAGTAAAGCTGCTCGCTTCCCAATCGAAACGGAAAGCGGGACTAATCCCGTTAGAAACCCTTCGTGCAGGCAAGGAAGCCGTTTTGTCCCAAGTAAAAGCTTTACTTCAGAAACAAATTGAAATACTTGTGTTTGATTCTGTTTCGGGAGAGGATATGCAACAAATCGCCGAAATCATGGCGGTAAGCGAATATCGGATTCTATGGGCGGGATCGGCAGGTCTCGCAGATTACCTTCCAGAGGCGCTGGCTTTATTGAGCAGCAGCAGTAAAGCCTTAAATTCGGTTATATCCGTCACCAATAAGCCCGTACTTTTAGTTGCGGGCAGCATTTCTAAGGTAACCCGAAGTCAGGTTGCCGCGTTTAATCTAAGTCCGCAGGTGACAGCCGTGGAGTTTAATACGGTTATGGCCCTTACCTCTGATGAGGGCTGCTCCAAGGAAATCGAGCGATGCAAGATGGAGCTCCTGACGGCTATAGCTGCAGGTTCAGATGTGTCTCTTTATGCAAGCTCCTCTCCCGAGCATGTCGAATTATCCAAAGCGGTTGGCGCCGTAAGAGGATTTGATTCTACGGAGGTTTCCAACCGGATCGCAGCTATATTGGGTGGAATTGCTTCCGGAATTATTCGAGAGATTGAACTGCAAGGCGTTATTCTAACCGGCGGGGACACGGCTAAGGCGGTATGTAAGCATCTGAGCGTATCCGGCATTCAGCTCATCAGTGAGGTTGAACCGGGAATTTCATTGGGACAACTCGTTGGGAGCACGCCGTTGTGGGTAGTCACGAAAGCCGGTGCTTTCGGCAATGAAAATAGTTTGGTGCATGCTAAAGTGGCTTTGAAGGGAGGACAATCAAATGAATAGACCAATAATAGGAATTACAATGGGGGATGCTGCAGGCGTCGGCCCTGAAATTATATTGAAATCCCTGCTTGATCCCCTTGTATATGAATCTAGCAGACCTTTTGTCATCGGCGATTCGAAAATCATGGAAAGAGCTGAAGGTTTTGTCCAAACAGGACTGAAAATCCGTAACATTCAAACCGTCACGGAGGCTCAATTTCAATTCGGCACGGTTGACTGTCTGGATTTGGATTTGGTTCCGGCCGACCTCCCGATCGGACAAGTGTCTGCCGAGGCTGGACATGCCTCGTTCAGCTTTTTGAAGAAAGCGATCGAGCTTGCAAATGCCGGTGAGATAGATGCGATCTGCACAGCGCCATTGAACAAAGAAGCACTTCACAAAGGAGGACATATTTATCCGGGTCACACCGAAATTTTGGCCGACTTGACCGGTACAAAGGATTTTTCGATGATGCTGTCCGCTCCAAAGCTGAAGGTCATTCACGTCACAACACACGTTGGCATTATCGATGCCATTAAGATGATTAATCCGGAACGCGTTTATAAGGTCATTCGCATGGCGCATGAAACGTTGCAAAAGGCAGGCCTTACCGCTCCGAAAATCGCTGTCTGCGGCATTAATCCACATGCCGGAGAAAATGGGCTGTTTGGTTATGGAGAAGAAGAAGAAAAAATAATTCCCGGCGTCAAACTGGCTCAAGAAGATGGCATTCATGCGGTTGGGCCCCTTCCAGCCGATACCCTGTTCTTCCGTGCGACGCGCGGTGATTTTGATATCGTCGTAGCGATGTACCACGATCAGGGACATGGCCCTATTAAAGTGCTTGGACTTGAGGCTGGCGTTAACATTACCGTCGGTCTGCCTATTATTCGGACCAGCGTAGACCACGGCACCGCGTTTGATATCGCCGGCAAAGGAATCGCTGACGAGCAAAGCATGAAGGAAGCTATCCGCCAAGCGATAGAGTTAGCTCCTAACCGCGTATATCATCATCTTCCTTGGAGCAAACAATGATAACGTTGCGATAAGTTCCAATAGTTCATATGTTTAACTAGGCTTGGCATCGCTTTCATCCGCATAAGCTGCATCTCGGGCAGAACGGGTTTCGGCTTTTGTTTTCAGAGGAGGAGGCTGTCCTCTCCGAGGAATTGACCGATACAAGGCAACGCTTGACGGAAGGATCTCCGGATCTTCATGCTCCGGGTGTCCCGCTAGACAGTTCTTGGACGGTGCGTTTCGAGGCTTGAAAAAAACTGCTATAACGCAGAAAAGTATGAGGAGGAGGAAATGAAATGGCTAAGCGTCCAATACCGGATACGTTGATGCTGGAAGAACGGGCTGCCCATGCTCTGAATGCGATGGTGGGCATTGCGGATAGGGATTACGATTATGTGCCGTTCTTTGCGGCAAATTTAATGGCTAAGCCCGCTTACATGACGCATGGAGATTGGGATTACGGTTCCTCCCACGGCCGGATGATCGACGGGATGATCCTTGCAAGGCATATGTCAGGTGAAACGTTCGGACAGGAGGTAGAGGAGCGATATCGCTCCAACTTGCTCTCCTTCTTTAAGGAAGACGGAATGAGCTACCGCCAGTTGAATCCGGTACACAAATGGGAGACGAATGCGAATCTGATCGATCAGCGTGCTGTGATCCTGTCACTGACAACCTGGTACATGGAATCGGGAGATCAGAAGGCTAAGGAAGCTGCGGATCGTCATGTTGCGGCACTTAAACGGATCGCGATCAAGGAACGCGACATCTGGTATTATCCGGCTTCTGAATATAAGGAAACGGGATGGCCGTCCAAGAATGCCATCCAACTCCGGCTTGCTCCGGACCCTGCTTCTTTCTGCGGGAGACTCATTATGCCACTGCTGAAGTACCACGAATTAACGGGGAACCAGGATGCGTTTGAGCTCTGCCAATATTTCACTGCGCTCATTACGGAAAGAAGTCGTGTATTCCTTGAAGATGGGAGCTTTAATGATTCTCCAGCCTACCGCAGCGGACACTTCCACACCCGTTTGGGTACTTTGGACGCGATTGCCCGTTTCGGTGAGTTCACGCGCAACGCAGCGATGATTAGCTGGGTTAAGAAGAGCTATGATTGGGCGCTAACGAAGTGCACCGCATTCGGCTGGACACCAGGCGACCTTCACGAGCAAGCTTATGAGCACGAAACCTGCTCTTTAGTGGATCTGATCGCGACCGGGAGTACGCTCGCCAAAAATGGTTACGTGGAATATTGGGGAACCGTTGAACGGTTTATCCGGAACCATCTGGCGGAATCTCAACTGCTGGACTTGAATTGGGTAGAGCAATCTGCGGACAAGTTGAGGGACATTCACGCAGATCGCTCCTATTACAAGGTTGCGGATCGAACGCGGGGAGCCTTCGCCGGATACTCTGCTCCTAACGACTTCTGCTGTGACGTAAATGAAGGACGCGGCCATACGAACGATTTGCAAATCTGCTGTTTAGGGTCTGGAATGCGCGGTTTGTTCATGGGTTGGAGTAATAGTATTACGGAGCAAGAGGGCATGATCAACGTGAACTTCCTGCTGAACCGGGGTTCAAAGTGGCTTGACGTTGACAGCTACTTGCCGCACGAAGGCAAAGTCGTGCTTCACATCCATCAGGATCTGCCGCGGCTTACCGTCCGAATTCCTGAGTGGGCGGGATTCACAAAAATCAACGTTGCCCGCAAACGAGGCAATACATTGACGGAAGGCAATGGAAAAGATCCAAGCAGCTGGATTAACAAGTGTTTCCTGTTACTCGGTCCCGCATATGAAGGAGAAACAATTACGATTACGTTCCCGCTGAGCTTTCGAACAACACAGGAGAATGCAGTTGGTCAAGTATTCGATACACAGTGGCGCGGTGATGATGTTGTAGACATCAGCCCAAAGGGACGACAAAAGCCGCTGTACAGCGGGCGTGAAGTATATGATCATGCACCGATGCGGATGGGCGATTATCGGAGACTGGATCGTGAACTTGTCTGGTAGAGTGGAAAGCGGCATGAATTTCTGGAGGTAGATATTCAGGTCTCGAATGAAGTGACCGTGCAGCGGCTTCTCCGTACTGCTTGAGAACATGGGAATCTGCAGAACGGAATTCGTTCCGCAGATTCCTCTTTTTTTTGGAAGTGCAGAATGAGACCTCTGGAGTGCCGATACGAGTCGCGTTCAAAAAAACAGGCAGAACTTTCGTCATTTGGGAGGAAAGATTGCAATGAAAAGGACAATTGTAGCGATCTATACGGGCCAAGGCCTTGCAGATCCGTTGAAAAAGGTATTCAACGAGCTCTTGCCGGACTGCCGACTCGTTAATATCATCGATGACAGCCTGATTTATGACGTCGTACAGGCTGGAGAGGTCACTTCACAGGTGTCCGGGCGGCTGTTGAACTATTATCAGAACGCGGCGGAGCTTGGGGCCGACGTAATTTTGAATACCTGCTCGTCGGTTGGTGAGGTGGTAGATCGAGCAAGGCCATTTGTATCCGTGCCAATCGTGAAGATCGATGAGCAGATGGCTCAGGAAGCGGTAAGGCGCTATTCCCGCATTGGCGTCATTGCGACCTTGCCGACGACGCTGAATCCAACAATGGCCTTGCTGCGTTCCCAAGCAGAAGCAACTGAAAAATCCATTGAACTGGTGGATGGTCTGGCGAAGGGAGCATATGACGCGCTGGTCAGCGGCAAGCCGGAGGAGCACGACCGCTTAATCACGGAAACGGCGGCGAGTATCGCTTCTTCGGTGGACGCTATTGTGCTAGCGCAAGGCTCGATGGCAAGGATGGAAACAGCTCTTAATGAGAAAACCGGCAAGCCGGTATACACCAGCCCGTATTTGGGCGTAATGGCGGTTAAACGGTTATTGGAGGCGCTTGAATAAATCGATAACAGATTGCGAGGTGTATAAATTGGAAACAAAACGTATAATAGCCACTTATTTGGTCGAAACCCCGCTCACGCTTGAGCAGGCAGCTGCGTCCATCGCAGGGGAGCAATCAACCGGAACATTCACAGCAGTGCCTGGCGAAACGGCGTCGCTTAAGGATCGTCATGGTGCCCGAATCGAGTGCATCACACCTTTGGAACAGGTCGGGCAGCCTTCGCTGCCCGGGGCGGTTTTACCGAATGGCCATAACGGTACCTATTCACGCGGAGAAGTCGTTGTTTCTTTTCCGCTTCATAATTTCGGACCGTCGATTCCGAACCTGATGGCTTGTGTAGCCGGTAACTTGTATGAGCTGCGCGATTTATCGGGGTTGCGGCTTCTAGATTTGGAGCTGCCGGATGACTTCGCGGCCTGTTACCCGGGGCCGCGTTTCGGCATCGAAGGGACACGACGGTTAACCGGGGTTTACGATCGACCGATTATCGGTACGATCATCAAGCCGAGTGTAGGTCTAGGTCCGGCGGATTTAGAGTCACTTGTGTATAAGCTGGCGATATCGGGACTTGATTTTATTAAGGACGATGAATTAAATGCGGATCCGCCTTATTTTCCGCTTCAGGATAAAGTGGTGACGGTCGCGCGGGCGATTGAGCGGGCAGCCGATGTGACGGGCCGTAAGGTGATGTATGCCTACAATATTACGGGGGACATCGATGCGCTGAAACGCAACCATGATCTCGTGGTCAAGGCAGGAGGCAGTTGTGTCATGGTCAGTATGAACAGCGTTGGAATCGCGGGTCTCGCTTATTTGAACACCTTTAGCGAGGTTCCGATTCACGGTCATCGGAATCAGTGGGGGATGCTGACGCGACATGGGCAGCTTGGTATGGACTTCCGGGCATATCAGAAGCTGTGCAGGCTCGCGGGTGCTGACCATCTGCATGTCAACGGATTAGGTAGCAAGTTCTATGAAACCGACGATTCTGTCGTGAGGTCTGTGCAAGCATGTATGCAGCCGTTATTAGGCGGTTATGCGACGATGCCGGTCCTGTCGTCGGGACAATGGGCGGGGACAGCAGCGGTCACGTATGAACGGACGCGCACGGTTGATGTAATGCATCTCGCTGGAGGCGGTATTCTCGCTCACCCGGACGGCCCTGTCGCTGGCGTCGAGAGCATGAAGCAAGGCTGGGAGGCTGCGATACGCGGTATTCCTGCTGAAGATTATGCGAAAGATCGAGTCGAGCTGCGCCGCGCCTTCGACAAATTTCTACGTAAGGATCATGCGCAATGAACAACTTAGACGTAATGAAGCAAAAAAATGAACGACTGCTTTGCTACTATGGCGACGATTTTACCGGCTCCACAGATGTGATGGAGGCTCTGGCCATGAATGGCGTGGAGACGGTGCTGTTTCTTGAGCCGCCATCAGCGCAGCTTCTAGCACAACGGTTTCCGAACGTGGAGTGCTTTGGCGTTGCCGGAGTCAGCCGAACGATGACGCCGGACGAGATGGAGCGAGAGCTGCGACCCACGCTTGAACTGCTGAAATCGTATGGGACGGCAGTCGTGCATTATAAAATATGCTCGACCTTCGATTCTTCGCCCCGCGCAGGCAGCATTGGCAAGGTGCTGGAGATGGGCCGGGAGATCTATTCTCAGCGCAGGTATGTGCCGATTGTGGCCGGTGTGCCGATCCTTAAGCGATATACAGTGTTCGGCCATCATTTTGCCGCTGCCGGAGCGGATGGCGAAACGTATCGGCTTGATCGCCATCCCACAATGTCCCGTCATCCCATTACGCCGATACATGAATCGGATCTTCGACTCCTTCTTCGGCAGCAAACCGAATTGTCTGTTGCTTTAATGGAGCTGCCGGCATTGGATGGTGAGGCCGAGAAAGTAGCGGCTAGGCTCGAGCAGCGGCTAGAGAATAAGGAGACAGCTGCTGTCCTGTTCGATGTGCTTGATGTCTCGCGCTTGGAGACGACAGGCAGGTTGATTTGGCAGGAAGCGTTAGATCAGCAGATGAGCTTATTTGTAATCGGCTCCTCAGGCGTCGAGTACGCGTTGACCGCACATTGGGCAAGTGAGGGGCTCGTTGACCGGGATACTATTCAATTACAAGCACCAGGCGAAGTTGATCAATTGTTGGTCGTATCGGGGAGCTGTTCGCCTGTTACGCAATCGCAAATCGAGTGGGCTTTGGGGCAAGGCTATGCCGCCATTCAGGTGCCAGTGCAGGATTGGCTGGAGCCAAAGCGAGCGGAAGAGTCTAGACAGGCGCTTCTGAAGCGGGTACTACCGCTCCTGGAAGAAGGCAGGAATGTTATTCTTTATTCCGCTATTGGTCCGGAAGATCCAGCAATCGAAGCGCTTCGGAAGGTATTGAATGTTCATGTTCTGGAACCAGCGGATTCCGGTCGTATTATTGGAATGCAGCTTGGTAAGTTGACCCGGGATATTTTGCAGGCGTCCGGCCTGCGCAGAATTTTGATTGCGGGCGGTGACACTTCCGGCTATGTGACACGTGAGCTGGGGATCTATGCAATGTCGTGTATAAGCACGATTGTCCCGGGAGGTCCGCTATGCCGTTGTTATGCAGAAGACTCCCGAATGGACGGGCTTCAGCTTTCGCTTAAAGGCGGGCAAGTTGGCGGAGCCGATTATTTTGAGCGCGTTAGGCGAGGAGGGTTAGCATGAACAGCATGGTCAAAGCATTACCGGATTGGGAGAACCTGCAAATGCTGACGCCCTCGGGTGGAGTTTGATGTCACGGATTTCTTGAAGCCAGGGAACAATCGCTTGGCCGTTCGCGTCATCAGATGACCTGACTAATAATTGGGCGGAGGGAATGAATGTTAAACGTTAACATTGTAAGACGTCTGCGTTCGATCGTCGGAGCAACCTATTATAGAGACGATATGGAAGCATTGGTCGCACATTCCTATGATGGTACACCGATGCTGCAGGCGTTGCCTGACGGAGTTATTTACCCCGTTTCTACACAGCAGATTGCTGAGATTATGACTATATTATCTGAAGAAAAAATACCGCTTGTGACCCGCGGGTCAGGTTCGAACTTATGTGGTGGTACAGTCCCGGTACAGGGCGGAATTGTGATGGTCATGCATTGGATGAACCAGATTATTGATGTCGATTTAGAAAATCTCACTGCGACTGTTCAAACTGGATTAATAACGGCCGAATTTACCGCTCATGTCGAATCATTGGGTTTGTTTTATCCACCTGATCCTAGCAGTATGCGTATTTCTACAATTGGGGGCAATATCGCGGAATGTTCCGGCGGTCTTCGAGGATTAAAATATGGAACAACAAAAGAATATGTCATTGGTCTTAAAGCAGTATTGCCGAACGGAAGCATCATCCGTACCGGGGGAAAGCTAATGAAGGATGTAGCTGGCTACGACTTAACCAAATTGTTAGTCGGATCGGAGGGAACGCTTGCGGTTATAACAGAAGCAACGCTTAAACTCATTCCACCTCCAAAAGCCAAAAAGACGATGCTCGCGATGTACCGTGATCTCTATGGTGCAGCACGTACGGTGTCCAAAATTATTGAAGATCGAATTATTCCAGCGACGCTAGAGTTTATGGATAATTCGACAATTCGAGTCGTCGATGATTTCGCTAAGCTAGGGCTGCCGCATGACATGGAAGCCATTTTATTGATTGAACAGGACGGAGATCCTGAGACCGTTGAGCGCGACATTGAGCGGATTAGAGAGATTTGTATGCTTGAGCAGGCTGACCGAGTTGAAGTGGCAGCGAACCGTGAGGAAGCGGAGAAGCTGTTAATGGCTCGGAGGAGCGCATTTACCGCTTTGGCTCGGCTAAGACCCACGACAATACTCGAAGATGCAACAGTACCTCGATCCAAAATTGCCGACATGGTGCTTAGGATCAATGAAATTGCGCAGAAATACCAGGTTACAATTGCCACTTTCGGCCATGCAGGTGACGGTAATCTTCATCCTACGGCCATGACAGATGCAAGGGATACGGAAGAGATACATCGAGTAGAATTAGCCTTTGCTGAAATTTTTGAGGCTGCTATCGAGTTAGGAGGCACGATAACCGGAGAACATGGTGTGGGAATGGTAAAGGCACCTTATCTCGAATGGAAGGTGGGTGCAGCAGGCATGGAAGTTATGCGCGGTATCAAAGAGGTATTTGATCCTCACCATATTCTGAACCCTGGAAAAATATTTGCAAAAGAAACGAAAAAAAGGGTGGTTCTGCAGCATGGCTAACGCTGATGATATGACCAAGCCTAATATCGAACACAGTAATCCACTGTCACATACACTTCTGATAAAGATGGATTATGATCAATTAACGAACTGCATGCGTTGCGGGTTCTGTCTTCCAGCTTGTCCAACTTTCCGGGAAACAGGCGTAGAATCAGAATCACCGCGTGGTCGTATTGCGCTTATGAAAGCGGTTGTTGATGGGCTGATGGAGCCGGATGACAGATTCAAGGAACAAATGAATCACTGCCTTGGCTGCAGGGCATGTGAACCGGTCTGTCCTGCGGATGTGAAATATGGACAGCTCATTGAACAAGCTCGTGATGCCATTGAGGACCATAATGATCATAGTCTTCCCGTTAAAGGTATTCGTAAATTATTATTTAACCGAGTTTTTCCGCATCGAAATAGATTGAAATGGCTGGGGCGTTCCTTGCATTTTTATCAGAAATCGGGATTGCGGCGTGTGGCTAAAGGAACTGGTATTATGCGGTTATTCCCTGATTACTTGCGAGAGATGGAAGAGATTTTGCCAGAGGCAACCGCTCATGGAGTAGTCGAGCAATTGGGAAACTTCTTTCTAGCCAAAGGAGAAGCGATAGCAAGAGTAGCTCTTTTCAGGGGTTGTATCATGGATGTAATGTTCGCGGGAACGAATGTGAATTCAGTGGAGCTATTGTCAGAAGCAGGATTCGATGTGATTATACCTAAAACTCAGGTCTGCTGCGGAGCGCTGCATGCACATAGCGGAGAGATGGATTCCGCGAGAGAGCTGGCTAAGAAAAATATTGCAGTCTTCAAGGAGACAGGCGTTGACTATATCGTTTCGAATGCTGGTGGCTGCGGAGCGCTGCTGAAGGAATATGACCATTTACTTCATAAAGATGAGAACTGGCGTGACGACTCAAGCTGGTTTGCATCGCGCGTGGTCGATATCAGCTATCTTGTGATGGAAAAGGGACGTATTCCAACTTTTACGGAGAATCTTGTGAATAACAAAGAAGAGAAAATTCGAATTACTTATCAAGATTCCTGTCATCTTCGCAATGTAATGAAAAGTTCAGCGTCCCCAAGGCAATTGATGAAGCAGGTAACAAACGTGGAATTCATTGAAATGAAAGAAGCGGATCGCTGCTGCGGTTCTGCAGGTATATATAATGTTACTCAGCCAGTAATGGCGGGGCAACTATTGGAGCATAAGATGGTGCTTGCTAAGCATACACAGGCTCGATATATGCTGACAAGCAATCCTGGTTGTTTACTCCAAATGAAGCTTGGAATTGAGAAGCATAAGCCCGATGAAAAGATGGAGGCTATGCATATCGTCGATTTTTTGCATGAGAGAATGGTTAAGTCCGAGTAAAGTCATTCATCTATATGTCTCAAGTATATAAGAATAATCATGGAGGAGCCGTATGCGATGACCGCATGTCCGGATCTGGGAGAAGCCTATGCGCACGCGCATAGGCTTACTCGATTTTCATGTTAAAACCATTTTTGACCCTAGCGAGCTATGTCGTAAGTGATCCGACCGCTTTTGAGACAGCCCCACGCTTTTTACAAATACAGCAATCGTTTTGCAGGGCTCAATCTCGCGTGTCATTATGTTTGCCAAACTAGTTTCGCAAAATGGATCGAATGTGCCGTTATCCATGGACTCTTTCAAAAACCCCCTATAAAGACGGTTGAACTAGCCTATATACGGAAGCCTGAAACCGTGTAAAGTGGTTGTCAAACGAGCTTCCGGAGAAGGCTGCGAAACTGCAGAACCGAATTTAATATATCGGTTGAACCGGGAAAAGATGAGCAATAGGAGAGGAGAGGATAACACATGGTTTCGGGCTTGGCACATATGCGAGATCGTTTTACGGAGCCGGATCCGCATTACGGACCGGTGCCGTTCTGGTGGTGGAGCGGCGAAGAAGTAACGGAAGAGAGAGTAAGGTGGCAGCTTCAGAAGTTTCGGGAGGGAGGCCTTCGCAACATCGGCATTATCCATCTGGCGCCGACTGGCCCGCAATACGGTTCCTGCGGGGATCGTCCCGTCTACATGAGCGAGGAATGGTGGACATTGTTCGAGGTCGCGCTGCGGGAAGCCGAGCGGCTGGGGATGAGGTTGTGGTTCTACGATCAAATCGGGTTCTCCGGTGCTAACGAGCTTGCGCGACTCGTGGCGGAGAAGCCGGAATATGCCGGATACCAGCTGCGCAGGTACCAGCTGCCGGAGGAATTGCCTTCTGGCTCGCAACTCTTGCTGGAGACGGGCGAATACCGTTATGCCGCAGTGCGTCAAGGCTTTAACTGGCTTGATCCGCGGGCGTCGGCTGCTATGCTAGACCGGATACACGGCGAGCTCGAAAGGCGCTTTCAAGGCGACTTAGGGCGTACGATCGCAGGCAGCTTCCAAGACGAGCTTCCTCCGCTGCCGCTATGGTCGCCGGATGTTCCGGTCATTTATGGCGAACGTCACGGCGAGAATTTGATTGATGCTCTTCCGGCGATGTTCGACAATATTCCCGGAGCTGCCGACGTCCGGCGCCGCGTCTATGCGATCGCGGCGGAGCTTGCCGAACGAGCGTTTTTCATTCCTCTAGGAGACTGGCACCGGAAATACGGCATGCTGATCGGATGCGACCAAGCCGGACCGGCGCGCAGGGTTGACGTTCATGGCGCGCAGCGGTTATATCTCGATTATTTCCGGACTCACCGCTGGTACAACTCGCCCGGAGCGGATATGGACGGGGATTCGAAAGCCCATTCCTCAATCGTCCATCTGAACGGCGGATCCCGCGTATGGTTGGAAGCTTTTCATTCCAGCGGCTGGGGCGGAACGATCGAAGAAACGATGCACTGGCTGGTCCCGTGGCTGCAGTCGGGGGTGACGCTGTTCAGTCCTCACGCCGTTTATTATTCCACCCGCGGCGGCTGGTGGGAATGGGCGCCGCCGGATACGGGCTGGCGTCAGCCATACTTTGAGCACTACGGCGTATTCGCGGACACGGTCAGCCGGGTATGCCGCTTGCTGAGTGAAGGGAATCACGTGGCTGACATTGCCGTTCATTATCCTTCTTACGCTGCGGTAGGCTATCTGTCGCTTGACGATGTAAAGCCTTTCGAGCATCCGATGGCAGCTTCTAACCGCGACCCTAATGAGCGAATTACGCAGCTGCGGAAGGCGTACTTGAGCATAGCTGGATCCATTCACAGGAAGGATACCGAAGCGTATTCCGACTCGCTTCGCAAACGTAAGCTTGACTTCGATATCGTGGACGACTCCATTCTCGAAAGAAGCGACGTCCGGGACGGAAGACTGGAAATTTCTGGAGAACATTTCAAGGTGCTGGTACTTTGCGGGACCACTGTAATGAACGCGCCTGCTCTTTCGAAAGCGCAGGCCATGGCGAAGCAGGGCGGGCTGGTCGTCGGGGTGGATGTGCCGGAGGAAGAGCGCAGCTCGCTTCCGGGCGCCGTGTTTGTCAGCTCGGCGGAGGAAGCAGCTGAGCTCATCGACCAAAAGCTGGAGAAACGGGTGGAAGGCCCCGGCTTGTCGCTTCATCGGCGAACGGACGAGGCGGACATCTTCCTCCTGCTGCCAGAGAATGGCACGCTGCTTCGGATGCACGAGCCGGCGGATGAGTCCGCTCGGCCTCTTACGGCAGCTGCTTATCGGCTTCGAACAGCAGGTGTTCCGGAGCTATGGGATCCGGTAAGCGGCCGGAACGAGCCCGTCGCTTATAAACGCGAAGGAGATTGGATTTCCCTTGAGGCGAGCTTCGACCATTGGCCGGCCGCGTTAATCGTCTGTCCCGAAGCGTCCGCTATGAATCCTAGCAATCGAGCGGCGGACGAGTTTTCTGCGTCCGCCCCGGTCGTAGGCGACCGAAACGAGGTCGTCCCTTCCGTGACAGTCACGACCTTGGGGAGAGCACGCTTCCCTGCAAATCCGGACGCATGGTCGACCGACAGAGGAGAGACCCGGACGCTGGACAATTGGCGCGTCCGGATCGAGGCGACGCTGGACAACCGGTACGGCGACTTCGACCTGCACAACGACCAGCGTGGTCTTATGCCTCCCGAGCGGCGCATGATGCTAATCCGTACGGAGCAGCATGGCGAAGACGGGGTGACGGAAGGCTGGCATATGCCGGAGTTTTCCGAAGCGGGCTGGGAAGATCGGCTGTGGAGCGAATCAGCTTACTGGCATGTCCATAAGGGGGAGTCCTTCGATCCGAAAAAGGCGCAGCCTCTCGTATACAGCACGGTGTTCGGCGATTTGGCATTCCGTTCCTGGGCTGGGCGGATGGGCCGCGTGCCGCGAAGATATTTGCATCTTGGCCAAGCTTCCAAGGGTGAGTTCGTATGGGCCGTCACGAACGCCGTTACCGCAAAAGAAGGGCGCTACTGGATAAGGGTGGAAAGCAATGCCGAGCTAATAGGCTGGATCAACGGGAATGACGTCGAATGGAGCGGAGGCCCTGAGGAGAAAACGGCATGGACCTGGCTGAAGGAAGGCCCGAATACGGTCATGTTGCGCGCGGAAGCCAGATCGAACGGGATGCTGCGTGCCGGAATCGAAATAAACGAAAACGCTGGGGATCCGCTGCCGAAATGGCTTTTCGTCGGACAGCCAAATCCCGAATCTTGCTTGCGAATGAAGCTGGCGGCTCCTGCGGATCGCCCGGTGAACCGCGTCCGCGTCGTATTCGCCGCGCGAGGGAGGGCCGTGCTGCAGGTGAACGGCGTATCCATTACAGAACACGGAGACTTCAATCCGTATATTCGTCAGGGACAGGAAGAAGTCGATATTACGGCCTATTGGCGCGAAGGCATGAACGAAATCAAGTTCCTGCTGCCAGAAGGCAAAGGCGAAGTGTTCGCGGACGGAAGAATCGAGCTGCTGGGCGGCGGAGTGATCCCGTTCTGCACCGGCCCAGGCTGGCTGGATGAACAAGGACATGCTTCGCATGTCCTTCATGCTGGGGTGCTGCAGTTCGCCGAGACGGAGTCATTATGGATAAATGACCGACCTCATCCTCTTCCCGGCGTCGGCTGGCTTATGCCCGGCTCAGTACCGGAGAAGCCACCTATCCCTTTCGTTTCGGATGTTGACGCGATCGGCCGGCCGGTCTGGCTCAGGTTCCCTCTGCCTGCCGGCGCGCATCGGCTGCGCCTGGAGACAAAGGGCCGTGTGCGCTTATGGATCGGAGGAGAAGAAGTGCGATTTGCAGGAGGCGGATCCGTATTCACTGCGCAGGATGCGGGAACGATGGCCGTCGTACGGATTGAACCGGACGGCGCTATGACGGAAGCCGCCGTTTTGAGCGCGCCTGTGCGGTTCGAGACGGTCCCTCACCGCGGGGAGCTCGGCGACTGGCGGACGGCGCTTCATCTGCCTCATCACAGCGGAGCTGTGGAATACGAGACGAAGCTGGAATTCAAGGAGGAAAGCGCGGTTACGCTGGATCTGGGCCATGTCAGAGGGACCGCGGAAGTCTGGGTGGACGGCTCTCCGGTCGGCGTCCGCGTGTGGCGCCCTTACCGTTATGCGATAGGGACGCTGTCAGCAGGCTCGCACTTGCTGCGTATACGTGTTACAAATACGCTTGGCACGCATTACGAGCACGGTCGTCCGACCAGTCTCGTCGGCGCGAATCCGGCCGTCACTTATTGGGACAAGACCCATCGGYCGGAATGGCAGGCTTCTTTTCCGACAGGAGGTTTGTATGGTCCCGTGCGCGCATCGATCACACAACCGGGAGATGATGGAAATTGAATATCAATAATTGGCTGACGCCTTATAAATGGAGCAGGCCGGTGCTGGTCGGCTCCGGCGAGGAAGGCGCTTTCGACTATCATGCGGTCGATTGCCCTTTCGTGTTCCGCCACCATGGACGTTTCTATATGATGTACGTCGGCTACGACGGAACCGGCTATCAGACGGCTCTTGCAGTTAGCGACGATCTGCTGAAATGGGAACCCCAATCGACGATTTTGCGCCGGAACGATGGTTCGAGCTGGGATTCAAGGAACGTTGCGGGAACTTGGATTTTGCGGGATAACGAGATGTATGGGCCGGGGACGCTGAAAAAATGGAACGGCAAGTATTGGCTAGCCTATCATTCCTATCCGGGAGAAGGATACGAGGAAGGCTCCGCCAAAATCGGTCTGGCTTGGACGGAGGACGAGAATTTGCTTGAATGGCATCGCCTGCCTGATCCGATCCTGACGCCGGAGGGAGGCGAGGCGTGGGAAAGAGGGGGGCTCTACAAGGAGTGTCTGCTGGAGCATGAAGGGACATTTTATTTATTTTATAACGCCAAAAACCAAAACCACGGACGCTGGATTGAGCAGACCGGGCTTGCCACTTCGAAGGATTTGATCCATTGGACGAGGCATAAAGATAATCCCGTTATCCGAGTGACGCCGAATGCGTGGGACAGCGGGTTCGTCAGCGATCCATGCGTTCTTCGGGACGGAGGACGCTGGGCCATGTTCTTCTTTGGCTACGATTACAAGAAAGCGCAGGAGGGAATAGCCTATTCGGGCGATCTTCTGAATTGGACGAAGCATTCCGAGCCGATCATCGCTGTCGGCGAAGAGGGAGACCTTGACGAAGTATATGCCCATAAGCCTTCCGTCATCGCGCATAATGGCGTTTTATATCACTTTTATACGGCATGCAGAAAGCCTCAAGTAGGCGATAGGACCTGCAATTTTTTCCCCGAATACCGGACGATAGCCGTCGCAACATCACAGAAGCTCTGAACGGGTCCGGTCCAATGCTTGTCGTCATTTCCGACGATTGAGTAATCAGGCTGCCGCTTCCAAGCGGCCAATAAGGAGGAACGAGGTGGCAGCGATCAAAATCGCGACTTTGCGCACAGAAGGAATACAATTTCCGCTCGGCCTGGACGTTGACAGGCCGCAGTTTTGCTGGTCGTTCGGCAGGCCGGAAGGTCCCGGAAGCAGCCAGAGCGCATTCCGGATTGCCGTTGCAACCAGCGAAGAACGGCTGAAGACGGGATTGCCGGATGCGTGGGATAGTGGAATCGTGAGAACCGGCGCGCATACTTCCGTCCCTTACGAAGGCGTCGCGATACTGCCGAGGCAGCGGTATTACTGGAATGTGACGGTGTGGGACGAACAGGGGAAGCCTTCGACCAGCGGTACGGCGTGGTGGGAAACGGGTATGCTGGCCGGAGACTGTTGGTCGGGACGCTGGATCGGCGCCTCTGCCGGGGCGATCGGCGATCAGCCGCTCGTTCAGCTCCGAAGGTCTTTCAATGTAAAGGGGACGGTAACGCGTGCGCGTGCATACATTTCCGGATTAGGCCACTATGAAATGCGTTTGAACGGGGCGAAGGTTGGACAGCGGGAGCTTGAACCGGGATGGACGGACTACGACAAAACCGTGCTTTATTCGGTCTATGACTTGACTCATCAAGTCCGGCAGGGGGAGAACACGGTTGGCGTTCTTCTCGGCAACGGATTTTATCATGTTGCAGGCGGCCGCTATACGAAATTCAAAGACAGCTACGGAGAGCCGAAATGCCTGGCCGAGCTGGTTATCGATTACGACGACGGCACGACGGATACGATCGTCACCGATCGTTCGTGGTCGATGAGCGAAAGTCCCCTCACCTTCTCCTGCATATACGGCGGAGAGGATTATGATGCCGGACTGGAGCAGGAGGGTTGGGATGAGCCCGGCTTCGAGGAGAACGAAAGATGGAGGAGGGTCTGCGAGCTGCAGCCGCCGCAAGGCAAGCTGTCGGTGCAATCGTCTCCTCCGCTCACGGTAACGAAGCGGTTTCCGGTGTCCGGCGTCTCGGAGCCGCGGAAAGGCGTCTACGTATACGACCTGGGCCAAAATTTTTCGGGCTGGCCGTCTATCCGCATAAGTGGAACGAAAGGAGCGCGGGTCAAGCTGACGCCAGCCGAGCTTCTAACGGATGAGGGCATGTCCAATCAGAAATATTCGGGCTCGCCGTACGAGCTGAACTACGTCTTGAAAGGCGGAAACATGGAAGAGTGGCATCCCCGGTTTTCGTACTACGGCTTCCGGTACGTGCAGGTGGCAGGCGCGGTACCTTACGGTTATGAAAGCGGAGGGGAAGCTGGGCTTCCGGTGCTGCACGGTCTCGAGGGCCAAATGATCTGTCCGGACACGCCCGTGTGCGGCGGCTTCCTATGCTCGGACCCGATGCTGAACCAGATTCACGAAATAATCGATTGGGCGATTCTCAGCAACATGAAGAGCATTTTCACGGACTGCCCTCACCGCGAGAAGTTGGGCTGGCTGGAGCAGCTTCATCTGATGGGCCCCTCCATCATGTTTAATTACGATATTGAAGCGCTTTTGGACAAAATCATGCGCGATATGGCCGATGCCCAGCTTCCGAACGGGATGGTGCCGACAACAGCGCCGGAATACGTAGTATTCAAGGAGCCTTGGCATATGTTCCGAGATGCGGCTGCCTGGGGAGGCTCTTACATTCTGGTTGCATGGGAAATGCTTCAACGTTACGGCAGCAAAGGCTCGCTGGAAAGACATTACGATGGGATGCGCCGCTACATCGATTATTTAACTGAAACGGCGGAAGGATTCATTCTCCGTGGCGGACTCGGCGATTGGTACGATATCGGACCTAAGGGGCCGGGCTTTGCTCAAAATACGCCCATCGAGCTGGTGGAAACCGCCATCTACTTCGGGCTGGTCGGCGCGATGCGGCAAATTGCGGCCGTGCTTGGCAACGAGGAGGACGCGTCCGCGTATGCGAAGCTTGCCGAATCCGTCAAAGAGGCGTTTAACGAGGCGTTCTATGATCCTTCCTCGGCGCAATACGCCGAAGGAAGCGATACCGCGACAGCGATGCCGCTCGTAATCGGCCTTGCGCCGGAGGAGCAGCGCGGCGCGCTCTTGAACCGCCTAGTCCGTAACATAGGGGAGCGGGGATGGCTGACGACCTCGGGCGATGTCGGTCATCGGTATGTGCTTCTGGCACTCGCCCGCGGCGGCCGTTCGGATGTCATTTACCGGATGACGAGGAACACGGATACGCCCGGCTACGGCTATCAGATTGCACACGGCGCAACGACGCTGACAGAAGCCTGGGACGGACCGACCATCGGAAAATCGCAAAACCATTTCATGCTCGGCCATATCGAAGAGTGGTTGTACAGCAGCTTGGCCGGTCTGGATTACCGTTACCAGCCGGGGACCGGGCGCTTCATCGTGAAGGTGAAGCCGGCCGTCATAGGCGATGTAGCATGGGCGGAAGCATGGCAGCAGCTGCGTCCCGGCTTGGCGAGCGTGAGATGGGAGCTCGGTCCCGGGCGGACGGTTTCAGTAAAAGTAGAAATACCCGCGAACAGCGAGGGCCGCATATTCATTCCTGCAGCATCGCACGCGGAGGTGCGCATGAGTGGACCGGCAGCCGAATGGCTCGCGTACGAAGACGGTTATGCGGTTTACCGCACGGGTCCGGGTTCCTATTTCTTTATCGCCGCTTATTGAAGAAGGCGGTTGGACGGCCTTGGGTCGGCGCACTCCGCTGGTTCAGGGCCGTCGTGATATTTCGATCGAATGAGGCGAAGAGGAGCTGTTAAGACATGAGATTGCGTTTCAATCAGGAGCAGCCGGATTGGGAGAACCCGGACATTTTGCAGATTCATGCCGAGCCGGCGGACGCGCGCGGCATTCCTTTTCCCGACAGGGAGACGGCGCTTGCGGCCGCGGCTGCTTGCGACAAGAACGCCTCCACCTATGTCCAAATGTTAAATGGCGAATGGAAGTTCCATTACGCCGAGTGTCCCGAGGATGCGCCGGAGGGTTTTTTTGACGAATCGTTCGCAGACGAGGATTGGGACCGGATTCCAGTGCCGTCGAACTGGCAGCTGTTCGGTTACGGAACGCCTTTATACAGCAGCAGTAAATATCCATTCCCGGTCGATCCGCCTCATATTCCGAAGCGGAACCCGACCGGTTGTTACCGGCGATCGTTCGACTTGTCGGAACAGCAGGCAGGCGGCGACGTTTTTCTTGTATTTGAAGGCGTAGACTCCGCCTTTCACATCTGGGTCAACGGCGAGGAAGCGGGCTTCGGACAAGGCAGCCACAACCGGATGACGTTTAAGGTGACGGACCTGATCCGTCCGGGAGTCAACAAGCTTGCCGTTCGTGTCTATCAGTGGTCGACCGGCAGTTACCTGGAAGATCAGGATAAATGGCGGCTAAGCGGCATTTTTCGGGAAGTCTACCTGGTGTCGTTCCCATCCGCCGTCCGCCTGCGGGACACCCGTATCCGGACCCGCCTGTCCGATACGTACGACAGCGGAGCGCTCGAGCTTGGCATAAGCGTTGCTGCGTCCTCGGGCAGCACCGGAGAGGGATATCGGATCCGGACCGAGCTGCTGAATGCCGACGGATCGACGGTCGCCGCAAGTGAAACCGGCGTTCCTCGTCTTTTGGGGTGCTCGCCGGAAGCCGACGTCCGAGTAGAGATTCCCGTGTGCGCTCCCATGCTTTGGTCGGCGGAAGAGCCGAATCTTTACACGCTGCTCATCACCTTATCCGGCGAGCACGGACAGGCAGAGGAGGTATATCGTTACGCGGTCGGCTTCCGGGATGTCCGGGTGCGGGACGGACGCCTGCTGGTTAACGGCAAACCGATCATCATCCGAGGGGTCAACCGGAACGAATTCGATCCCGAGCTCGGCCACGTCATGACGATGG
Organism: Paenibacillus sp. 01T443; assembly: GCF_056398325.1. Taxonomy (NCBI): domain Bacteria; kingdom Bacillati; phylum Bacillota; class Bacilli; order Caryophanales; family Paenibacillaceae; genus Paenibacillus; species Paenibacillus sp. 01T443. Next base: position 26,296 of record NZ_JBFTPE010000019.1, read on the forward strand.
AAGCGATGATCAAGGACGTTGAGCTGATGAAACGTCACAATATCAATACGGTACGCTGTTCGCATTATCCGAATGACGAGCGCTGGCTAGACCTGTGCGACCGTTACGGTCTGTTCGTCGTCGACGAAGCGGATTTGGAAACGCACGGCTGCGTTTTTCTGGGCGAAATCAGCCGCTGGGTCGACAATCCTGACGAGAAAACAGCCTTTGAAAGCCGGTTGGCGAATGACCCGGCATGGAAGGAGGCATTTATGGATCGTATCGTTCGGGTCGTCGAGCGGGACAAGAACCATCCGTCCGTCATCGTTTGGTCGCTTGGCAACGAATCGGGCTACGGCGAGAACCACGATGCGATGGCTGCTTGGGTACGGGAGAAGGATCCGACACGTCCGGTCCATTACGAGCGGGCTTACGACGCACCTGTCGTGGATATTGTCAGCAGCATGTACCCGTCAGTGGATATGTTGTTTGCGGAAGGCGAAAAAACGGACGAAACCCGGCCCTATTTGATGGTCGAATTCGGTCATGCAATGGGCAATGCGCTAGGCAACCAAAAGGAATATTGGGATACGGTATTCCGCTATCCGCGCCTTTGCGGGGGCTTGATCTGGGAGTGGGCGGACCTCTCCTTACGGCGGAAGAAGCCGGACGGCGGCTTCGAATATGCCTACGGTGGCGATTTCGGCGACAATCCGAACAGCGGCCACTTCTGCATCGACGGTCTGCTCTTTCCGGACCGGTCCGTCAAGCCGGCGCTTCTGGAGTTCAAGAAGGCGATAGAGCCGGTCGTCGTGCAGCCGGCCAATGGAGAACGCCTGCTCCGGATTCGCAACCGGTACGATTTCGTCTCGCTCGAGCATCTGGACGTCCGGTGGACCGTCTACCGGGATGGCGAAGCAGTCGAGGATGGAACGCTGCCACCGCTCGCGATTGCCGCGAGAGAAGAGCGGTTCGTCACCGTTCCTTACCAGACGAAACCGACGCCTTGGAGCGGAGAATATTGGCTCCATGTGAGCTTCTTGCTCCGCGAAACGACATGCTGGGCGCCTGCCGGGCATGAGGTAGCCTGGGCGGATATTCCCATTTCGACCGCAATGGCTACCTTGACGCCGGTATCACCGGCGGCCATGAGCGGCGTTTCCTTAGACGATGGCAGACGGTTCGTAAAGGTGACCGGAGCAGGATTCGCATTAACGTTCGACAAGCTGAGCGGCGTGATGGACCATTGGGAGCAAGACGGCATAAGTCTGCTGGAGTCGGGCCCCCGGATCCAGCTGTGGAGGGCGCCGGTCGATAACGACGTTCATCTGGCGAAGCGATGGCGGGAGGCCGGCTATCACGAGCTGGAAGCTCACGTCAGATACATGGAGGCCCGGCATATCGCGGGAGGCCTGGCCGTCCAGGTTCGGACGGAGATGATTCTTGGTGTAAACGGCTTGCGGCCTGCGTTCTCGGCTGTTCAGCTGTACACCATCTACGGCAGCGGCGACGTGACGATCGAAACCATGATCAAGCCGCTCAAGGAAGGGCTCCCGCCGCTGCCAAGGATCGGACTGCGGTTCGTTATGCCCTCCCGGTTCGGGCGTATGACCTGGTTCGGCCTCGGCCCGCATGAATGCTATGCGGACCGCAAAGAGAGCGGCAAGCTGGGCTTGTACGAAGGAACCAGCGATGAACAATTCGTTCCGTACATTAAGCCGCAGGAGAACGGCAGCAAGGCCGATGTCCGCTGGGCGAGCATCGCCGCCGCTAATGGAGCCGGACTTCTGGTTTCCGGAACGGGTGCTTCGCTCGGACAGGTCGGTGCGCGGCCGTATTCGACCGAGGCTTTAAGCGCCGCCCGGCACCACTCGGATTTGGAGCCTCTAGGCGCGACCGAAGTAAGCATCGACTGGCGCCAGACCGGACTCGGCAATCACAGCTGCGGCTATGCACCGACCCTGCCGGATTATTTGATCCCTGCGGAGCCAGTTTCGTTCTCGATCCGATTGATGCCGATCGCTGCGGGAACGGATCGCGGCGAAAGCGCAAGCCTGCGATTGCCGCAACGGATCGAGTGGGATCAGATGAGAGAGGAGCCGGTTCAATGAACGGATTATCAAACAAAATATTATACGGCGGGGACTACAATCCCGAGCAATGGCCGCGCGACGTGTGGGAAGAGGATATGCGGCTGTTCAAGCTTGCCGGAATCGATATCGCCACGGTCAACGTCTTCTCATGGGCACGGAACCAGCCGGACGAGAAGACGTACCGATTCGAATGGCTGGACGACGTCATGGATCTGCTGCACGCGAACGGAGTACGCGCTTGCCTCGGGACCGGCACCGCAGCCCATCCCGCTTGGATGGCGCGCCATTATCCAGACGTATTGACCGTAGATTCGCAGGGCCGCAAAAAAAAGTACGGGCGCCGGCATAATTCCTGCCCGAACAGCCCGACATTCCGCCTTTATTCGGAGCAGATGGCAGAGAGGCTGGCGGAGCGGTACAAGGATCACCCGGCCTTGCTGCTCTGGCACGTCAACAACGAGATGGGCTGGCGATGCTATTGCGACAACTGCGAGCGGGCGTTCCGCGTCTGGCTGCAGGAGCGTTACGGCACGCTTGATGCGTTGAACAGTGCGTGGTACACGTCGTTCTGGGGGCATACGTTTTACGAATGGGAGGAGATCGTGCTGCCGAGCCAACAGAGCGAGCATTTCAATGTTTCCGGCCATGAATCCACGGCATTCCCAGCCATGTCGATCGATTACGACCGTTTCAACTCGGACAGCTTTCTGGCGTGCTATAAATTGGAGCGCAATGCGATTAAATCCGTTATTCCGGATGCAATTGTCACGACTAATTTCCAGAGCAACGGCACTTATAAGCCGCTCGATTATTTCAAATGGGCTAAAGAGTTGGATATTGTCGCGCTGGACAGCTATCCGGTCAATGACATGCCGATGAGCCAAATTGCCATGCGGCACGATCTGATGCGTGGGCTGAAAAACGGCGAACCGTTCCTGCTGATGGAACAGAGCCCTAGCCAATTGAACTGGAAGGACGTTAATCCGCTGAAGCGGCCAGGCGTCATACGGCTGTGGAGCTTTCAGGCGGTCGCGCGGGGAGCGGAGGCGGTCATGTTTTTCCAGCTAAGACGTTCCGCTGGCGCCTTTGAGAAGTTTCACGGGGCCGTCATCGACCATGCCGGCCATGAGCATACGCGGGTATTTTCCGAATGTGCGGAACTCGGCCGCGAGCTTCAGCAGCTGGGCGATAAGCTGCTCGGCGCGACGACGAAGTCAAAGGTGGCAATTGTGTTCGATTGGGACAATTGGTGGGCGATTGAGCATTCCAGCGGTCCGACGAAGCAGCTCAAATATTTGCGGCAAATTCAGCGTTATTACGACGCTTTTTACGCCCTTAATGTGCAAGTCGATATGATCGGCACGGATACGGAGTTAGGTGACTATGCTTTAGTTATTGCGCCCGTGCTGTACATGATTAAACCGGGCTTCGCAGAGAAGCTGGAGACGTATACGGCGAGTGGCGGCACGTTTGTGACGACATTCTTTAGCGGGATTGTGCAGGAAAACGATTTGGTGACGCTCGGGGGCTATCCCGGCGAGCTTAGGAGGCTGCTCGGCATCTGGGTGGAAGAAATCGACCCATTGTTTCCAGATCAGACGAACTCTCTTGTGATGAATGGGAATGCCGACCTGGCTATAGGCACTTATACATGCGGCTTGATGTGCGAGCGCCTGCATACGGAAGGGGCGGAAACGGTTGCCATCTACGGCGGCGACTTTTTCGCAGGCATGCCTGCGGTTACGCGCAATCGGTTCGGCAAGGGCGAGGCTTGGTATATTTCGTCCGATCCGGAGGAGCGGTTCTTGTCAGCCCTTTTCTCGGAATTGACGGCTAGGAACAAGATCGTCCCAGTTGCGCAGACGCCTCCTGGCGTGGAAGCATGCGCTAGAGTAAAGGACGGAAAGAGATACCTTTTCCTGCTTAACCACAACGACCGCCCGTCTAACGTCTATGTCGGCCAGGGGCCGCTGCGCGAGCTGCTCGGAGGCTCGAAAATTAGCGGAGAAGCCTCGCTTCCCGCACACGGCGTCTGGATTTTGGAAGACCGGAATGATGCGCAAGGAGGCGATTAACGTAATGAGAGCGAATGAAGGGATGCTGTGGTACCGGAATCCTGCTGCGGAATGGGTGGAAGCGCTTGCCGTAGGGAACGGCCGGCTGGGCGGGATGGTATACGGCGGTATTTTTCAGGAACGTATTGCACTGAACGAGGATACGTTATGGTCGGGTCATCCGTCCGATCCGAATAACCGGGAGGCGGCAGCCTATCTGGAGAAGGCGCGGAAGCTCGTATTCGAAGGGAAATACCCGGAAGCCCAGCGGACAATCGAAGAGCATATGCTGGGGCCGTGGTCCGAGTCTTATCAGCCGCTCGGCGACTTGTATCTCGGGCTGGAAGAGGCCGGCGAAGCGGAAAATTACAGGCGTGAGCTTGACCTGAACGATGCGGTCTGCCGGACGCGGTTTACGTTAAACGGGGTGCGGTATGTCCGCGAAACTTTCGTCTCCGCGGCCGATCAGGTGATGGTCGTGCGTTTTACCGCCGACCAGCCCGGCCGGATAGCCGTCCGGGCATCGTTTGACAGTCAGCTGCGCCATCAGGTGCACCGGGTCTCCGCCGATAAGCTTGCGATGCAGGGGCGAAGCCCCTCGCATGTGGAGCCGCTTCATGCCCGAAGCGACGATCCGGTCATCTATGAGGAAGAGCGGGGCATCCGCTTCGAGGCGCAGCTGCTCGCCCTGCCGGAAGGCGGAGCGGCGGCGGACGCCTGGGAAGGACGGATCCGGATCGAAGGAGCGGACGCCGTAACCTTCCTCCTGGCAGCGGCGACCAGCTTCAACGGCTTCGACAAGGATCCCGTCCTGGAGGGCCGAAACCCTTCCGAGCTATGCCGCTCCTATCTAGAGGCAGCTGCCAAGCGTTCATACACCGAGCTGCTGGACCGGCATGTAAGGGATTTCAGGTCGCTATACGGACGGGTGGAGTTTGAGCTTGAGGCGCCCGGCCAGCAGCATCTGCCGACTGACGAGCGAATTCGGGCGCTTCGCGAAGGAAAGGAAGACGAGCAGCTTGCCGTTCTGTTCTTCCAGTTCGGTAGATATTTGCTTCTATCGTCATCCCGGCCAGGAACACAAGCGGCGAACTTGCAAGGTATTTGGAATCAGTCAGTCAGACCTCCTTGGTCGTGCAATTATACGGTCAACATTAATACGCAAATGAATTACTGGCCTGCCGAGGTTTGCAATCTTGCGGAATGTCACGAGCCGCTCTTTCGTCTATTGGAGGACTTACGGATAGCCGGCAGGGAAACGGCGCTTGCCCACTATAAGGCAAGAGGCTGGGTCAGCCATCATGCCGTTGACCTTTGGCGAGTCACGACGCCGTCCGGAGGACCGTCTAAAGGCCCCGCAAGCTGGGCGTACTGGCCGATGGGGGGAGCTTGGCTCTGCCAGCATTTATGGGAGCATTACCGGTTCGGGGGAGATCGGACGTTTTTGGCCTCGACCGCTTATCCGATCATGAAAGAAGCCGCGTCGTTTTTCCTGGACTATCTCGTCGAGGATGCGGACGGCTGCTTGGTTTCCAATCCTTCCACCTCGCCGGAGAATACATTCACCTTGCCTGACGGACGCAAAGCCGCCGTCAGTCTGGACGCCACTATGGATATTGCTTTGATCGGCGAGCTTTTCGGAAACTGCATGAAAGCTTCCGACCTTCTCGGGATCGATCGGGAGCTGCATCTGGAACTGGCCGCAGCCAGGGCGCGTCTTCACCCATTCCGGATCGGCCGCCGTGGACAACTGCAGGAGTGGTACTTGGATTTCGAAGAAGCGGAGCCCGGACACCGGCATATGGCCCATCTATATCCGCTGCATCCGGGCAGTGAGATCGACATGCGCGGCACCCCCGAGCTGGCAAGTGCTTGCCGAGTATCGATCGACCTTCGGCTGCTTCACGAGGGAGAAGACGCTGTCGGCTGGTGCTTCGCCTGGTTGATCAGCCTGTTCGCGAGACTGGAGGACGGTGAGATGTCGCATCGTTATTTGACCAAATTGTTAAAAAATCCGTTTGACAATTTGTTCAATGCTCACCGTCATCCGAAGCTGACATTTTATCCGCTTACGATCGAAGCCAACCTCGGGGCGACGGCGGGTATAGCCGAGATGCTGCTGCAGAGCCATGCAGGCGAGCTGAACCTGCTGCCGGCACTGCCGGGTGCGTGGAAGGGAGGACGTATATCCGGTTTGCGCGCACGCGGCGGGTTTACGGTATCACTGGCATGGTCGGATCACTCCCTTCGCGAAGCCGTAATTGCATCGGCGAATGGCGAGGTTTGCCGTATTCGAACCCATGGAACCGTACAGGTAACCGTCGGATCGGAAACGGTCGAAGTTCGCGAGATCGCTCCTTGCGTCTTTGAGTTTCCGACGGAGCCGGGCATAAAATATACGATTTCGCGGCCATTCGAAAGGCAGTACCAAACATAAGTATGAAATTAGAAAGCGAGCAGGCCTAAATGGTCTGCTCGCTTTCTGTTTCTCGCGGCATGGTGAGCGAGCGGAACATTAAAGTTTAAATGCCCTATGGAAAGCAGGGTTGATGGATTGTTTGCCCCTATAGGCGGTGCTAGGATTAAGGATGATAGGGTTCGAAAAATGTTGATAGGCGATAGAGGCTATCGTTCTTTCTGGAAGGGGAGGCGCTTAATTGATATCTGACCGAACGCAAGAGGGCAGTTCACAGGTTTTGGATCCTTTCGCAGAAATCGCGCTTCGCGAGCATCCGCTTGCGAAAGACGGCATGACCGTAATCCGGCCGCGCGAATGGAAGAGGAGGTTGTTCAGGAGGGGAGATAGAGATAGAGCCGCCGAGCGTTTGATCGAGCCGAGCTTTGAGGATCGGCTGAGTCGGTTCGGGCAAGAACTGGCAGAGCTTCGCGAGCGATATCGCCCCTATCTGAGGCGTCTATCGCCGCCTCCCGCCTATAACCGCCCCAGCCGGGAGCTGGCCAGCTTCGATTTCCGTTACGAAGAGGGAGGAAGCGGGGAATTCGCTCGCGTGCTGCGGGGCGAAGGTGAGTGGAAACGGGTTTCGATTCCCGACTTCCGCGGGCCGACCAAGGAGGAAGGCCGGTGGACAGGCTATTACCGGACGACCTTTAGCTATCCGAAGCCGAAAGCAGGAAAGAAAGTGTTTCTTGTTTTTAAGGCTGTCGACTATGAAGCGGCCGTTTACGTGAATGGGAAATGCGCGGGCATGCACGAAGGATTGTTCGCGCCTTTCGAGTTCGACATCACTTCTTTGCTTGAGGAGACGAACGTGCTCGTTGTCGAAGTAAAGAACGATTATCCGATGATGGGCGTAAACGGTACGCGACTCGATGGAGATAAGATGTACGCCGCCACGGGCCCAGGCTGGGACGAGCCGGTGTACGGCTGGCATCATTGCCCGCCCGGCGCAGGCATTTACAACTCGGTGTTCCTGGAGGAACGGGCGGAGCTTTTCGTGGAAGACATATTTATTAAGCCAAATCCCGAGGACGGCTCTTTCGAGGCATGGATCGACGTCATGAACATGACGGCGGGTCTCATCGAAGGATCCGAGCTGACGATCGACGTTTTTGCGGACAATTTCGAAGGGGAAGGGCTCTCCGGCATTCGCTTCCCGATTGCTTACGCGGGTCCAGGCATGAACAATTACCGGTACAAAATTATGTTCCCGGCATTCCGCAGCTGGGAGCCTGACGCGCCGCACTTATACCGGCTTAGGGCGAGTCTAGACTGCGAAGGGAGACTTTTGGACGCAAAGGACCGCTGCTTCGGCATGAGGTCTTTCCGGATGGACGAAGCAGCCGAGCCAAAAGGATCGCTCTTTTTGAACGGCCGGCCGATCCTGCTGCGGGGCGCAAACGAAATGGGACATCTCCAGCAGTGCGTCATGCGGGGAGACGAAGAGCAGCTCATTGACGATATTTTGATCGCGAAGCTGGCCAATCTGAATTTTTACCGGATTACGCAGCGCCCAGTGCAAGAAGAAATTTACGATTTTATGGACCGTCTCGGCATGATGAACCAATGCGATTTGCCGGCGTTCGGCTATATCCGTCGAAGCAAGTTCTGCGAGGCGGTCCGACAGGCCGCCGAAATGGAACGGCTCATTCGAAGCCATCCGAGCGTCGTAATGGTATCGCTCATCAATGAGCCATCCCGTCCCGCGAAGCGGGGCAAAGGACACCGGCATCTGTATCGGGACGAATTGGAAGCTTTCTTCTCGTCGGCAAGGCATGCCATTTATATCGAAAATCCGGACCGCGTCGTGAAAAACGCGGACGGCGATTATGATCCGCCGACGGAAACGGGGCTGTCCGATTATCACTGCTATACGATGTGGTATACGAACCATATGATTTCGTTCGGAGAGCTCTATAAGGGCGGGCTTCCACCGCTAAAGAATGGCTGGAAGAGCGGATGTGGGGAATACGGATCGGAGGCTCTCGATCATCATGCCTTGATGCTGAAGCGTTATCCGCGTGAATGGCTGCCGAAGAGCCCGGATGACCCTTGGATGCCGGATGCAATCGTCGACAGTCAGACGTATTCGCATCATGGGGATTGGTACCCGGAATCCGACCGAATCGGGGATTGGATCGAGCGGAGCCAGCGATATCAGGCTACCGTCACAAGGTTGATGACCGATGCGATCCGAAGGCGTTCCGATCTGGTCGTGCAGTCCGCCATCCATCTGCTCATCGACGCCTGGCCGTCGGGATGGATGAAAGCGCTTGTCGGAGCCGACCGGGTGCCAAAGCCTGCCTACTTCGCATATCGAGACAGTCTGGAGCCGCTGCGCGTTCATTGGCGGAGCGACCGATGGCGCGCTTATACAGGCGAGTTAGTTGAGCTGGAAGCCTGGCTGCTTAACGATACGCCTGATCAATATCAAGGGTTGAGGCTGGTCGCTACGCTTCGGAACGAAACCGAGGATTACGCGTCCTTCGAGCTTGAAGCAGACATAGGGAGTACCGATTCCGCTTATGTCGGCTCCGTGCCGTTCGTCATGCCGGCGGTCGATAGACGCCGGACGCTCCAAGCCGACATTTCACTATATAATCGTGCAGGAGAACTCATCAACAGCGAGCGGATAGACATCGAGGTATTCGCGAACAACGTCCAGCTCATAGAGGGCGAAACTAAGGTCACTGCAGCGGCGACCGGAACCGCTGCGGAAGCGCTGTTCGCCGCAATGGGCGTTCGCAGCCGGAGTTATGCAGCCGGCCTCCCTTTCGACGTAATAGCTTTGTCTTCGGCTGAAGCGTTTCGTCTCCACGAAACGGAGATCGCGAGAGCGATAGATGCGGGGGCAAGGGCGATCATTTTCCCTGATGAGAGAGGAGAAGCCGAATGGCGAATCGGGGATATCACCGTGCGACAGGAAAAAGCAGGCAGTTTGTATACGCTGGCCTTCGACGAAGCGGATAAGCGGCTAGAGCAATTCGGGGCTTCAGATTTCCAATTCTTTTATAACAAGACGCTAGACCGAATAGACGCTCTGACAGGATGCGGCTGGTGCTCAGAGTCGATGTCGCCGCTATTGTATACGTACGCGAAGCCGAGAGGTGGGACGGCATCGGCTGGATCCCGCAAACGCAGGGTGCCTGTCGTCGGCTCGGTTCGGCTTGGGAGGGGCGAGCTTATTTTTATGGGTCTTCGCCTCGAAGGACGGATGGGCTGCAACCCTCCGCTTGACCTGCTCTTGCATGAGCTTATTTTCGGCTGCAAGTAAGGAAGAGGAGACTTGGCGATTAGAGAAGGGAGAAGAGAAATGTGAAAGCCGTTGAAATAAGTCCGACCTATGATGTGTCGTGGACGCTGGATACCGGTTATTGTCATGACGGGATTCCGTTGTCGAACGGCGTGTTCGGAGCGCTAATCTGGTTTCAGGACCGGACTATTATGCTGACGATTAACCGGGCCGATTATTGGGATCATCGCGGAGGAACGATATGGCGGGAAGATTGTACGTACGGGCATCTGAAATCACTGCTGGAGAGCGGCGACTTCGAAGGCGCGCGGGAGCTCTATCCGACCATGATGATGAACGGCAAGGAGAAACGGCCGACCCGGCTGGCGATGGGCCTGTTCGAAGTGAGGCTGAAGCCGGATGTGCGAATTCATTCGGCTTTCCTGCACATGACCGAAGGTGAAGCCCGGCTGGTCTGCGGTCATGGGGGAAGTGAGCATCTCATCCGCCTTTCCATTCCGATCGACAAACCGATGCTGCTGATGTCAGGCGGCGGAGAGATGATCGAGAGCGTAAAGCCCGTGCCGTCTTATTCTTTCGGAAAGACGAAGGCGTACTTCGACGACTTCGGGATTCCGGCCCCTGCGYCAATGGAGGATGGCTGGGTGCAGGAGCTTCCGGAGGATCCCGCATGCGCCGTATGGATGAGGCAGGGCGAAGGGAAGCTTGCGATAGCCGCTGAATACGGCGCTGATCCGGAGAAGGCGGCGCGCGCGGCACACGCTCATCTGGATTCGGTTTTCCTTTCCGATGCCGCTTATGCCGACGCAATAAGAGGAACAAGAGAGCATTGGCGGGCATTATGGCGTCAGGCGGCGGATATAACCTTGCCTGATGCCGAAATTGAGCGAATGTATTACTTGGGAATCTACAGGATGTTAGGCAATTCTATGCCGGGCAAAATCGCACCGACGCTGCAAGGTCCCTGGGCTGAGGAATACCGGAATCCGCCATGGAGCAGCGATTATCACTTCAATATTAACGTTCAACAGTGCTTATGGCCGGCATACGGTTCCAATCTGCTGGATTGCCTGAAGCCGCTTTTCTCCATGATCGATGGCTGGAAGCCAACGCTGGCTCTGAATGCCAAGCGTTTCGTCGGCATCGAAGACGGATATATGCTTGGCCATTCGGTGGACGACCGCGGTCGTCCGGTCGGCGGCATGTGGACCGGAACGATAGATCAGGCGAACACCTCGTGGATCGCCCAGATGATGTGGCAATATGCCCGGTATGCCGGTGACGAGGAGTACATGCTGGGCGAAGTGTATCCTTTTATGAAAAAGGCTCTTAATGTATTCAGGGCGATGATGGAGCAAGATGGAGAGCGCTATTCGCTGCCGGTAACCGTTTCGCCAGAATATGGCGGTTCGTCGCAAGCCGGACTCGGCCGGAATTCGACCTTCTTTCTCGTCAACGTACGCTTTTTATGCGAAAAGCTCCTGGAGCTCGAAGAAAAGTACGGAATCGATTCCGATACCGCAGCCATAGCATCCGACATCTGCGCGAAGCTGCCGCCCTATACAGCAGGGCCGAGGCAATTCCAAGAGTTCGGCAAGAAGCCTGGGCTCGAGTTGTATCTGTGGGAAGGACAGCCGCTCTCCGAATCGCACCGTCATCATTCTCATTTGGCCGGCATCTTTCCATTCGACACAATCAATATGGACGATCCTGCGCAGAGAGAGGCCGTCTCGAACGCTTATAAGTCATGGATCGACAAAGGCATGGGGCGATGGGCCGGCTGGTCGATGCCTTGGGCTTCGATTTTGCACAACCGCTTGGGCCGTGCGGATATGGCGCTGCTTTCTCTTCACTTGCTGAGGGAGCTCTACATGATGCCGAGCTATGCTACTAGGCATAACGCCAATTATGAAGGCTTCTGCCAGTTTACCGGAGGCGATACCATGCAGGCGGAAGCCTCGATCGCGGCGGCGGCGGCCGTTCTGGAAATGTATGTGCAATGCGTAAGAGGAACCGTCCGGGTGTTCGAGGGGCTGTCACGGCGATTCAAAGACACCTCGTTCGCTGGCATTCGGGCGGAGGGTGCTTTTCTGCTGTCGGGAATCAAGACGGGCGGAAAGGTTCAGAGTGTTACAGTGTACAGCGAACGCGACCAAACGATCCGGCTCGTCAATCCGTTCGGAGGAAGGGCATCGATTCGGAATAACGGCGCGATCGGCTGGACGGAGGAAGAGATCATTACCCTGGAGCTTCATTCAGGCGACTGCGTCGTATTCGAGAACGGCCTGGATTAAGGAGGAAACGATGCTGGCAGTCTCGTCACAGCTCGGCTCAACGCTCAGTGCTGCTAAGCAATACGGGCAACCGCTGGGGACTTCCGCCGGTGGGGGAGCTGACAGGCAAGACGCTTTAGGCCGAAGTGTTCACTTGGCGAAGGCGTAACGGGTCGTCGAGACTGAGCAAAAATGGTGGTGCGGCTTAACCCTGCACCGCCATTTTTCCATATTCCCCTATAAATACAGCGCAATAAGCCTATAAATGGAGATCCAAAACCGTGTAAAGTGTTGTTAAACGGTAGAAGATGGAGGGCGTTATGGATCAACCGGAGAACCGAATTCGGTACGTCGGCGGCGTGACCGCCAACCTGGATTATCATCATGGACAGCTGCGTCCGGCGGTCGGCGTCCGGAGCAGGCAAGTGCTAAGGGCTAACCGTTCGCATCCGGAGTTGTCGGGCGGGAGCGGATGGACCTATAATCATGCTCCCATGCTGGCTTACTGGAGAGACTGCTTTTATTTGGAATATCTCAGCTGTCCCGTTCACGAACATGTGCCGCCGGGCCAGACGCTGCTTACGACTTCGAAGGACGGCTGGAATTGGTCGACGCCTATCGTCCTGTTTCCTCCATACCGGCTGGGCCATGAGCAACATTATCCGGACGGCGAGTCCCTTCCGGAGGGGACTTACAGCGTGATGCATCAAAGGATGGGCTTTTACGCCGCTTCGAATGGCCGTCTGCTTGCGTTGGCGTTTTACGGATTTTGTCCGCTGCCAAGCGTTAGTCCGAACAACGGAAAGGGCATCGGACGCGTCGTTAGGGAGATCGGAGCGGACGGCAGCTTCGGGCCGATCTATTTCATCCGGCTTAACCGGCATTCCGGCTGGTCCGAGCAGAACGTGAATTATCCCATGTATACCGAGTCCATGGACGCAGGCTTCCGGGAAGCCTGCGAGGAGCTGCTGTCGGACCGAATAGCCACGCTCCAATGGTGGGAAGAGGACCGCAGCCTTGATGGCTACTACGCAGTTGAAGCAGGAACGGCTTTCGCCTCTTACCGGCTGCCGGACGGACGTACTGCGGGTCTATGGAAGCATTCGCTCCATGCGGTAACGGCTGACGATGGGCGCACTTGGTCCAAGCAGGTTCGTTCGCCTTCACTCATTATGGCAGGCGGCAAAGTGTGGGGGGAGCGCACCTCCGATTCGCGGTACGCGCTTCTCTACAATCCTTCGCCGATCGGTAATCACAGGTGGCCGCTTGCGGTCGTTACGGGCGACGATGGACTTGCTTTCGACGACATGCTTCTCATTAACGGCGAAGTTCCCCCGAGACGCTATTTCGGAAATCATAAAAATTACGGCATGAGCTATACCCGGGGCATCGAAGCGGGGGACGGTCTCCCGACTGACGGCAGCATGTGGGTCACCTACAGCGCGAACAAGGAGGATATTTGGGTTAGCGAGGTTCCGGTTCCGATTCGTTACCGGGTCAGCGGGCAGGTTAACGACACGTTCAGCGGGCTTTCCGCGGAAGACCGGGTACCTGACTGGAACGTCTACTGCCCGCTTTGGGCAAGCGTCTCCGTCTCGGCGTTTCCGTCCGAGCACGATAGGAGTCTGGTGCTTAGCGACGAGGATCCTTACGACTATGCGAAGGCGGAGCGCGTGTTCCAGGAATGCGCCGCAGGCGAGCTACGAATCCGGATGCTGGCGAAGCAGGCGAATGACGGTCAACTTTATATTGAGCTATGCGATGCCAAAAGCGCGGCTCCGATAAGGATTCGGTTTAATTCGGACGGGGCGATTCAAGTGCTTCAGGCCGGCACATGGACGGAGCTGCAGCGATACGAGCCGGACCGGTGGTATGAGTTGGCTATTCACTTCGATACGGAAAGACAACGCTTTGAAGTTATGATGAACGGCGCGCCCACCCCGAGGCCTTATCTTTTCTCCATGCCGGCATACACGCTTGAAAGACTCGTGCTGCGCACCGGTCCGATGCGGACGGAGCCGAATGTCGAGACGCCGCTTGCGGGCGCGGATCTGCCGGATGCGGACGTACCGGTGAAAGCCGTTACTTATTATATAAACGAAGTTAACATAAATCCGATTAAAGGAGGCTCGGACAAGTGACAACAACAAAACGAGAATGCACGGAAGCATTGCCGTTCGATATGCCCGAAGTGGAATTGCCGGTATTTCCGGACAAGACGTTTAATATTACCCATTTCGGCGCGGTCGGCGACGGACTATACCTTAATACTGAGGCATTCGCTGCAGCTATAAAAGCTTGCGCCTCCCAAGGCGGAGGAACTGTTCTCATACCGGCTGGAATATGGCTGACCGGGCCGATCCGTCTGCAGAGCAGAATCCGGCTTCATGCCGAAGCAGGTGCCCTCGTCGTGTTCAGTGCGAACCGCGACGATTATCCGCTTATCCGCACAAGCTACGAAGGACTGCGTACCGTACGCTGCATGCCGGCGATTTACGGCGCGAATTTGGAGAATGTCGCCATTACGGGAACGGGCATTTTCGACGGTTCGGGAGAGAACTGGCGGCCGGTTAAGCGGATGAAAATGACGGAGGGGCAATGGAAGCAATTGGTCCAATCCGGGGGCTATGAGGAAGGAGGGACCTGGTGGCCGACGGAGCAGTCGCTCCGAGGCGCAGCGCTCACGAAGAGCCTGATTGCGCAGAACGTTCAAGAGCCATCCGCGTTTGAGCCGGCCCGAGACCATTTGAGACCGACGCTTGTGCAGCTTGACCGATGCCGTATCGTGCTGCTGGACGGCCCGACCTTCCGCAATTCGCCTGCCTGGAATGTGCACCCCTGGTTGTGTGAGCACGTGACCGTCCGCAACGTCTCGATCCGAAATCAGTGGCATTCGCAGAACGGGGACGGTCTAGATCTCGACTCCTGCCGGTATGCGAATATTTACGACTCCGTATTCGACGTCGGGGATGACGCCATCTGCATCAAGTCCGGCAAGGACGCCGACGGCCGTGCGCTTGGCGTTCCGACCGAATACGTCACGATCCGGAACTGCCAAGTGTTCCATGGACACGGCGGATTCGTCATCGGCAGCGAGATGTCCGGAGGCGTCCGGAACATTGCCGTATCGGACTGCGTGTTCATCGGAACGGACGCAGGTTTGCGATTCAAGAGCACGCGAGGCCGCGGCGGAACGGTCGAGCGCATCTATATCCGGAACGTTCTGATGAAGAATATCGCCAAGGAAGCCATTATATTCAGTTCGTATTACTCGGGCAAAAACAATACGGATGATCCGGTACCCGTCACGGAGGAGACGCCGGTGTTCCGCGATTTTCATATCAGTGAGACGACGTGCATCGGCGCGGGGGCGGCGCTGCATATCAAGGGGCTTCCGGAAATGCCGATCAGCGACATTGTCTTCGACCGGGTTCTGTTGACCGCCCGCACCGGCGCGACCTGTACGAACGCCCGGAATATTGTATTCCGGCAGACGAAAGTGCTGCCGGAGTCAGGCGAGCCTTATACGCTGGACAATACTGAGGAAGTTACCGTAACTGATTCATCCATCTAACGAACGGGGGGAAGCCGCTTGCTGGAAATGATAGCGATTGGATACGATTTGGATGCTTCGCCCCGAATGCTGCACGGCGTGCGGCTGCTGAAGGAAGCGCTCGAGACTTGCGGTTATTTGGTGGAGGAAAAGGCGGGCGGCTGGGCGTGGAACCGTTACCGCGATACGGGTAACCGTAAAATTTACGTCGGCCGCCGCACCGGCTCCGGACTGCTCGCGGCGCTCGAGGAGCGCGATGTGCTGCTCTACCATACGGAAGAACCCGCCTTGGAAGGCTTCTATTTGTCCACATGTCCCGGAAGGCTCGTCGTTGTCTCCGGGGGGAACGAGAGCGGCGCCCTTTATGGCTGTCAGGAGCTGTCAAGACGAATTCGGAAGGAAGGAGGGCTTCCGCGCGAATTGTCGTTTGGAGACATGCCCCGTTTTGCCTGGCGCGGACCCGCGATCGGCTTGCAGAAGCAGCGTGTGGAGCCGGGGCGACAGCCCTTCGAATATCCTCTGACGCCCGACCGCTTTCCATGGTTGTACGACAAGGCCATGTGGCTGGATTATTTGGACATTCTGCTCGAGCACCGGGGAAACACGCTTTACCTATGGAACGCGAATCCGTTCGCCTCGCTAATCGATCTGCCGGATGAGCCGGAGGCGCGCGAGGTGACCAAGGAGCAGTTGGAGACGAATGCAAGCTTGCTGCGCTGGCTGACGGAAGAGGCGGACAGACGCGGCATTCGATGCTTTTTGGCTTTCTACAGCATACATATCCCGCCTGGTTTTGCCGATAAGCACGGCTTGTCTCACAAGCAGACTCAGCCCATGCCGGTGACAAGCAGCTATTTCCGCCGCTTGCTTGCCGCCTTCGTACGTGACTTCCCTTCGGTCGGCCTGATGGTATGTCTAGGCGAGAGGTTGAAAGGGCAAATGTACGGGGCGGAGTGGCTGTGCGAAACCATTTTGCCAGGCATCAAGGAAGGCTTTGGCAAATCGGCGGCCTTAGAGCCGCCGCCGGTCGTCGTACGCTCGCACGGCATCGAGATCGAGAAGGTGCTGCAGGAAGCCGACGCGCTTTATCCGAACTTGCACACTGAAATGAAATACAACGGGGAATCCCTCACGACGTGGACGCCGAGGGGGGCAACGCGCGAGCTGCATCAAAGGCTTGGAGCACGGGAGGGCAATCATGTGGCCACCGTGCATATGCTTACTAATTTGGAGCCGTTCCGCTGGGGAGCTCCATCGATTATTCAACGCTGCGCTCAGGCGGCACGGTACCGGTTAAAGGCATCGGCACTGCAATTTTATCCGCTCTCCTACTGGAGCTGGCCTTATTCGCCGGACCGTTCGGATGTGAGGATCAAGCAGGTGGACCGCGATTGGATCTGGTTTGAAGCGTGGTTCCGTTACGCCTGGAATCCAGACCGGGACGGGAACGCAGAGAAGCTGCACTGGATATCCCGGCTGGAGGAAAAATACGGAAGCAGGGAGGCGGCCGAGCAGCTTTTGCACGCATACGAAGCTTTCGGGACATGCGCGCCAAAGCTGCTGCGCCGATTCGGCATCACGCAGGGCAACCGCCAGACGATGAGCCTCGGCATGACGATGAGTCAGTTAACGAATCCGGAAAGGTATGTCCCTTGGTCCGAGCTGTGGGAATCGCATGCTCCGCAGGGGGAACGGCTGGAGGAATTCGTACTGAAGCAGCTGGCAGGCATGCCTCATCTGGGCGAGACGCCTCTCGATATTGTGGAGGAAGTGGAGCGCTCCTCCGAAGAAGCTTCCAGGGCAATAAAGCAGTCCCGTATGACCGTTCAAAAAAATAAAGCCGAGTTCGAGCGGCTCGCCGCTGACATTGAGGCGGTCAAAGCGATGACGGGCATGTATACGTGCAAAGTAAGGGCCTCGCTCTTGGTGTTCATGTATAAGCATACGGTTGGCGACAGGTATGCCGAAAAGGTGGAGCTGCTGGAGGAGGCGGCGGAGTGGCTGGACAAAAGCGTCGACGTGTACCGCAAGCTGACGGAAATGACGGAGAAGCAGTATTGGTTCGCTTCCGGCATGCAGACGCCGCATCGCAAAATACCGTTCCGCGACGGGGAAGTTTTCAACCATTGGAGGGAATGCCTGCCATTGTTCGAACAGGAGCTTGCCGCTTTCCGGCAGCGTATAGGGGAACTGCGGGCGGGCAAGATACCCTCCTCTCTAGTTCAGGCATCGCGCGTATCCTATCCCCGTTATCGTCAATCCAGCTTTACGCTGCTGAACGAGGATGCCGAGCTGTACCGGATCGAGAAAGGCGCCCGCGTCTTTACCGACGGCGACATCCCAATTATAAGCTGCGCGGAAGAGCTGTACGGATTGACGGGGATCCGGTACAGCCAGCTGCGCGCCGCATACGAAGAAATTAAGCTCGAAGTGGAACTGAAGGAGCCTTCCCTGATTCTGGTCGGTTGCTTTAATTCCAAGGACGACCAATGGCTGAAGCCTGGGGTAGGGGAGGCAGGCGAGAGCAGTACGCTTGGCCTCGATCCTGTGATCCGCAGAGGCATCCGGCTTTTCGCTTATCCTTCCGTCCATGTCCATGCCGTGCCTTATGAGGCGGGGCGGCATACCCTTCGATTCGGTTTGGGAGCGTTCTTGATTCTTGGCGTCATCGAGCTGCATCAGAGCCTGTCCGACCGGGAATTCGAGCCTCGAAACGATGAACTTATGCTGCTGGATTGGTTGTACGAAACGACGGAGGAGGCGATCGTGCTGTGAAATCCAATTCCGAAGCGGCGGCCGGACTGATCGGTCTTGTTTCGAAACATGCTGACCTGCTGATGAAGCACGCTGCGGATGCTACTGGAGAAACCCCATTGTTTGTCAATGCGCTAGATTCGCATACGCTAGCTCCGGCGAAGTACGATCCAGATCATGTGAACCGAGGAGCGCTGCTGGCAAGCCCGGCAAGCCAGCAGCGCTGGCTTAAGCTGCTCAGCGGCATTTCCGGGCTGACGGGCGATCCAGCGTACGAGAAGCGGGTATTGGCGGTCAACCGTTTTATCCTGCAAAGTCAGACGGATGGCAGCGGCCTGCTCTACTGGGGAGGCCATACCGCCTACAATATAGAGAACCGGTCGGTTGAATACGCCGGAGACAAATCGATGGTGCACGAGCTTAAATTTCATTACCCAGATTATGAGCTCATGTGGCGGGCGGATGCGGAAGGTACAAAGCGCTACATCGAAGCGATGTGGAATGCGCACATAATGGATTGGTCGCGTCTTGATTTCAACCGGCACGGGCCGTACGGAACTCCGCTTGGGCCTTTATGGGAGCAAGAGTACAAAGGCGGGGATATCTTCTTCTGGGGACGCGGACTGACGTTCGTCAACGCCGGAAGCGACTTGTATTATGCGGCCGCGATGCTGGCGAAGCTGACGGGCGAGGAAGCGTCGCTGGCGTGGTCGAAGCGGCTGGCTCACCGTTACGTGGAGACGAGGCAGCCAGGTATCGGCATCAGCGGTTACCAGTTCAGCCAATCCGCTGCTTCCTGGTGCGACGGCCCGGCGGTACGGGGCGATAGGGCTCAGTATCAGTTGGCTCCGATCATACCGGAAGGTCATACGGTCTATGAAGGGACGCTCTTCAAGCCGAGGCCTGTCGTGCAGCGGTGCCAGCTGGCGATTGGCGAGCAGGTCGGGGAAGCGGCGCAATGCTTCATCCGGTGGTCCTGCGAGGAAATGGCGGCTTGGGGGAGAACCGCCTACCGCCGGTCCGACAATTGCTTTGTTCCGATGCTGACCGACGGGTACCCAATCGAAGGGCTGACACTGGACCGCAACGGCTATTTCGGACCGAAAGGAACGGTTTTTCGGGCAATCCCGGCGGGTCCGGATTTTTTCTGGATGTACGCGGCCGGCTACAGGCTATCGGGTGATCCGTTTCTATGGGAGATGGCGCATTCCATAGCCATGCGGATGGGCGAAGGGGATATCGGCCTTCCCGGTGGCGGCGGAACCCGGATATGGAAGCCTCGGAAAGACAACGCCGATTACCGGATGCTTTACGGCCTATTAGAGCTGTATAAGAGTACAAACGACAGATTGTTTCTTTCCTTTGCCCGGCAGTCGGCGGAGCAGTTGCTTTCGAAAGCTGCCCCTAACGGCGCTTTTGCATCGAATGGACGGTTTCTGACCGACGATCCTCTCCCCCTTGCGCTGCTGCATCTTGCGGAAGCGCTGCTGGACAGGCCGGGATCCGTACCTGTCACGTGGAAATAGGGTAATGCTCGCCTCTCGTGCTGGCATCTTCTCAAAAGATATGTTGTATTCCCCTATAGGAAAGGCGGTTTCGCCCTAAAAAAGACAGCGGCTTAGTCATTATAATAAGATTATTCTACAGCACGAATCAATCGAGCTATTCAGACGAAAGGAGAAAAGAAGGCAATATCACGGTATTTTAGACAGCGCTTACAATGGGGAAATGAAAATCTGTGGTTGATGAGAAAAGGGAGGAAAAGCTTATTATGGTACGGAAAATGGTTTCAATGATGCTGTCGTTTGTCATGATTCTAACCGTTCTGGCAGCGTGTTCGGGCAATTCCGAAGGTACGGTTTCGAATGAACCTTCAGTGGAGCCTGAAGGTTCCGCAACGGCCGATTCCGGTAATCCGGCGGATCTGAAAGCCGATTTGACTTGGTTCGGCTTGACTAGTCCCAATCAGTTCGAGGAGCGTTACGGCCAATATCTTAAGCAAAAATTTCCGAATATCAACATTACCTATATCAACCAGACGGACGAGCGGAAATTGGAGCAGGTTATCGCATCCGGCACGCAAATAGACATGTTCCTGTCGTCGGCCGGCGAGTTGAGAGAAGACTACGTGCCAGCTAATATGGCACTCGACCTCGGCCCATTGCTTGAGAAGCACGCCGTCGATATCAGCTCGATCGAACCAGCCTATCTGGAATCGGTCAAAATCGACGGAAAAGTGAATCTGCTTCCGGTCAGCGATAATAAATTCGTCATGTATTACAACAAGGGCATCTTCGACCGGTTCGGAGTGAAGTATCCTTGGGACGGCATGACCTGGGACGAGGCGTTGGAACTGTCCAAACAGATTACCCGCAATGAAGGCGGTAAGCAGTATATCGGTCTGTGGATGTCTCCGAAGCATTACCTCCGCGTCGCCCAAAACTCGGCAGGTTTTGTTGATCCGGCAACGAATAAGGCGACCGTCAATAACGACCAATGGAAATTCATTTTCGAAAATATTTTCTATAACTTCACCCGGGATCCGGGATTGCAGCAGCGCGCCAACGAAGAATGGCTAGCGCACGCGGACTTTAACAAGGATTTCGTAGTCGGCATGTATGTCTATACGTCGGGTTGGATGCAGAGTGCCGATACCTCGCTCGCCATGGACTGGGATATTGCAGCCGTTCCGACCTTCAAGGATATGCCTGAGGTGAATACGCAGCCGTATGCTACCTATGTAGGCATTTCGGCTCTCTCGAAAAATCAGGATGTCTCTATGGAGGTGCTGAAATACCTGATTTCGGAAGAATATCAGACGATTATCTCCAAGAAAGGCATGATTACGCCGCTGACGACACAATCGGTTCGCGATGCGGCGTTCACTGAATATCCGTTCGCAAGCGAAAAAAACATCGCCGCGCTCTTCTACGGCAAGCCGGCTCCTTCCCGCGTGCTGACGCAATACGACGAGCTTGTCATCGAAGATGCATTCGACAAAGATGCCGTACGACAAATCGTGATGGGGAAACTCGACGTCAATACAGCGCTTCGCAGAGCGGAAGAGAATGCGAACAAGTTGATTCAGGAGCAATTGGCGAATCAATAACAAATCGGCAGACTTCGTCCCTTTAGGACAATCAAGCAAGGGGAGATGGGCGACCATCTCCCTTTTTCCGTGCGACAGGCAGTCGTCTCGACACCTTAGCCGCTCTACGGATCATCTATCGCAAGCGGCGGATCTATCAACGATCATAGGGGATTACGTTTTGGAGCAAAGGAGGGGCATTCGGGAAGTGAGTTCGATTGCCCTATAAATTTGTCGTTAACCCCGCAGAACAACAATAACTTGGCCTATATACTGGTAATTGAGAAACCAAATGATGGGAGGCAGCTGTAGCATGATCGACGAGGAGTTGAAAGCGGGGAGAAAGGCGCTGCGCACCGTCCCTGGAGGTCTACTGCTCGGTCCTACGGGAGCGCGTCTTTGGGCCGATTACGTTGAGGCCGCTCCAGGCTTTGTCGGCCGATTCGACTTCATTCACAAAGTAAATATTCCGTTTCTTTTCGCCATTACGGTTAACGGCCAAGACTACAGCATGGAAACGGCGAAATCCGATTGGTATCCCAGCCAGCTCCGGATCGCCTATTCCGACGACCGGGTCGGCTACGAGGAGACAAAATTTATTACCTGGGAGGATTGCGCCGTTTCCTGCCAGACCTGGACGAACCGGTCTGATGGTGAGCTGCTGCTGCGGGCGACTGCGCCATACGGCTTTCAGACTTGCGGCGCCGCAGGTCTGCAGGGTGGCTTCGATATCCCTTTTTACAGTTTTGACATCGATGCGGGCATCGTTGCGAGCGAGCCTTCCTTGTTTAGCGGCGGCCTGAAACTGCAGCCTGGAGAGACGAAAACGCTCATCGTTGCTGCGGCGCTCGGGATTCGGTCACTAGATTGCATCGAAGACTTGATTGACCGTGCGACTTGCTTCATTGGCAAGCCTGCAAGCCTTGAGGAGACCGCGTTCAGRCAGCAGGCGTCGTACCAACGATGGTTCGACGCAGCGCCGCGTTTCAAGAGCAGCGATCCGTTGCTTGATAAAACCTGGGCGTACCGGTGGTTCCTGCTTCGCCACAACCTGGCCGATCCGAGGTACGGACTTCTGCAGCATCCGTTGTTCTACGAAGGCCGATCCCATAAGAAGGGGAAGCGCCCGTTCACTAAAGGCGGGTGGGAGTTCAGCAAGCTGATCAATTTGTCTGTGCCTCTGCACCTGACTGACGCGAGGTGGCTCCACGATCCTGCCGTCTGCATGGGAGTGCTGCGGAACATGCAGGAAACGCCTGCGGACAACGGCATGTACTGCTGTCTTACGGCAGATGAACGTCTGCACTCCTTCGCGAACTATATCGGTTGGGCGGCTTACCGGCTGTTCCTCGTTCATCGCAACGAAAAATCAATTGTGGAGGCGCTTCCAGGATTGAAAGCCCAGATTTCGAGCTGGCAGGAAGTGTACGGCAACGATCGGGATCGTTTGATGACGGAATACCGGCATACCCGGACAGGGAAGGAATATCAACCAAGCTACTGGTATTTCCACGATTATCCGCGAAATCCGAAGGATCCCGAAACGTATACGCACGTGAAGCGGGTGGACAGAACGGTTTATCATTATCTGAACGCGCTCGGCGTCGCACGGTTGTGCGACATCACAGGAGATCCGGATTCGGTTCAATACCTTCAGCTCGCGGAACAGATCAAACATGATGTGCTGGAGAAGATGTGGGACGGAGAAACGGAGTTTTTCTACGACCTGCATCATCTGACGGATGAGATGGCGCTTGTGAAAAACATCGTAGGGTTCTACCCGGCGTGGGCGGACATGCTCGACGACCGGCATGACGGTCTGGCCGCTCATTTGCTGGATCCGAACGAATTCGCCACGACATGCCCGTATCCGACGGTTTCGAAAGACAGCGTCGCCTACTCGAGGGAAGGCGGATGGTTCGGCCACTTTATTAAAGGACGCAACGGCTGCATGTGGAACGGGCCTTCCTGGCCGTACACTAACTCGATCGCGCTTGATGCGCTAGCCCGCGAGAGCAAGCGCTGCGGCAACGTCTATAATGAAGCGTTTGCGCGTGGCCTGAGGGAGTATTCGTTCCTCCATTTCCAGAACCGGGATCTGGACCGGCCCGGACTGGTGGAGCATTACAACAGCGGAACAGGAGAGCCGCTCAGTGACGAGCATGAATACAATCACTCGTATTATATCGATTTGATCATCAGTCACGTGGCGGGACTTGCCGTCGAGTCGGACAGCCTCCGTCTCGATCCGCTCGATATCGGTCTCGATTATTTCGAGCTTGACCGGGTGAAAGCGGCGGGCCAAGACATTCGGATCACCTACGGCAAGCCGGGTTTGAGCAGGTATCCGGCAGGAATAGAAGCAGGCTACCGGTTGTACCAGAACGGAAGGCTGGCCTTTGCCTCGAAATCCCTGGCAGCCGTGACGCTGCCGCTTGAATTTATGAAAGAAGAACGAAAGGGTGTGTAATCCATGCAATTAACGGAACGATATAACGGTATTTTGAATCCATCGCAGCAGGATCCGCAGCTGACGGAAGCGCTTTTGCCGATACGGTACGAGCCCGACAGTCATTCGGCGAATTTGCTTGCGCTGGATAATGGGGATTTGCTTTGCGTATGGTTCTCCGGAAGCGGCGAGGGAAACCCAGATACGAATGTACTGCTTTCGAGGCTGCCAGCCGGCGGCGACCGGTGGGAGGAGCCGATTGAGGTAGCGGCCGACCTGGAGCGCTCGGAGCAAAATCCGCTTGTCTTCCAGGCACCGGACGGTAAGGTTTGGCTTCTCCATACGTCCAACGAGCCGCATAATCAGCAGACCTCGAAAGTCGTCGGCCGTATCTCGGAGGACCGCGGGTATACTTGGGGGGAATCTTTTGTTCTGCATGAGGGCCCGGGCCTGTTCCTCCGCCAGCCGATACTGGCGATGAGCAACGGGGAATGGCTGCTGCCGTGCTATTACTGCAAGCCGGGCGGGCATTACAGCGTTGTGCTCATTTCCGCTGACCAAGGTAAGACGTGGACGGAATACGAAGTGCAAGGCAGTTTGCACCGCGTTCAGATGAGCGTCGTGGAGCTCGATAACGGAGCGTTGTTCGCCGTCTTCCGCAGCCGTCATGCCGACCGGATCTACAGCAGCGTCTCCGCGGATTTTGGGAGAACCTGGAGCGAGCCTGCTAAGACATCCTTGCCGAACAACAATTCCTCCATTCAAGTGGCGAAGCTTGCGAGCGGCCATTTGACGATTATCTATAACGATTCCACGTTGGAGAGAGATCAATACCGCTGGATTGAGAAAAACGGAGAATTGCGCAAGAAGACGCTGCGGACACCGCTGACAGTGGCGATTTCGGAGGACGGCGGAAAAACCTGGCCCTATGTCAAAAACATCCAAATGTCGGATCTCGAGCATCGGGAGAAGCAAACCGGGTATTCATATCCGAGCATTATTGGAATGGGGGACGGCAGCATCCATGCCGCTTATTCGTATYTGAGGAAGGCGATCAAATACGTGCGGTTTACCGAGGACTGGGTGAAGCAGGACGGCAGAACACCCGTCTAAGCGCATACATGAAACAGTTTGAACGGTTTCATCCTATCTTGTAATCGCTTTCTCTTGAAAATTTTGCTAAGATATACGTTACAGAAGTGTCCAAGAAGTTCACCTACACACTCAACCGGGGTGATAGTATGAATTGGCGTGTTATCGAATTGAGCGGGGACAGGTTTTTCAACCCTGATTTTGATATCTTTATCAACCGTGAAGTGGAAGCGTTTTCTCTATCGCAGCATACCCATGATTTTATTGAAATCAGCTATGTAGAGGAAGGCAGCGGGTATCACTATATCGAGGATCAGATGATCCCGATCAAGCGCGGCGATCTGTTCGTCATCCCGATCGGCACGTCGCATGTGTTCCGGCCATCTTCCCGGGACAAGCAGCTTGTCATCTATAACTGCATCTTTCGGACATGCCTGCTGGAGCGGTTGAAATCCCTCGTCTGCGAATCGTCCATGCTGCACAGCATTTTGTACGGCTTGCCGCCATCCACGGTCAAGTGGCTGCAGTTCCAGGACAAGTTCGACATGTTTTTATCCATCATGCACGGGATGTATAGGGAATTTTTGAAGAAGGGACCCCGTTATGAATTTTTGATGATGGGACAGCTAATCCAGGTTCTAGCTATGCTGCAGCGCTACGAATGCGACGGCAGCCTTGTCTCGACGCCGACGAACAATATGGATGACGCCATCCAGTATATTAACGTTCACTTTGCCACGAACCTCACGGTCCAGCAGGTAGCGGAGCGGTCGTTCATGAGCCCGAGCCACTTTCAACGGCTGTTCAAGAAAACGTCGGGCGTCACGTTCATGCAATATTTGCAAAATATCCGGATCCAGCGCTGCTGCGAGCTGCTGAAATCGACCGAAATTTCGATTCAGGAGGCAGCCAATCAGGTCGGCTACCAGGATATGAAGTTTTTCCATGCGCTGTTTCGCAAGAAGACCGGCGTCACGCCTAGAGAGTACCGGCGAAGCTCGCATGATATGGATATGAATCTAGCCTCAATATAACGAAGGAAGCGCATTTCCCAGCGGGAGTGGCGCTTCTTTTTTTTGCGCTTGGGCAGCGCTGTAGGTCATTTCAAAGTAGCGAATAGGCATTTATGGCATACCCTGAGCTTGTATCCCCCTATAGATACGGCCTGAATCACCTATATAGGGGGGAGAACGGCATTGTATAATGAGAAAAATTCGCTTCAGTCGGGCCTGTTAGCGGGTTCGGCCGATCATGCGGGAGGAGAGACGACGCTTGATTAGTCACAAGAAAGTGGAACGCTGGACCGTGTTTGAAACCGCTGTCATCACCAGCGGAACACATGAGAACCCGTTCAGCGGCGTACGGCTGGAGGCTGTTTTCCAGAGCGGCGGGCGGGCGGCTAAGGTAAATGGATTCTATGACGGGGACGGCGTCTACAAAATCAGATTCATGCCGGATACGGTCGGCCGTTGGACATTCTCGACAAGCAGCAGCGACCCTTCGCTCGACGCGGTAACCGGGGAGTTCGAATGCACGGCCGCTGGCGCCGGCAATCACGGGCCGGTGCGCGTCGCATCCCCGGACGGTTTCGAATACGCGGACGGATCGCCCTATAAGCCTTTCGGGACGACCTGCTACGCCTGGATACACCAGAGCGAGACGCGACAGACCGAGACGCTCGCCACGCTGCGGGAGTCGCCTTTCAATAAAATCCGCATGTGCATCTTTCCGAAAAGGTATGCCTTTAACACCGTCGAACCGGAGCTGTTTCCGTTCCCGGGCTCGAAGGAGCTGGGTTTCGACCTTGAACGGTTCGAACCGCGGTTCTTCCACGGGCTAGAACGGCGAATCGAGCAGCTTGCGGAGCTCGGTATTGAAGCGGATGTGATTTTGTTCCATCCCTACGACAAGGGACATTGGGGCTTCGACAGCATGAGTTCGGACCGGGATGAGTTTTATTTGCGATATGTGACCGCGCGCCTGTCCGCTTATCGCAACGTATGGTGGGCACTGGCTAACGAGTACGATTTTATGCGCGAGAAGCGGAAAGAAGATTGGGACCGGTTATTTCAAATCGTACAGGAATGCGATCCTTACCAGCATCTTCGTTCCATACACAATGGAACGAAGATGTACGATCCGTTGTCGCTCGATCTGTATAACCACGCGAAGCCCTGGGTCAATCATGTAAGCCTTCAACACTGGGATCTTACCGCAGTAGACTCGATCCGCCGCGAATACGGGAAGCCGGTCGTCGTTGACGAATGCTGTTACGAAGGCGACATCCCGCGCCGGTGGGGCAACATTACGGGGGAAGAGATGACACACCGGTTCTGGGAAGGAACCATCCGCGGCGCTTACGTCGGACACGGTGAAACTTACATGCATCCCGAGGACATCCTTTGGTGGTCGCATGGAGGCAAGCTGCACGGCACAAGCGCTGTGCGCATCGGATTTCTGCGACTGCTCCTGGAAGAAGCGCCTCAGCCATTGACCGTAATCGACACGATCAAGGACGTTCCGGCACTCGGAGTAGAGGGCGACTATTACTTGCTGTACTTCGGCATTCACCGGCCTGCCGTAAGGCCGGTTCAGCTTCCGGAGGAGGCTGTGTACACCGCCGAAGTGATTGACACCTGGAACATGACGATCGAGCCGCTCGAAAAGACGTTCTCCGGCGCCTGTGCGATCAGTCTTCCAGGCAAGCCGTATCAGGCGCTTCGAATTAGACGCTGCATGCCATAACGGAATAACCGCGAAAGCTGGCCATTCAATACCTAATCGTTCGGAGGTGCCGCCATGGGGCGCATAGTACTAAAACATATTGAGAAACGTTACGGCAAAGACAAGCAGTATGCCGTGAAAGATTTTAACTTGGAGATCGAGGACGGTGAGTTTCTCGTCATGGTTGGGGGGTCGGGCTGCGGCAAATCGACGACGCTGCGCATGATCGCCGGGCTGGAAGATATTACTTCGGGCGAGCTGTACATCGGCGACAAGCTGGTGAACCATCTGCCGCCGAAGGACCGGGATATTGCCATGGTCTTCCAGAACTATGCGCTGTACCCGAATATGAACATCTACGAAAATATTGCGTTCGGGCTGCGCCTGCGCAAGGAACCAAAGCATGAAATCGATCTGTCGGTCAAATCGACGTCCCGCACTTTGGAGATCGAGCAATTTTTGGAACGTAAGCCGAGACAATTGTCGGGCGGACAGCGCCAGCGCGTCGCGCTCGGCCGGGCGATCGTCCGGAAGCCGAGCGTTTTCCTGATGGACGAACCTTTATCGAACCTGGATGCCAAGCTAAGAGTCCAGATGCGAACGGAGATTATCCGGCTTCATAAGCAGCTCGGCGTGACGACGGTCTATGTGACGCATGATCAGGTGGAAGCGATGACAATGGGCAACCGGATCGTTGTCATGAAGGACGGCGTTATCCAGCAGGTCGACAGTCCGCGCGTCATCTATAACAATCCGAAGAACATGTTCGTCGCGAGCTTCATCGGCACGCCGCCGATTAACTTTGTAGAAGGGAAGATCGCCGAATCGGACGGCGGTAAACTGCAGCTGCAGACACAGCGAAGCTACCTTGCCATTCCTGACGCGCATGCGCAGCTGCTGCGGAAGCACGGTAAAGTAAACCGTAAGGTTGTGCTCGGCATCCGATGCGAGTATGCGCATGCGGAGCCGGATATGGCCGATCGTCATCCTCAAAGCCAGTTGACGGGCACGCTTAAGGTAGCAGAGCTGATGGGAGCGGATATGTATCTGTATGTCGACATCGGGACGGATACGCCATTTGTCGTCCGTACCTACTCGGGCTTCGACTGCAAGGAGGACGAGCGGATATCCGTCACGCTGGACATGTCGAAAGCGCTTTACTTCGACAAGGATACAACGGAAAGCTTGATGCACGAATAATGGATACAAAGGGGAGAGACGGATGTTAAGGGCGCTTACGAGATTGCGAGTAATAATCGTACTGGCGATGGCCCTCGTTTTGCTTCTGCCGGCCGCTACGGGACTTGCGGAGAAAACCGGCACGTCACAGTCGCCGGACCTGGCGGAGGACGCGCCTGCTGCTGAAGCGGCACAGGCGGCAGCCGCGGGCGAAACAGGCGATCCCTACTTTTTTGACAAATTGACGGAATGGAAGCAAACGGGAGCGACAGACGAACACGACGGAAAAATTGGCTTGTCCGCTGCCGGTTATGCGCGGGCGTCCGAAGGCGCCCATGTTAGGGCCGGCAGCGTTGACGGCAAAGCTGAGGCGCTCGATTGGCGCTTGGAAAATGAAGAATGGCTCGAATACGATTTTACCGTTGAGCAGGCCGGGCTGTACCGCATCGATTTGACGTACCGTCCTGTCACGGACGACAACCGAAGGAGGCCGATTTTGCTGAACGTCTCGTTCGACGGCAGAAACGAGTTTCTAGAAGCGAGATCCGTTACGCTGGACCGCCGCTGGAAGGATCCTTTCCCGGCTTCACTCGATTCGAACGGCGACCAGATACGTCCGATGGCGGAGGATATCAGTGGCTGGATGACGACAACGCTCCGCGATTCAGGCGGTGCATACGTCGAGCCGCTGCAATGGTATTTGACTCCGGGTAAGCACACGCTTCGATTCACAAGCAACGAGCCATTGGCACTGGCCTCCATCGACCTGTCGGCTCCGGATCAGGTTCCGGCCTACGAGACGGTAAGGCAAGCGAATGCGGCCGAAAGCGGAGGAAGCAAGGGTGGCGAGCCGATCGTCATCGAAAGCGAGCAAGCCGATTGGAAAAGCGTCTCCTCGATATCGCTTCGATACGATAACGAGATCGACAGCACGCCTTATAAACGGGGAAAGATTACGTACAACACCGTCGACGGATCGCGCTGGTCGTCCGGTAACGGTGAGATGAGCTGGACCTTTGACGTCCCCGAAAGCGGTTATTACAAAATCGGTATGCGGGTTCAGCAAAATTACTCATCCAACCGTGCATCCTTCAGGACCGTCCGGCTCAACGGCAAAATTCCGTTCGCCGAAATGAAGGCGTACCGGTTTCCGTACGCTTCCGGTTGGCAAGGCGTCCAGCTCGAGGATGAGCAGGAGCAGCCATATTTGTTTTACCTGGAAAAAGGGAGCAATACGATTTCGATGAGCGCGACCCAGGCGCCCGTCAAACCGATGATCTCCGAGCTGGAGAAAACCGTAAACGAGCTGATGGCGCTTGCGGATGATCTTAAGGCGCTGACAGGCGGCTCGAGCGACACGAACAGAACCTGGAAGATTAACAACGAGCTGCCCGGGTTTACGGACAATCTCGGAGAGATCGCCGATTCGCTGGACGCCGTGCAGCAGCAGTTGACCGATGTCAATGGCAAAAAGGATGCCGTTACACAAGGGTTGTTCACGACGATTAAAGATATCCGCTCGATGCTGGCGGATCCGAACCAGATTCCGTACAAGACGAACCGCTTCGTCACGATGCAGGGCAAAGTGGCCGAGATGCTGCAGCAGCTGAAAAGCCAACCGCTTGGGCTTGACCGCATTTATATCGTGCCGGAGAATCAGAAGCTTCCAAGGATGGAAGCGAAGTTTTTTAAAAAAATGAAAGGGGCGTTCGTCAATTTCTTCTATTCGTTCCAGTCGAAGGAACGGCTGAGCAATATGGATGAAGAGGTGCTGAACGTTTGGGTGCTCCGCGGCCGCGATTATATCAATCTGCTGCAGCAGCTGGTAGATGAGCAGTTTACGCCGACGACAGGGATCAAGGTTAAGGTCAATCTGCTTCCGGATACGAATTTGCTCGTGCTGATGAACGCGGCTGATATTGCACCCGACGTCGCGCTCGGATTGCCGCAGACGCTGCCTTTCGATTACGCCATCCGCAACGGGTTGTACGATCTGTCGCAGTTCTCGGATTTCGATTCGATGTACAAGCGGTTCGCGCCGGGTACTTGGACCCCGTTCTATTACGACAAAGGATATTACGCGGTGCCGGAGACGCAAAGCTTCTCCATGCTCTATTACCGCAAAGATATTTTGAACAAGCTTGGACTCGAGGTGCCGGACACCTGGGAAGACGTCTATGACATGCTGCCGACCTTACAACAGAACAATCTCAATATGGCGCCGGTTCAGCATATGCCGTTTTTCTTCCAGAACGGGGCCGAATATTTCACTAAGAACGGCCTGCAGACAGCTCTGGGCACGGAATCGGGATATAAGGCATTCAAAGAATGGACCGATCTGTACAACATCTACGCAGTGGATCAGCAGCTGGCCAGCTTCTATCAGTCATTCCGGAGCGGCACCGTACCGATCGGCATTGCGGACTTCAGCATGTACATCCAGCTGATGGTGGCGGCACCCGAGCTGAACGGGTATTGGGGCATCGCACCGATCCCAGGGGTCGCGCAGAAAGACGGGGAAGTGGCCAGGTGGATGGGCGGCAATTTGCAATCGTCGGTTATTTTTAAAAAGACGAAAAAAGCCGAACAAAGCTGGGAATTTCTCAAATGGTGGACATCCGCCGAGGTACAGGAGAGATACGGCTCGGATATCGAGACGATTAACGGTCTATCCTTCCGTTGGAACACCTCAAATGTCGAAGCGTTTGTCCATCTTCCTTGGAAACAGGAGGATTTGCGCAGCATTCTCGAGCAATGGCGCTGGTACAAGGAAATTCCGAACGTGCCAGGCAGCTACTTCCTGGAGAGGGAGCTGCAGAACGCCTGGAACCGGAGCGTCGTCGACGGAATCAATTACCGGAGCTCGCTGGAAACGACGATCGGGGAGATCGAAAGAGAGATGCGAAGGAAAATGCAGGAATTCGGCAATATCGACAGTCAAGGCAACTATTTGCGCCCGCTCGATTTGCCCGAAGTCAACAAGCCGTGGGAAGGGGTGAACCCATATGTCCGAGAGTAACGCGCAAATTTTGAAAAAAAATTACGCCGACAGCAGCATAGCCTACCGCACGAGAGGAAAAGCGACCGAGCTGCTAAAAGAAATTTGGCGGTTCCGATTATCGTACCTGTTCATCGCGCCTTTTATGGTCTGCTTCATCGTGTTTATTTTGATTCCGGTCGTATGCGCGTTCATGCTCAGCTTTATGACCTATAATTCGCTCGAGCCGCCTCGCTTTATTGGCTGGGCCAATTTTCGCTATATGATATCGGAGGATTTGCTGTTTCTGAAATATGCGCTGCCCAACACGTTCAAATTCGCAGTCATCGCGGGACCGTGCGGCTACGTTGCCTCCTTCCTGCTGGCATGGTTGATCACCATCATTCCCGGAAGCTGGCGGAAGTGGTTCGCGCTCGCGATGTACTCACCGTCGCTGATGGGAGGAGTCGCCATGACCATCGTCTGGCTTCCGCTCCTTAGCGGCGATAGAATCGGATACTTGAACAGCTTTCTGCTCGAATGGGGATTCATCAGCGACCCTGTGCTATGGGTAACGAGCAAGGAGCATCTGATGACGTCCATGATCGTCGTTACGCTCTGGTCTAGCATGGGGATCGGATTTCTGGCGATGATGGCGGGCATCTTGAACGTCAACCCCGAGCTGTACGAAGCGGGGAGACTCGACGGCATCAAAACCAGGCTCGAGGAAATCTGGTACATTACCGTTCCGTCTATGAAGCCTCAGATGCTGTTCGGCGCGGTCATGGCCATCGTCGGGACATTCAAGGCGGGCAGCATCGGCACGGAGCTGTCGGGAATGAACCCGACGCCGCAGTATGCCGGCCATCTCATCATGAACCAGATCGACGATTACGGCTTTATCCGCTTTGAGCTGGGCTACGCATCCGCTTTGTCTGTGTTCCTGCTGCTGCTCATGTATTTATCCAATAAGTTTTGCTGGGGTTTGTTCGGTTCGAAGGGGGATGAATAGAGATGGCACTGCCGCTGATCCGCAAACCTGTTTTCAAGAGAAGGTCCAAGCTGTTCCGGTTGAGCCGTTTCGAGAAAGTTGTTGTATTCCTGCTCATTCTGTTCAGCGCGTTTATGCTTCTGCCGCTTGTTTATATTTTCAATCAYGCGCTAAAACCGTACGAGGAATTGTTCATTTACCCCCCGACGATTTGGGCTCGAAACCCGTCTTTGCAAAATTTCGTCGAACTGTTCCAAATTACGTCGGGCTCAGAAATTCCGGTCACGCGCTACATTTTCAACAGCTTTTCCGTAGCGGTGCTGAGCGTCATCACGGTGACGGGCGTAAGCGCGTTATGCGCCTATCCGCTTTCGAAACATAAGTTTCCCGGATATAAGCTCGTATTCGCGACTATTATGCTCACGCTGCTGTTCGCGCCGGAGACGGTTACCATACCGCGTTATCTCGTCGTCAGCCATTTGGGCATCATGAACACTTATTGGGGCCATATTCTGCCCATGGTAGCCGTTCCGGTCGGCGTCTTTCTAATGAAGCAATTTATTGACCAAATTCCGAACGAGCTGCTTGAATCGGCCCGGCTGGACGGCGCAAAGGAAATTATGGTGTTCCTGCGGATAGTGGTACCCGTCATTCTTCCGGCGGTCGCAACGATCGGCATCATCTCGTTCCAAACCGCTTGGGGCAACGTAGAGACTTCGGCTTTGTTCATGCAGGACGAACAGATGAAGACGTTTCCGTTCTTTATCTCCACACTGACGACCAATATGGCTAACAGCGTGGCAAGGCAAGGCGCCGCCGCAGCTGCAGCGCTGTTCATGTTCATTCCGAATCTGATTATTTTTCTTGTATTCCAGAGCAAGGTCATTGCAACAATGGCCCATTCCGGCATTAAATGAAACCGCGGGAGGAAAAGATATGAAGCCGGCACAATCGAAAATGATCCGTCTCCTGCGGGGCTTGCTGGCCGCGTGCCTCGTATGGGTCTTCTTTCCGGCGGTTGTATCCGCCGATTATCCTTATTCAACCAATTATCGATCCGGTAATGGATCGCTTGTTTGGACGCAGGCTGCTTTTGCGCCAGAACAGGTGCTTGGCAGGAATATTTTTATCCCTGATCCGAAAGATCCTTCCAAACAAATACAGTCGCCGCTCGCGCAGCCCCGCGATCTGTTCATCGACTCGCAGGATCGGATCTATGTCGCCGATACGGGCAATAACCGAATCGTCCTGTTTCACCGGAACGGCGAATTCGACCGGATCCTGCCGGCGGTCGAAGGAACGCCGCTTTCCAATCCGCAAGGGCTGCACGTTGACGCGAAAGGCCATATTTATGTCGCCGATACCGGCAACGCCCGGGTCGTTATGCTCGACCAGCAGGGCAAGCTGCTGAAGGAATATACGCTTCCGGAATCGAGGTTCATCCCGGAGGAGTACCGCTTCGAGCCGATCAAGGTAGCAGTCGATAAACGCGGATTTTTGTATATCGTATCGCTCGGCAGCTATAACGGGCTGCTGCAGCTCGATCCCGAAGGCGGCTTTGTCCGCTTCTTCGCAGCCAATAAGGTGCCTTTCACTTTCCTCGACTCGATAAAGCGAATGCTCTATTCGAAGGCGATGTATGAGAAGCAGCTCAGCAAGCTGCCTCCGGGCATCAACAATGTGAACATCGACGAGCGCGGGTTTACTTACACGGTTTCTTTCGGGGAGGAGCTAAACGACGAGCAGGTAAAAAAGCTGAACAATTCCGGCAAGCATTTCCTAGGCTCCAGCAGCACCTTGGGGCCAGGCAACAATACGTTCGGCGAATACCGCTTCCGCAAGACCGGAGAGAAGGCGAACCTGAAGGATATCGCAATCGACGCGAGCGGCAACTTCTCCGTTATCGATGGAGATTCGAAGATGGTCAGCCAATACGACGCATTCGGCAACCTGCTGTTCTTCTGGTCCGGGGACGCAAGTCCGAACACGACGCAGCTCGGCATCGTCAAAAGCCCGGCGGCCATCGACATCAATTCGCGCAACGAGCTGTTTATTCTGGACGATAACGCGAATCTGATTCAGTCGTACCGCCAAACCGAGTTCGGCGCGCTCGTCTATAAGGCGAACAACCTTACCGTCGACGGAAGGTACAAGGAAGCCGAGCCGCTTTGGCGCGAGGTGCTTCATCTCAACGCCTACTACACGCCCGCTATGGTCGGGCTTGCCCAGTCTGCCTACGCCCGCGGGGATTACGCGGAAGCGAAGAAGCTGTTCCGCGATGCGGGCATTCAGGAGGGCTTCTCGAACGCGTTTTGGCAAATCCGTCTGCAGTGGTTCCAGAACAATTTCGGTTTCTTCATGAACGTGATTATTGCGGCAGCTGTCCTGTATTTCGTTTATAAAATGGCGGCAAAACGTTATCCGATTCTGCTGAATCCGCCAATCCGGCTCCGGCCCCGCTCCCGCTTCCTGGGCCAACTACGGCATTCGCTTTACGTGCTGCGGCATCCAATCGACGGATTCTCCGCTCTCCGTTATGAGAATAAGGGCAGCTACGTGAGCGCGTTCGTCATCCTGGCGCTGGCCTATATTTCCTATGCGGTGTCTCGTTCGTATACAAGCTTCACCTTTAATACGGAGGCAATCAAGCCGCTCAGCGGGAGCACCGTATTTCTCCAGTTTTTCCTGGTATGGATCGGCTGGGTCGTATCCAATTATTTGGTCAGCAGCATCATGCGCGGCGAGGGACGTTTCATGGACGTGTTTATCGGCAGCTCCTACGCGCTTACGCCGTTTATCGTGGTCGGCCTGCCGCTCACGCTGATCTCAAACGGCATGTCACTCAGCGAAGCGTCGATTTACAACTTCCTTCACCAGGGCATGCTCGTATGGATCTTTCTTCTGCTCGTCTGGAAGGTGCAGTCGCTTCAAAATTATACAGTAGGCGAGACCGTAATTAACTTGCTGTATACGGCCGGTACGATGATTATTATCGGCGTGTTGTGCTTCATTCTGTTCGGTCTTAGCACCGAGCTGCGCAGCTTTATTTATTCGATTTTTCAGGAGGTGTCGGCGCGTTGACGGGAGCAAGCATACATGACATCAAGTGGCGCAAGCTGCTTCCTTGGGCGATTGCGGCGGCGGCAGCGGCGTTGATCGGCATTTACTTGTGGACCCATTCCGTGAGCTCGGGCGAGAGCCTGACGGAACAGGTCCAGGTGCGGCAGGACGTCATTCCCGAAGGTCTAAAGCCAGCCGTAAGCACGAATGGGGAGCTGCCGAACGAAGCCGATTTTGAGCAGGTGGCTGAAAGCGAAACGCTTGTGCTTTATGCGGATAAGAACACTGGACATTTCAAAATCCGCGACAAACGGGACAGACATGAGCTGCGCTCGTATCCGAATCCGGAGGACTGGCCGCTGGAGACAATTAGCGGTACCTGGCGGAGCCATCTTCTGTCGCCGATTATGCTGGAGACGGTCGAGAGCGCTTTAAAGACGGAAGTGAAGGTGAGTAGCCTGCTGTCGCTGAAAGGCGGCATC
The DNA here is from genome assembly GCF_056398325.1 of Paenibacillus sp. 01T443. NCBI lineage: Bacteria > Bacillati > Bacillota > Bacilli > Caryophanales > Paenibacillaceae > Paenibacillus > Paenibacillus sp. 01T443. Next base: position 62,755 of record NZ_JBFTPE010000019.1, read on the forward strand.
AAGAGCTGGAAGCCGATCGAGGACGGATTTGTTGTTACGTTCGCGATGCCGTCCATTCAGATGGCGATTCCGATCGAGGTGCGCCTGAGGGACGATTACGTTGAAACCAAAGTAGTCGATGCGGAACTTATCGAAGGCAAGGATTCGCTGATCAATTTAAAGGTATTCCCGTTTCTGGGCGCCGCGCAGCCTCGAGGACAAGAGGGGTATTTGCTGCTGCCGGACGGCTCGGGCGCGATTTACCGGTTCAAGGAGAATATCTCGAACGAACGCAGCGTGTACCGCGAGCCGATCTATGGCATAGACAGAGCGTTCAACTCGGTGTTTACGAACCGGAAGCCGATCACGATGCCGGTATTTGGCATCAAATCGGGAAGCAGCGCTTTTCTGGCGGTAGCCAGCGAAGGGGAGGAATACGGCTATATATATGCGGCGCCTGCCGGCGTCTACAGTCAATACGCCTGGGCAACCGTCGAGCATAATTACCGCCTTCAGTACTTTCAGCCGACGACATATGACAAGCTGTCAGGTTTTTATACGTACAGCAAAATCAAATTCGGCGGGGACCGCAAGATCCGCTATTATGTCATGCCCGAATCGGAAAGCGATTATTCCGGCATGGCCGCGAAATACCGCGATTATTTAATGAAAGAGAAGGGCCTTGAGCGGCAGGAAGCAGGCGATTCGCAGCTCCCGCTGTACCTTGACCTTATCGGTGGAGATTCGGAGAAGGGCTTTCTGCGAAACCGGTACATTACCGGATCGACAACGGACGAAGCGAAGTCGATTCTGGATCGGCTGCATGCACAGGGCATCCCCCGGCTAGTCGTCACCTATCAGGGCTGGCAGACCGGAGGCGCGAGCCAGATTGGCTTTGGCGCGCAGGTCGACAAGCGGCTTGGCGGCAACGACGGCATGCGAAGCTTCGCGGAATACGCAAAATCGAAGGGAGATACTGTCCTACTGGAGACGGATTTCACGTTGAATACCGACGGCGATTCTTTCGATTCGAAGAGACAGGCTATGCAGGATCAAGCGGGTTCCGTCATGAAGTTCTCTCGCCCGCAGTCGAACGACGAGATTGCGATTGTGAGCCCCGAAGTGTCGCTGAGCAAGATGGAAGACGCCTTAGAAAGCTTCGCAAAGCTTGGCGTTGACGGACTTCAGCTTGGGGGTACCGGCCATATGCTGTTCAGCGATTACAACCGCAGATACCGCACAAGCCGGGAAGAGGCCGCGTTGCTGCAAAGTGAGCTGCTGAACGCCGTTCAAAAGAAGTTTCCTGCGGTGTCGGTTATTGGCGGCAATGCCTACGCGCTGCAGAACGCAGACGCCGTAAGGCAGCTGGCGGGCGACTATTCGTACGACTTGTTCCTGGACGAAGCAGTGCCTTTCGCCCAGATGGCGCTGCACGGACTCGTGCCGTATACGATGAACTGGGGCAATGCGAGAGACGAGTACCGCAAAGATTTTCTGCGCGGTATTGAATACGGGGCGGCACCGACATTCGGCGTCATGAATGCGAAGACGGAGAAGATGAAGAGGGCGTACACCGTCTGGCAGTACAGCCTAAATTACGACGAATGGGAAGCGGCGATCGTTGAGGAATATAAGCGCTTTAACGAAGCGCTCGGAGATGTCCAGGGGCACTTCATGACGATTAACCGGACGGTCGCCCCGAAGGTGAAGGAGTCGGTTTATTCCAATGGGAAGAAGATTATCGTGAACTATAACGATACGGAGGTATCGGTCGAAGGAAGACGGATTCCACCTCAGGATTTTGTAGTGGTGAAGGGGGGAGAGGCGAAATGAACGGCTTGATCCGTTTGAAGAATAGGTTGTCGCAGCGATACGAAGGCATCTTTCTCATCTTGCCTTGGATCGTCGGTTTTCTCTTGTTCGTATCGTTCCCTCTCCTTTACTCGCTTTATATGAGCTTTCATAACGTTCGGATTACCGGGAACGGTATCTTGCACGAATTTGTCGGCACCAAGTACTATTACAACATTTTGTTTGAGGACGGCGGCGTCTTCTACGATCAGCTTCTGCCGTTTCTAAGGCAGGTTCTGTTCATGATTCCGATTATTGTCATTTTTTCATTCATGATTTCGATCATGCTGAACCAAAAGTTTCTGGGAAGGGGCTTGTTCAGAGCGGTGTTCTTCCTGCCGGTTATTTTCTCCTCCGGCAATGTTATCGAACGCTTCCTTAGTCAGGGGAGAGGCCAGCTCGGGTTTCTGGAACAGTTCTCCATATCGACTGCGCTTACGCAATATTTGCCGGTCTCTTGGGCTACGCCGATTGTCAGTGTTCTGAACTCGTTCGTCCTCATTTTATGGTATTCCGGCGTACAGATTCTTCTGTTCCTTGCGGGCAGGCAGACGATTTCATCGTCGGTTTACGAGGCGGCGCGTATCGACGGCGCGAATCCGTGGGAGATGTTCTGGAAAATTACACTGCCAGCCATGATGCCGTTCGTGCTGCTGAATACGATTTACACGGTCGTGGATTTGTTCACCTTTCCCGGCAATCCGATCATTGCGAGTGTCAATCCGACGCAATACGGTCCGACCAGCGCATTGATCTGGGTCTATTTCATGATCATACTGCTGTTCCTGGGATTGGTGTTCCTGCTGCTCGGCAGGGCGGTCCGCGTCACGACGCAAACGAGGTAGGAGGAGAGAAAGATGGAGAAAGTATTGAATGTCCTCCGGCAGCGTCAGCAACGTTTTGGCTTGATCGGATTGGGCGAACGTTTCCGGCTGCTGCTGTTCGGACGGGAAGCCGATAAAGGACTGCTGTTTCGCGTTTTCATTTATATTGTGTTGATAGAAACGGCTTATCTGTATCTCAACCCTATTTTTTATATGATATCCACGATGGTTAAAGGTCTCGACGATTTATTGGATCCGACCGTGAACTGGATACCTAAGGCAATCTATTGGGGGCATCTGAAAGAGGCATGGGAGCTGCTGAACTATCCGACCTCGTTTGGCGTCAGCTTCGGTCTTTCAATCGGGGCGTCGCTCTTTCAGCTCGTCGCCTGCGCGATGGCCGGATACGCGTTCGCAAGGGTGAAGTTTCCTTTCAAGCGTTTCTGGTTCGCGTGCCTGATCTTCGCCTTCGTGATCCCGCCGCAGGTGACGGTTTTGCCGCTGATTATCATGTACCGGGAAGTGGGCTGGATCGACACGTACTTCCCGATGCTGATTCCGGCTTTGTTCGGGCACGGCCTGAAGGGCGCGCTCTATGTGATCATTTACCGCCAATTTTTCTCCATTCTTCCGAAAGAGCTGGAGGAAGCGGCGAAGATCGACGGAGCAAGTTTGTACCGGGTCTTCTTCAAGGTCATGCTGCCGATCGCAACGCCGGCCATTGTCGTCGTCTTCCTGTTCTCTTTCGTATGGAACTGGAACGACAGTTATTTTCCGATGATGTTCCTGTTCAAGATGCAGGACGTTCCTCTCTCTATCGCGCTGGTGAAGGCGACGGGAGACATCTCAACGGAAGAAGGGAAGCTGTTCGCCCAGTCGCTCGACATGGCGAAGTCGTTTCTGGCGGTTATGCCGCCGCTGGTGTTATACCTCTTTACGCAGCGCTGGTTTATCGAAGGCGTCGAGCGGACCGGCCTTGTGGAATAACAACGAATGGAAGGGAGTGCAAGTAGCAAAATGGGAATGCAAGAGGTTGAACGCTGGGGAATATTCGAGGTTGCCTTATCCGGTCCTGCGGCAGGTAATCCATTTGAGGAGGTCGCCTTGTCGGCGACCTTCGAATACCGCAACGACCGGGTCGAGGTCGAAGGCTTCTATGACGGGGCCGGCATCTACCTTGTCCGGTTCATGCCGGATCGAGAGGGAACGTGGCGCTTCGTAACGAAGAGCGGCGTACCGGAATTGGACGGCGCAACGGGGAGCTTTCTTTGTACCGAGCCGTCAACGGGAAATCACGGGCCCGTAAGGGTCAAGGAAGGTTATTTGTTCGCTTACGAGGATGGTACGACCTATATGCCGTTTGGCACGACATGCTATCACTGGACCCATACTGGACACAAGGAGCATGAGCTTCAAACGCTGGAGGAGCTCGAGCAATCACCGTTTAACAAGGTAAGGATGTGCCTGCTCCCTACGCGGGACATGCGTCCGGAAATGGTCGCGTTCGCAGGGACATGCCCGGAGGATGCGGACACGACCCGGTTTAATCCAGCGTTTTTCGCCCATCTGGAGGAGCGGATCATTGATTTGATGAAGATCGGCGTGGAAGCCGACCTGATTCTGTTCCATCCCTACGACAAGCAAGGGGGCTGGGGCTTCAACAGCATGTCGCGCGAGCAGGACTTCTACTACTTGCGTTACGTCATCGCCCGGTTGGGCGCGTTCCGCAACGTCTGGTGGTCGCTCTCGAACGAATACGATTTTAACAAGATGAAGACCGTGGAGGATTGGGACCGGCTGCTGCAATATGTACAACGGAAGGATCCGTACCAGCGGCTTCGGTCGATTCATAACGGCACAAAAATGTACGAGATATCGTCCTTGTACGATTTCTCCAAGTCGTGGCTCACGCACCAAAGCATCCAGCATTGGGATACCGGGCCGACTACCGATTGGCGGGCGGCCGTTCGCAAACCGATCGTGGTCGACGAAATTTCCTACGAGGGCAACGTCGCCAAGCGATGGGGGAACATCACGGCTCTCGAGCTGATGCACCGTTATTGGGAGGGGCTTACGAGCGGCGGCTTCGTTGCCCACGGAGAATGCTTCGAGAATAAGCCGACGAGAGCCTGGATTTCGACCGGGGGCCGACTGTACGGGGATAGTCCCGAGCGGATCCGGTTTCTGCGACGGCTGATGGAGGAAGGTCCGGTGGATTGGATGGCGGCGCGCCAGGAAGGCTCCTATGCGCTTCTTTACCTGGGCAAATCCCGCCTTTCATCTTACAAGCTCCCTTTGCCACCCGACCGGGAATATCGGATCGAGTTCATCGATATTTGGAAAATGTCAGTAACGCCGCTTGACGGCATTTTCGCGGGACAGAGCGACTTGGCGCTGCCGGCTAGACCTTATACCGCCTTGCGCGTGCAAGCAGTTTGAGAGGAGAGAGCGGAGTGATTCAATATCAAGATGCAGTGGAGCGTTGGGGGATATTCGAGCTGCGGCTGATGGGGCGCGAGGACGATCGGCTGTTTGCGGACTCATGTCTGCGTGCCGAATTCAGCAAGGGGGAACGTTTTTTCGAAGCCGAAGGCTTCTATGACGGCGACGGTCGTCTATTGATCCGGTTCATGCCGGACGAGGAGGGGGACTGGTCATTCCGCGTCGAGGGCGAGTCAGCACCGTCCGGCGGGTATTCCGGTCAGTTCCGGTGTCTGCCTGCGCACGCGGGTAATCACGGGCCGGTGAGCGTATCCGGCGCGACGCACTTCTCGTATGCGGACGGTAAGCCGTACACGCCGTTCGGAACAACGCTTGAGGCTTGGCATGTTCAGGACGGCTCAAGCCGCGCCAGGACGATCCGGTCGCTGAACGCATCGCCCTTTAATAAAGCTCGAATAAGTGTTATACCACTGGCCGAGCACGCAGCGGCCGGCGAGACGGAGACATCTCCGTTTGCCATGCGCCCGGATGGACAGCCGGACGCCGATTACTACGAGCCGGCTTATTTCGCAAGGCTGGAGGAATGCGTGGAGAGCCTGTCCCGGATCGGCGTGGAAGCCGAGCTGATTTTATTTCCCGCTGTTCTAGAGCGTGATGGTTCCATTCGGCTAACGCTGGAACAGGAACAGCGTTATATCCGGTACGCGGTCTCCCGCTTGGCCGCTTTCCGTAACGTATGGTGGACAGTGGCGGATTTGGGCGACAGCGGAGGACAGCGGCAGGACGCCGATTGGCGCGCCTATTTCCGGACGCTGCGCGAATGCGATTACGGTCATCATCTGAGTACGATACACGGCACTCCTTCCTCGTTTGATTGGGGCGTTCCATGGCTGACGCATATCAGTCTCCGCCAGGAGGATGTTATGATTGCCTCGGACTTCACCCTGCATTACGAGAAGCCGGTCGTCATTGACGATTGCGGCCGCGAGGGCACGGGATCGGAGCCGATGGACGCGCTGACAGCGGAAGATATGGTGTACCGGATATGGGAAGGCTTATCCCGCGGCGGTTTCGCGGCCCATGGGGAATCGCTTCGCCGGCCGGATGGAACAAGCTGGTCGGTTCACGGCGGCGAGCTGCTCGGCGAGAGCGGGGTGCGGATCGCTTTGCTTCGCGGTCTGCTGGAGGATGCGCCAAGCTGCCTGACTTACAGCAGGCAGCGCCACGATGCTTCGACCCTTGAGAGGAGAGGCGAATATTATTTGCAATATTTCGGGCCCCATCGCTTCTCGTCGCGCGACTTCGCCATGCAGACCGGCGAATTTGCGGTGGATATTATCGACACATGGAACATGACGATCGAACGGCTTGACCAGACCTACAAACAAAGGTTTCAAATCAAGCTGCCCGGCGAGATTTATGTGGCGCTCCGGTTGCGTAAAATCAGCGAAGGCACGGCGTTGGACGAACCGGGCCAGGAGCAGGTGACGGCGTAGTAGCTGGCGAAGGCTGAACCGCCCGGCAGGGCGGCAGATCGGAAATTGGAAGGAGACCGCTGGAAATGAACGCATATCGCATAACAAGTCCGGCTGAGAATCGAAGCGTAGACGTCTGGCAGTCGGACAACGATGTCTATATCCAATTGTCCCGCGAAGGAGAATCCAAGCCTTATTTCAAAAATTTACTGGGGCTCATGGCGGTATATTCTGCAGGGCGTCCATGGCGGGAAGAGCGACTTGGCTTGAATGCCGTGCGAATCGAGCAGCAAGGCGGCGTACTGCGGATCGAGGCAGACGGGGGCGAGCTGTTCCTCACTCTGGAACTGACATTCGATTCGGAAGGACTGCTTCGGATCGCCACCGTATGGGAGAACCGTTCCGGCCGGACCATTTATGACGTCGCGGTCGGGCTCGAATGGGAGCTCGCCGCACGCGGCACGGAAAATGTGACGATTCCCCATATGATCTACAACAACAACCCTTCGGCCGACCCGGCCAGGCTCGTGCCGCATCTAGGCATGGGAGAGCATAAGGGCTTTATTTGCGAGGAGCACCGGCTCCCGATTCCATGCGTCAACGTCGAGTGGAGGGAAGAGGGATGCAGTGAGCGGTTCTTGACGATGTTCTCTCTCCCTTCGTATATCGAGCTGTCGGACGGCACCGTTCATTACGGCTCGGTAGGCGCTTACAAACGGGAAGGAAGCGTCGCCATTGCGGCGATGAGCGGCGTTCTGATGTTCAATGGCGAGAAGGACATCGTGTACGTCAGCAAAAGCAAAATCGAGCCTTACTCTGGCGGCTATACGGATTTTGCGCCGGGCTTCGCGCTCGCGAAGAGCTATGCGATGGAGTGGGGGCCGCAGAAGGAGCCCGGCCGCTCCTTCTCGCAAGCCGTTTACCGCGCCGTTTTGCTGTACGATCCGCAGGGCGCCGATCCTCTCTCACTGGAGGATCTGATCCGGTTGAAGTCGGCGGCCATGGACGACAGGTGGCGGGAGACGGATCGGGCAGCCGGTTATGTTAAGTTCAACGACCGCAATTCATTCGGGCTCGTGTCAAAGCACGGGCTTCACTATATGTACGGCTGGACCGGACAATGCTTAAAGCTGGCCTGGTGCGATGCTTTCTTAGGATTCGACGAGCAAATGCGCGAGCGTGTCGAGCGCTGTAGGAAGGCTGTTGAGTTTTATCTGTGCGAAAGCGGCACTTCGGTGCCCGGACTACGGAGTGGGGCGTACCATCTGTCGGACGGCAGGTGGGACAATTTCCACCGGCAGCAGGAGCCCGTCATCTCGAGCCGCGCCTTTGGCGAAACCGTAAGCGACCTAGCCGATATTATTTTGCTGTTCCGCAGCCGGGGGGCGCAAGTTTCCGCCTCATGGACGGATGCGCTCAAGCAATCCGCGAATTTCCTGCTGGATGCCATACTGCCTACGGGCATTTTCCCGTCCTCGTGGCGATTAGACGGGAGTGCGGCAGAGACGGAGATTACGGCTGCCGGCATTCCGTGCCTGATCGCGTTAATCAAAACCTATCAGGTGACGGGCGTGCGGACATACCTTGATGCTTCCCGCGCCTGCATGGAGAGCTATTACGTTCTGCATGCGAAGACCTTCGAACGTCCTTTCGCCCGGTCTACGCTTGATGCTAGATGCGAGGACAAGGAAGCAGGCATGTTTTTCTTCCTTGCGGCTTACGAGCTCTTCCGTCTGACCGGTGAGCCCGATTTCCGGAAGTGGGCGGAGATCGCCGCGGACTGGCAGCTAACCTTCGTCTATATGTGGAATCCGGCTTACGATCGCGGCACGGCGTTCAGAGAGAAGGGCTTCCAGGCGGTCGGTTGGCCCGGGGTGAGCGTGCAGAACCACCATCTAGACGTCTTTTTCCCTACCTTCGAGCTGTGGCAGTTCGGCCTCCTCACCGGCAACGAGATGTACGTGCGTCTGGCGCGGACGATCTTCGGCGCGCTTGGCCAAGGCATCTGCACCGAGCCGGGCGAGTGGGGCTTTACCGTCGTCGGGGAACAGGCAGAGGGCTTCTTCCAGTCCAACTTCCAGGGAAGAGGCCGTTCCAACACATGGAACCCTTCTTGGATTATTTCCGAAGTGCTGCATCATGCGCTCCGCTTTCGCAAGGCATTGGATATGGAGGAAAAACCAAATTATTGTAAAGGAGTTAATCGTTCATGATCAGACCTCACGGCATTATACCAGCCATGGTGACGCCTTTCGATGAAGAGGGGCGCCTTAACGAACCCGTCGTCCGCCAAATGATTCGGCGCCTGCTTCAAGCAGGGGTGCACGGCATTTTCGTTCTTGGGACGAACGGCGAATTTTTTGCGATGACGGAAGACGAGAAGACGGAGCTAGTTAGAATCGCGGCTGATGAGATCGGAGGAGCCGTTCCGCTCTATGCCGGATCCGGCGCGATTACGACGGCCGAGACTGTCCGGTTGTCGCGCAAATTGGAGGACGCAGGCGCCGACGTTTTATCCATCATTACGCCTTACTTTGTTCCATTGAACCAAACGGAGCTTTACCGGCACTTTGAAGAGACGGCGGGCTCGACCGCTTTGCCAATCGTTCTCTATAACATTCCTGCACGAACGGGCATCATGCTGGAGGCGGACACGGTGGCGTCGTTGTCCCGCATTTCCAATATCGTCGGCGTGAAGGATTCAAGCGGCAACTACGAGCATGTGCTTCAGCTTATTCAACAATCGGGTCCCGACTTCGCAGTTCTCGCCGGTACGGATTCGTTCATTTTGTCGACCCTGCTTGCAGGGGGCGCAGGCGCGATTGCGGCCTCCGCCAACGTCGTACCGGAAACGGTTGTCTCGATTTACAGGCATTGGCGGGAAGGGCGGTTGGAGAAAGCCGCAAAGTCACAAGCTGACATCGCGGCGGTCCGCAAGCTGATGCAGCTCGGAACGGTGCCTGCAGGGCTCAAGGAAATGATGCAGCAGCTGGGAATCGAAGTCGGCTCGCCTCGTTTGCCGATCCAGCCTGTCGGCGATTCGGCTAGGAATACCATTGCGGCAGGCCTGCGCGCGGCTGGCATCCTGAAGGAGGAGTAGCCTCTTGATTACAGTATTTCAAACCGCAGGTTCGATCCTTGCGGGAGCGGGCTCGTTCCGCTCTGTCGCCGGACAAATTCAATCGCAGCTCGGACCGGTCAGGCGCGCGCTTCTGGTTACGAGCCCGAGCATCAGGAGGAACGGCTGGGCGGAAGAGCTGCGGAAGCAGCTAGGCAGCACCGGGATCGTCGCGGACATCCTCGAGGACGACATACGCCCCGAACCTACGGCGGGCGAAATTGAAGCGATGCATGCCAAAATCGGTGAAGAAGCGTTTGACGTCTATATCGGACTCGGCGGCGGAAGTGTGCTGGACGCGACGAAGCTGCTGGCGGTGCGGGCGACAAACGGACGACCGCTGGAGAGCATGCTGGGCACCGACAATATTGAAACCGACGGCATTCCGACCGTGCTCATCCCGACAACGTCTGGCACCGGTTCAGAGGTTACTCCGAATGCCATCGTCACGCTTCCGGAGCAGCAATTAAAAATCGGGATCGTCAGCCGCCGATTATACCCTAAGCTGGCGGTATTAGACCCCGAGCTTACTCTCACGCTTCCGAAGGCGGTAACGGCCGCAACGGGAATGGATGCCTTTACCCATGCGCTGGAGTCGTTCATCGGCAGGAAAGCGAATCCGGTCAGCGACATGTTCGCGCTTGAAGCGATACGGCTCATTAGCGGCAGTATCGCGGAAGCATACGAAAACGGGAGCTCGATTGCCGCACGTTCGGCAATGCTGTACGGCTCCGCTTACGGGGGCATGGCGCTTGCGGCTTCGGGAACGGCAGCCGTACATGCACTGGCCTACCCGCTCGGCGGACGGTTCGGCATCGCTCACGGTGTCGCGAACGCGATGCTGCTGCCGCATGTTATAGAAGCGCAGCTCGATGCCATCGTGAGCCGCTTCTCGCTCGCCGCAGAGGCGATGCGACAAGGTACTGGAACCATCGCCGATATCTCAAGCGATGCTAGAGCCGAATCCGAATGGGCGCTCGAACAGATTGCCGAATGGACGCGGCAGGTCGGCATTCCGCAAAATCTGGCGGAATACGGAATAACGGAGCTCCATCTTCCCGCTTTGGCCGAGAGCGCGTCGCAGGTAACTCGACTCATGGATAACAATCCGAAATCATTCACACTCGGCGAGCTTGAGCGGATATACCGCAAGCTTATGCCCGGCAAAACCATTTAGGAGGTGCTTATATGCGAACGATTGTGGTGGACCTTAACGGAAACGGCGATTACCGCACCGTTGCGGAAGCGATTGCGGCAGCGCCGGATCACGCTGAAGAACGGATTTTGATTGTCGTGAAAAACGGGCATTACAAGGAGAAAATAATCGTTCCGCCAAGCAAAACCCATTTGTGCATAGTGGGAGAAAGCCGGGACGGAGCCGTCATCGTATACGACGATTCCGTTTCGAAATTAAAGCCGGACGGCGAGAAAATGACGATGTACGAAACACCGACCTTCACAATATTATCGGATGATTTTTACGCCGAGAATCTGACCTTCGCCAATTCAGCCAGCAAGAAGGAACCACGCGGTCAGGCGCTTGCGCTGCATGCGGAGGGAGACCGGGCCGTCTTCCGGAACGTCGCGTTTCTCGGCCATCAGGATACGCTGTACACGCCGGGGAACGGCAGGCAATTTTACGATGGCTGCTATATCGAGGGAACGGTCGACTTCGTATTTGGATCCGCGACAGCCGTGTTCAAGGATTGCGAGCTTCATAGTCTCAATCGTCATAACGGCTATGTGACGGCAGCTTCTACAGGGGAATCCCAGCCATACGGTTACGTCTTTCTGAACTGCAGGCTTACAGGTGCAGCGCCTCCCGCGACCGTCAGTCTAGGGCGGCCGTGGCGGCCGTACGGAAGCGCGATTTTCGTCCATACTTGGATGGGAAGCCATATCCGTCCGGAAGGATGGGATAACTGGCGCGATCCGGCAAAGGAGAAGACGTCGCGGTACGCGGAATACGGAAGCACGGGACCGGGAGCAGAGAAGGCGGCCCGAGTCGGATGGGCCAGGTATCTGTCGGAAGAAAAGGCTTCCGCATTGACGGCACGAGGCGTGCTTGAAGGCCGCGACGGCTGGAATCCAGAAGAGGAGCGCCGCAGCCATATAAGCTGGTTGTTATAAGGAGCGTTCGCTGACTACACTTTCTTCACGATATGGCAGAAAGCGATTCGCTCCCTTCTCCAGGTATAGCTTATATAAATGTCGTTTCCATGAGCGACAACAGCGGGATACGAATATTGGCTGATGCCCGAATCGAGCGGAAGTTCCTCTCCCCATGTCGCGCCGTCGTCGCGGGATATCCTGAGCACGAGCGGGCTTCGAGGGCCTTTCCCCTTCGGGTCGTCCTCGCGAGGCCGGGTCGGATTATAGGCTATTGCAAGCGATCCGTCCGGGAGCTGCACAAGATCGAAGCCGCTATTGTTGTTCGGCATGTCGGTCGGATAAGCCTCGCACCATGTGAGGCCGCCGTCCTGCGAATCGCTGCGGTACATGGCGCCTTCGGTGCTCCGGGCCAGCAGGTGGACAGAGCCGTCCTCCGACTCCCAGAGCGTCGGTTGAATGATGCCTTTTAGCTTTAGCCTGCTGTGATCGAGCGGAACGGCTGCCGTCTGTGCCCACGTATCGCCCTGATTATAGGAAATATCGATAAATGCATCCCATGCGGGCTCAAGTGAATTCGGTGCGAGAAGCGTGCCGTCCCGAAGCGTGATCGGCTTGTTCTTGACAGGGCCCCGTCCCCCGATGTCGCCGGTCACAAGCTCCTTGGGCTCGTACCAGGAATGGCCGTAATCGTCTGAATGGATGATGCGGGTATACCATTCGGCAACTCGGAAACCAACTTTGTAGAAGAGCAGCAGTCTGCCGTCAGGTCTGAGATATAGGACGGGATTCCAATGCGGGAGACCTTCCTCGTCCGCGACTTTGACCGGAGCGGACCATTGGCCAGCCGCTCTGCGCGCCGTCCAGATCGCCACGTCGGGTGCTCCCTCGCGGGAGCCTCCGAACCAGGCGGCCAGCAAGTCGCCGCCCGGCAGGACAACAAGTGTTGACGCGTGGCAGCTCGCGAAAGGGCGATTGTCTTCAAATATAAATTCTTTTGTTTTTACCGATAACATCATGAAACAAAAACACCTCCGAAAATGATTTACAATGACTAACCCCATAGGGTAAGCCGTTACATAACAAGCGTATGACGGAGCATGACCCGTTTCAATAGGGCATTCCGGTACGAAGTGCCTGCGATAGCACTTATTTGGGAGAGGAGTTTGCGAGATGTGGAATCCCGACGTTTTTATGGAAATGTTGTATGAACGGTCCGCAGCGACAAGAAAGAAGCAGGCCGGGCTTAGACGAGAGGAGCGGAAAGCGCTGCTGAAGGAACGGCTGAGGACTTCGCTTGGCTCGTTCGAGGAAATGCGTGCGCCGCTCGATCCGGTCCTTCTGGAACGGATCGAGTATGACGATTATGTCCGGGAGCGCGTCGAGATTGGAACGGTGACCGGGCTTCGTATGCCGGTTTACGTTCACATTCCTAAGGTTCTGAACAAGCACAGCCGGTCGGGGGAGTTGCCCGGGAATCCTCCCGGCATGCTTGCGCTGCATGGACACGGCTACGGAAGCCGCGAGGTCGTGGGGCTTGCACCCGACGGGACGATGCGTGAGACGAAGGGCGGGCACAACAGCTTCGCGTTGGAGCTTGCACGGAGAGGCCATATCGTCGCGGCGCCGGAAATGATCGGCTTTGGCGATCGCAAGCTGCTCCGCGATACCGTACCCGGCAAAGAAAGAAGCTCATGCGCTTCCTTAACGGGCCAATTGCTCATGTTTGGCATGTCCATTGCGGGGCTGCGCGTCTTCGAAGCGATCAGGACGCTCGATTACCTCGCGATGCGGGCAGAGACGGATCCCGATAAATTGGGCTGTATGGGCTTCTCCGGCGGCGGCGTGGTCGCAGCGTACACTGCAGCTCTCGACGAGCGGATCAGTGCTGCCGTCCTGTGCGGATTTACCAACACATACAAAGGGAGCATTCTGTCGATTAACCACTGTATCGATAATTTCATTCCCGGAGTACTTGACTACGCCGAGCTACCCGATTTGATCGGGCTCATTGCGCCGCGTCATCTCTTCATTGAATCGGGCGAGAACGACCCGATATTCCCTGCCGCAACCGTTAGGGAAGCCGTCGGGATTGTGCGGGACATCTACCGTGACGAAGGGGCGGAACGCAGGCTGCAATACGATATTTTCCCCGGTGTCCACGAGGTTAGCGGACGGGCCGCTTATCCATGGCTTCTCTCCGCATGGGAATCGGACGCGACGAAGCTTTAAATTAGAGAATTCAATAGGAGGAACCACTGTCATGACTACCTTACGAGTTATTGCGTGTAAAACCGAATACGCGCACAACCCACTAGGACTGGATCATCCCAGCCCCCGTTTGTTCTGGCGGCTGGCTGCGGACGACCGCGCGGTAAAACAGCAGGCTTACCGTATTCTTGTCGCCTCGTCTGAGGAGAATCTAGCCCTGGACCAGGGTGATATGTGGGATAGCGGCGTTGTAACGTCAGACCGTTCGACGCATATTTCCTATGACGGCAGCGCGCTTCGATCCGGAGAACGCTATTACTGGAAGGTCCGCGTATGGGACGACAGGAACCGCATATCGGAATGGAGCGAGCTGGCATACTGGACGATGGGACTGCTATCCCGCGGAGATTGGAAGGCAAGCTGGATCGGCAGAAAATCGCAGACAGAGCTGGACTTTCAACCGACGCCATACATGCGCAAGTCGTTTTTCCTTGGGAAAAAAATCCGCCGTGCAACGGTATATGCCACCGCGCTCGGTTTGTACCGGTTGTCGATTAACGGTAAGACGGTTGGCGATCTCTTCTCGCCGGGCTGGACCGATTACGACAAGCGCGTGCAAGTGAATACCTATGACATCACGGATATGATCAGGGCTGGTGATAATGCATTTGGCGTGATCCTCGGCGACGGCTGGTATGCGGGGACGGTCGGATTTCTCGGAAGACATATTTACGGCGAAAAGCCGTTTTTGCTGATGCAGGCGAATGTCGAATATGAGGACGGGAGCAGCGAACAAATCGTGACGGACGGATCTTGGAAAACGGCGGCTGGACCGATCCGGTATTCGGATATGATCAAGGGCGAGACCTACGATGCCAGACTTGAGCGGAGCGGCTGGGATGAGCCGGGGTTCGACGACACCGAATGGGAGCTGCCGGACCTGCGGTCAGGTTATAACGGACTGCTCAGTGCGGGAATCGAGCCTCCGGTAACAATCACCATGACGATCGAACCGATTAGTGTAAGGAAAACCGAGGCGGGAACCTTTATTTACGATATGGGACAAAACATGGTTGGCTGGACGGAAGTGACGGTTCAGGGTGAAGCCGGAACGCAGATTACTTTAAGCCATGCCGAGATGCTGAGTCCGGATGGCTCGCTATATCTGGACAATTTACGGGTGGCTGTTCAGCAGAATCATTATATTCTTAAGGGTATTGGCAGCGAACGGTACGAGCCTCTGTTCACCTTCCACGGCTTTCGCTATGTCGAGCTGATCGGCTATCCCGGCGAGGCGGATCTTACTTCGATCAAAGGGAAGGTCGTTCATTCCGGCATGCCGGTAACGGGCAGCCTGGTTACGTCCGATCCGATGGTCAACAAGCTTTATTCGAATATCGTATGGGGGCAACGCGGTAACTTCCTGTCCGTCCCGACCGATTGCCCGCAGCGCGACGAACGGCTCGGCTGGACCGGGGACGCGCAAATCTTCGCCCGGACGGCCTCTTACAATATGGATGTATCGAGATTTTTCACCAAATATATGAGAGATATCGTCGATGCGCAGCAGCCGTCAGGCGCTTTCACGGACGTCGCGCCCGACGCCGGATGGATCCGCCATAAAATGTGGAACACGAGGCTCAATTGGTTCGCGCCAGATAACGCGGGCTGGGGCGACGCCGGCGTTATTATCCCGTGGACGCTTTATCTGATGTACGGCGATACGCGCATCCTCGAGGAGCATTATGATGCAATGAGGCGCTTTGTGAACTACTTGAAGGATAACAGCAGCGGTCTTATTCGGCCCGATTATGCAAACTATGGCGATTGGCTGTCGATCGACGCTGACACTCCGAACGAAGTGTTGGCCACCGCGTATTTTGCCTATAGCACGAAGCTGCTGGCAGACATCGCCGACGTGTTAGGCAGGAAGGAAGATCGAAGCCTTTACGGCACGCTGTTCGGAGAAATTGCAAAGGCATTCCAAGACGAATTCGTCCAAGACGACGGGTTCATTCGCGGTGATACACAGACTGTGTATGTACTAGCGCTGCAGTTCGGCTTGCTAACGGAGGAGTTGAGGCCTAAGGCGACAAGCCGCCTGACGGAAAATATTAGGGCACGCGGCAACCGTCTGTCGACCGGCTTTCTAGGCGTGGGTTATCTGCTCCCAGCCCTTACGGAAACCGGTGAATTGGACATCGCTTATGAGCTGCTCACGCAGGAAGCGTTCCCGTCCTGGATGTATTCAATCAAGCACGGCGCCACAACGATCTGGGAGAGATGGGACGGCTGGACGGAGGAGAATGGATTTCAAACGCCTTCTATGAATTCCTTCAACCATTATTCGCTCGGTTCGGTAGGAGAATGGATGTTCCGCTATATGGCCGGAATAGAAGCCGATCCGGCGGATCCCGGTTTCCGCCACACTATTATCCGTCCGAGACCCGGAGGGCGGCTGAAGTGGGTGAAGGCGGGGTACGAATCGCTTTACGGGACGATCTCCGTCGAATGGAAGCTGGAAGACGACAATCGCCTGGAGCTTGAAGTCGAGGTGCCCGCGAACACGAGTGCGACGGTGTACGTGCCGGGGGCAGGTGTGATTTCGGATGGCGAGGACAGAGGGAACCTTGCTGCAGGGTGTGCGCTTTTGACACAGGAGGAGTATCGATCCATTTACCGTCTCGACTCGGGCAAGCACCGCTTTACAAGTAAATTCGGAGCCGTTGAAAGCTCCATGGCAGGTAACAAGTAGGAAACGGAGGTATAAGGATGAAGAAAATATATTTGGGTATTCACGATAACGCATCACCCCGGCTGCTTCACGGCTTGAAGCTGCTTACGGAAGCTTTGGAGGAATGCGGCTGCTTGGCGGAGGTTGCGGAGGGGGAGTGGAGCTCCCTGACTTACCGGAAACGGCCGGAGCTGAAAATATATGTCGGCAACAGGGAGGAGTCGGAGTTTATCCGCTCGTTGGAGCGTCAGGAGGTTCTTATTTATCATTCGGAGGAGCCTGGCAAGGAAGGTTTCTATATCGCTACGCTGCCGGGGAACTTGATCGTCGTTTCGGGCGGTAACGACACCGGCGCATTATACGGAGCCCAGGAACTAGGCGAACGGGTTCGCCGCGCGGGGCGGGTCCCGGAATTGCTTGCGCATGGCGAAACGCCGGACTTCGTGCTTCGCGGTCCGGTGCTCGGCCTGCAAAAGACGGAAATCGAACCTCCCCGCCGCACTTACGAGTACCCGATAACGCCGGATCGATTCCCTTGGTTTTACGATAAAGCGATGTGGCTCGAGTATCTGGATATGCTCTGTGCGCAGCGAAGCAATGTTGTGTATATATGGTCGGGTCATCCTTTCTCTTCCTTAGTGAAGGTGGAGGACTATCCGGAAGCGCTGGAAATTACGGAAGAGGAATACAAACTTAACGTCGAGACGTTCGGCTGGTTGACGGAAGAAGCGGACAAGCGAGGCATCTGGGTCGTGCTGAATTTCTACAATATTCATATCCCGCTGCCATTCGCAGAAAAGCACGGCTTGGAGCTCCATCAGCCGAAGCCGCTTCCGATCACAGCCGATTACACGCGAAAGGCAGTAGCGGAATTCGTGAGATCTTACCCTAGCGTCGGACTCATGCTATGCCTGGGAGAGGCTCTGCAGGGTGGCGTCTATGGCACCGAATGGTTCACAGAAACGATTCTGGCGGGCGTTAACGAAGGGCTTCGGGATCTGAATGTAAAGGAACGTCCGCCGATCATCCTCCGCGCTCACGCAGTTAAGGCCGAGCCGATCATCGAGAAGGCGATTCCGCTTTACCCGAATTTATTTACCGAGGCCAAGTACAACGGCGAGTCGCTAACGACCTGGACGCCGAGAGGCGGATGGAAACAAACCCATAATAACCTAAGTGAGATGCAGTCGGTCCATATCGTCAACGTCCACGTTCTCGCGAATTTGGAACCGTTCCGCTACGGCTCGCCCGCCTTCATTCAGAAAAGCATGCAGGCGGCGAAGCACCGGCAGAAGGCGAACGGTCTGCACCTCTACCCGCTGTTTTTCTGGGATTGGCCTTACAGCGGAGACAAGGCGACGCCTAGGCTGAAGCAGGCGCAGCGCGACTGGATCTGGTATGCCGCATGGGCGCGTTATGCCTGGAACCCCGACCGCGATCCGGAGACGGAACGCCATTATTGGATCGAAGAGCTTGCTGCGCGGTTTGGGTCCCGGGAAGCGGGCGCAGCGCTGCTTGAAGCATATGACGCTTTCGGCGAATGCGCGCCGCGGCTTCTTCGCCGCTTCGGCATTACGGAGGGCAACCGGCAGACGCTGTCGCTCGGCATGAAAATGAGCCAATTGACCAATCCGGACCGCTATTCGCCTTATAGGGCGTTATGGGAGGATCACGCGCCGCAGGGCGAGCGGCTGGAACAGTATGTCCAGAGAGAGCTGGCGGACGAGCCCCACATCGGGGAGACGCCGGTCGACGTCATCGAATCGGTCGAGCTGTTTGCGGATCAAGCATGGACGGCGATCCAGCGCGGAAGCTGTCATATTACCCGCAATAAGGAAGAATTCGAACGCATTGCAAGCGATGTGGAAGCGATCCGGTATATGGCGCGATTCTATGGCGCCAAGGTACGGGCCGCCATCCAAGTGCTATCATACAAACATACGGTAAAAGGCAGCTATCTGGAACGCACGGATCTGTTGGAAGAAGCCGTTCCTCACCTGCAGGAAAGCATTGAATGGTACCGCAAGCTGACTGGGCTGACCGAGAAAACCTATCTTTACGCGAACAGTATGCTGACGTCGCATCGTAAAATTCCGGTTCCCGACGGCCGGAAATACAAGCATTGGACGGACTGTCTCCCGGTATACGAAGAGGAGCTCGCGAGCTTCCAAGCCAGCGTGAATGACCTAAAGGCAGGAAAGCTGCCTTCTCAGGTAAGCGGGGAAGAAAGGATCGATCCGTACCGTCAGGCCGACTTCCGGCTGACGTCCCCCGGCATGGAGACGTATACGCTTTCGAAGGACAGCTTGCTCTTCACGGACGGCGAAGTATATGTTCAAAGCTGCGCGGAGGAGCTCGAAGGCCTGACCAGCATCCGGTTCAGCCGTGCGGAAGCCGCGAAAGGCGGCATAACCGTCGAGTTCGAGACGGACACACCGGTTCGTCTGCTGGTCGGCTATTTCAATTCATCCGACGATCAGTGGCTCCAAGTTCCGACACTGGACGAGAATACGCATGCGGATGACCGGGGCGGCTTGTCGCCGATTTTGCGCAAAGGGATCAAGACCTCCTTTTACCCAAGCGTGAACGTTCACGCGTTTCTGTACGAAGCCGGAAGTCACGTGCTAAACCTGGGCAAAGGCGCATTCGCGGTGCTCGGCGTCATCGCTGCCGACCAGGAGCTAAAGGAGCGTGATGTATCACCGTTCAGCGAAAGCTCCCGCTCGCTCGATTGGTTATATGATAGCGAAAGAAAAAAGGGAGCGCTGTCGCACTGATGGAAGTTGCTGTGGTACAAGCTGTACGGACGAGAACGATGGTATGTGTTCACAAATTGTCCGAGAATAGCATACAACGTATCCGAGATACTGCCCAAAGCTTTCGGCATGAAGGTGCTGGGCATTAGAAGAACGGGAGGGGAGTCGTCTCATGTGGACCGTATGTACGACATCGGTCGTATCATGGAGGTGCTCGGGCAAAGCGATTACGTTATCGTGACACTGCCGCTGACGGATGAGACGCGGCACATGTTCGGACACGCGCAGTTTCGCGCGATGAAGCCTTCGGCTTATTTTATCAATATTGGTCGGGGTGGTACGACAGATACCGATGCGCTGGAAGAGGCACTGCGGCAGGGGATCATTGCCGGCGCTGGCCTCGATGTGTTCGAGGAGGAGCCGCTGCCGGCTGTAAGCCCGCTGTGGGAGATGGAGAATGTGATCCTCACTCCGCACATTTCCGGATTGACCGTTAATTACGAGGAACGTGTGATGGACATTTTTTTGAGTAATTTGCAGGAATACCTCGGGGGAAGGTCGCCATCCATTAACCGGATCGATTTCTTGAAACAATATTGATGCGTGTTCATAAATGTTGAACTGTGCGCAGTCATCCGGCTTCCAAATCCAACTCGTAAAATGACCCCGGCAAATCATTCGTTCCAAAAACAGCAGCTAGGCCGCTTTGGCTCTGGCTGCTGTTTTTTTCCATGCACAAATCAACAAGGCTGCTGGATCAGTGCCGCTGCTCGTCGAATTAGTATTCGATATCCCGCTTATGCATGTTACGCCGAACTCTTTGATACTCTATTATGCGATGATCGCCCCATTGACTCTTTATTCCTGATAATGAAACAATAAAAAGTAGTTTCTCGCATCGAAGTGCAAGTCCCATTAAGACGATTGAGGAGGCAGATGAATAGATGAAGAAGTTTATTCAGCCGGAAACACTGAAAACGGATAAGGAAGTCCCGTTCAGTGGAGGAGCGGGCAACGAGGTATGGAGCATGCTGGCTGCCTGTGCGGCGGGGAATTTGGAGGTAGTGCGGGAGCTGCTTCAGAAAGATCCGTCGTTGTCTAACTGCAGTTGGGCGTACTTTTCCCCGATTCATTTTGCCGTAAGGGAAGGTCACGCAGATATCGTGCGTATATTACTTGAGCATGGCTCGGTTATTACGGCAACAGCAGTTAGCTGGCAGGACGTTCCACTGCAAATAGCCAAAGACCGTGGCCATTCCGGCATCGCCGCGATGCTGGAGGATCAACTTGAGCGTACGTTACATAGTAATTCATTAGGAGATTCCATCGCTGCGCTTATCAGAGAACGCAATGAATGTGAAATAAAGCGGTGGGTCGACGAACATCCGGATGCGGTGAATTCGAGCGACGATCGCGGAAACACCCCGCTGCATTGGGCCGTTATGACCAGGCAGCTGAAGCTGATTGATTACTTCATTCAGCAAGGCGCCGATATGGAAGCGCGAAGAGCGGACGGAAGTCAACCCGTTCACTTGGCACTGGAGGGGGATTACTTCTACCGCGCCAACCGGGATTTACCGGCCGAAGCGATTAGGAACAAATGGTTTCTGCTCGGTTATCTGATTGCCAAAGGGGCTCGCTATGATATCTACACCGCCGCAGTGGTCGGAGACACGCCGTATATACGCGATATTTTGGCACAAGACCCCAAGATGGTCAACGTCAAGGATTCTTCCGAAAGATCGGCATTATATTATGCGTCAAAACACGGATACGAACATGCGGTACAAGTTCTGCTTGAGCACGGTGCTGACCCAAACCTGGCTGAAGTAGGCGCGCCGGGCGGGGCAGCCTTGCATGCTGCCGCACAGGGCAATCATTTGTCATGCGCGAAGCTGCTGCTTGAGCACGGTGCCGATGTCCATGCCAACGTCGAATCCTCAGGCAATCCGGTCTCGATTGCAATGAGTAAAGGATATACCGAAATGCGGGATTTGCTTTATGCTTACGGAGGTACGGCAACGCTGGCCGCCGCTTGTTGGCTGGGTAAAATCGAATTGGTCGGCGAAATCCTGGCCGCGGATCCTTCCTCGGTGAATAGTGGCGATGATTTCGGTCCGCTAACGCTGGCTGCGGGATTTGGACATAAGTCTATCGTACGGCTGCTGTTGAAATATAATGCCGATCTGAATCGTCCCTGGTACGTCAATAACTATATGGGCTATGCATTTCGTTCTGGGGAAGAAATGGTGGGGCTCCTGCTCGATCACGGCGCCGATCCTAACTTGACCAATTGGTTTGGCGTCAGCTACTTGCACGTTTTGGCATCCCAAGGGAATACAAAACTAGCCAAAGTGTTAATCGATCGCGGCGCTGAATTAGACACCGTGGATGATGTATATTGCACGACACCGCTCGGATGGGCTGCCAAGTACGGTCAAGCGGAGATGGCCGCTTTTCTTCTCGAACAAGGTGCCCGGCGGGCTCCAGCGGGTGTTCCCGAGTGGGCATCGCCTATTGTTTGGGCCAATCGCAGGGGCCACGTGGCAATGATGGAGATGCTTTAAAAACGGAGTATACTATGAAAAATGTACAAGCTGTACCGGATAAGATAGGATGCCGACGTGCATACGGACAAGGAGAGAAGCAGCGAATGATCACTTCCTATTTTTGTGCGCATGGTGCGCCCTCGCTCAGCTTGGAGCAAAATGAATACTTAACTTTTATTCCGAAATTCGCAGCGTATACAACATGATATCGATTACCCATAGACGCTACATCCTGATGGAAGGATTTCTTTAAGATTTCCATGCTAAGGAGGTTAACAGTGTGTATGATCCGCTACTTCATATTAACTTTCGTTCGGGCAACAATTTCGGTAAAGCCCGTTGTGAACCCGGATGGAATTGGTGTCCGCTGCCTTTGACTGACTTTGATCTCTGGTATGTGGTGTCAGGTTCAGGAACAATGCGCATTGGAGACGAACAGCTTAAGCTGGCGAAAGGAAGCTGCTTTCTCATTCATCCAGGGGATCGGCCTGAAGCCAATCAAAACCTGGAAGATCGGCTCACGGTCATCTTTATCCATTTTAAAACGAAGCAGCTTACCGAAGATTGGGTTGTTGAACAAGGCATTCCGATCGCCAGACATACATTCGTTCATGAACAATTTGGCTTTGAAATTTTGTTAAATCGTATTCTGGAAACATTAGAGCTTGGAGATGCCTATTCCATAGGTGAGTTTGACAGCTTGATGCGACTAGTGCTTTATGAGTTGCTCCGGAGTCAGGAAGGTAATCTGACTGGCGATAGCATCTCAGCAAAGCAGCGTCAGACGGTAGCTAGGGTTAGTTCTCTCATTCGTTCCAGCACTCAAGGGAAAATGACGGTTATAGAGGCAGCGCAATTGGCGGGGTTGTCGGCGGAATATTTGAGTTTGCTCTTTAAAAAGACGATTGGAATGTCACTGCAGGCTTTTCTCACGAAAGCACGCATGGAAAGAGCGATGCATCTTTTGACCGAAACGACTATGAATGTATCGCAAATCGCAGATGCGATCGGTTACGACAATGTGTTTTTATTTAGCCGGCAGTTTAAACGTCATTTTGGAGGTCCACCTTCGATATATCGGCGTTCATCGGTAGCAGCCGTGCCGCACGGAAATAATTAGACTTCCTGCTGATATCGGAAAAAGGATAAAAAATCAAAGAGTTGCTTCATGTTCGATGCTCTTTGCTGCATGATACGATAATGACATCAACAAACCATTCATCGTATTAAGGAGGAAAAATTCCATATGGAAGAGCGTAAATCGAAGCGAACGCTGCATTCTTATGACACCGATGAGGAAGAACGTCTGGCTAGAACAATCGCAAACACCCTGTATCGTTACGATCAAATCGAGGACGACCGCATCCCATCCTGGGCCGAGTTAACGGATAATCATGTCCGTCTTTTTTGGGAAAGAGGATATTTGGTGGTGGAGAATGCATTGACGGAGTCTGAGGTTCAAACGAGCTTAGAAGCCATCATGGACATTTTATTCCGTCGCTCGCTAGGCTCTCGTATTCAGTTTGTTAAACCAGAGAATGAACTTCATACCGACGAAGAGCGCGAGTTCGCCGCACGCAAAATTCACGGTTTTATGGATCACGAACCCCGATTGCGGGATATTGCTCTTCATCCGGATGTAGTGAATGCAATGGGTAAGCTGTTCGGAGAACAGGCAATAGTTGTCCAAGATCAGGGCATTCTGAAACCGCCAAGCGGTGGATCGGAAAAACCATGGCATCAAGATATGGCTTACGGAAACTTGGCATACGATAAATCCGTCATAGGCGCATGGTTTGCATTGGATCCGGCTGAATTGGACAACGGTTGCATGCATGTCATTCCGTATTCCCATCGGGAAGGCGCTGTCCCCCACTATGCTGAACGCGATTGGCAACTCTGCGATCGCAGCGTGGCCGTTGCAAAGGATGTAGCTGTTCCATTGAAGCCAGGAGGAGTGCTTATATTCTCCGGTCTTTTACATCATGGCACGCCACCAAATTTCTCGTCGAAGCGTCGCCGTTCGATCCAAGTTCACTACGCGCCTGAATCAGCGGTTAAACTTAAACCCAGTGAATATAAAAAGATGTTTACTAACGAGATGACCGGAGCTGAATGTTGAATCCCACATTCGAAATTCACTTGTCCCATTCACTGTTTTTATCTCGATTGAGGAAGAACAGACAAACGTGGAAAGCAGCTTAAGGGTGGGGGAAACCGGAAGTTTGGTTTCACCCACGGCATTCTTATCGACTAGAATGATGATGCGTATATCTTTCATACGGGTATGTTACAACAATATATGAATGTAAAAGAAATAAAATAAAATGTAGAAAAGAGTAATGTCGGGTGACAAGAACATAGTGTCATTGGATGTGCCGCATTTAATGCGGCATTTTTTTATGTTATCAAGTTATTGTCAAATTGCAATGACAAGAACTTGATAACATTCCCGACATGCGTATTGGAGAAAGCCTAAATGCGATAGCCCATCGCCGGAAAAGGGATGGTATCGGTAATATTTTTGAAACTGCAAATTGATTCAAAACGTGTCGTGTTAGTCGTTAATGAAGAATAAAAACAATAATTATTTACCATGGAATTGAAAACCTATGGAGTGTACTTTTCCAATTCAAGGTACCCGTCAATACGAGTGTAATGAAATAGATGAGCAAGGACCAGACAATTGAACCTATTACGCTCCATAACAGCGGTAGCCCTTGGACGGTAAGATAGTCATATGTCCAGTGCCCGCATATCGCCATCAGCATCATACAGATCCCAACCTTGATATAAGGACGAATACTCCAGTAAAATCCGATCGAGCCTGAGATCGAAAAGAAGTTTAACAGTGTTTGCATTACAATTCCGATGCCGATGCCGTACGCGATGCCGATAATGCCGAATTGGCTGCCAAACACGAAGATCGAGACAGCTTTGAAAATCGTTGCTGCCACGTAGTTCCACAGTGTAGCTTTCGCTCGGCCGAGACCGAGCAGAATCGCGTGCAGCGGTGCGTCGAAATAATGCAAAAAAAACAACGGCGCCAATATTTTGAGTAGCATTCCTGCTTCCGGTGCGTTGTATACAAGCGTCGTAAGTGGAGTTGCCCACTCGAATAGGATGACGGTCGCCGGCGCGCCGATCAGAAGTCCCAAGATTAGCGCCTGATTCATCCTCTCATGCATAAGCAGACTGTTCTTGTTCGCCGCTGCCTCGCCAATCGCAGGAATGAGAGCGGTGGACAAGGACTGCGTAATAAAGCTTGGCATGAACAGCAGTGGAAACACATAGCCGGCCAGCAGGCCGAATTGCTTCGTGGCTAACACTGTGCCGATGCCGGCCAGCGCCAGGCTGGATGTAATGAGAAGCGGTTGGAAGGTGCTGTATAACGAATGAATAACGCCGTGCCCGGTCGTCGGCAGACCGATCTGAAGCAGCTCTCCGAGTGTGCTTCTTCCTTGCTTCATGTGGCTCGACCATGTCTCGCCCGGCATCTTCGATTCGCCGTACAGTTTGTAGCTTGCCACCAGAAATAAGAGGCTGATCGCTTCGCTGACGACTGATGCAGCCATTGCGCCTGCAGCCGCATACGCGATGCCGAAAGGCAGCAATAGGTTTACCAATGCAAGGACACAGGCGATTTGCACTGTATGCTCGAGCACATCGGAGGTGGCGATGGTCTTCATCTGCTGCATGCCGCGGAAGTATCCTTTTAACACCGCGGAGACAGCGACAATCGGCGCGATCGGCGTAATCGCGAGCATTGCATAATAGGCGCGTTGATCGCTCAGCAGGATGGATGCGATCCATTCGGATCCTAGTAGTGAAATGATCGTAAGCGCTATGCTCAAGATGCCGGTGACGGCTAGCGACACGTGCAGGATACGCCTTACTTTCAATCGTTCGCCTCGGGCGTGGGCCTCTGCGACCAGCTTTGAAATTGCCACTGGCAATCCAAGCTCCGTAATCGTAATGACGAGAGGGACGAGCGGATGCGCCATCATCAATAAGCCGATTCCCTCCGCGCCCAGTACACGCGCAATATACATGCCGCTGATAAAGCCGAGAATGCGGTTGATGAAAGCAGCGACAGACAAGACTATCGTTCCTCTCATGAACGATTGCCCGTGTTGCATCATGGCTTGTTTCCTCCTGTTTATATAATACTTAAATATGTATTCAACATTTTGGAAAAGCATGCGAACGAGCTGGTGTTAGACTTATTTATGAACAAGCAATGTTATGCAACGGCGCAGCTTCGAAGCCTTGTCACTTCATTACATGCGCGCGGAATGAACCCCGGGGTTCGCCCCCTGTAGGTTTCACCATTAAAACAGAAAACTACATCCGATGGCATGGACTTGGGTGATGTTGCTCTCTTTTTGATAATTGAAAAGCTGAAAAAAGACTTAGACGGTGAGCTGCCAAAATCACCCGAGGAAGCCATTGCGTTACAGAACAGTAGATCACCAGGTGGTCGTGAAATTCCGCTGTATGACGTTGACGGTGAAACCGTAATTGGTGTGTTTCATATTGGAGGAAAGTAATGTGGTAATGATAGTTGAACAAACAAGGAGTAGAACAAACACTAAAATTATTGATATCATTTGCAAGTATCCTTCCCGTTACCTTAACAAAGAATTGAGCAACTGCCGTAGCAAACTGCTCTTTGTATGTTCAACTTTCCTTACCCATTAGCTTAAATAATCATGCACATTTAAAATTAACTTTTATTTAAAAGTATCAGTCGTTTAGCAAAATAATTCTTTTCAACTATTCTTTTCACTAAACCATATTTATTTGTTTCGATAAGTTTATCGTTTTCTATTGACAGGATAGTTATGGGGTTATCTGTTATTGTGGAAAGGGAGCAGTTACCATAGCAATGATAAAGGATTGCTATCGATGAGATAGAAAATTCAAAACATTGTTTACCGGCGGTTCATGGTAACATACCACTATCTGGAAAGGGTGGTGGCTGTGTTGGATATCGATGCGTTATCGGAACGTTTTAGGATTTTTGCAGAAAGGGAATGCAAAAACTCGAGCAGCCTTTATGAGCATCTTGCAGGAAACATTGCAAATGACCTGGACTTGCTTAGACTGGCAGCACATTCGAAACCAGGACAACCTGTACCTAACCTCTTATTTGGGGCGGTTCATTATTTGCTTTTGAGTTGTAGAGAGCATAAGTTGACCACATATTATTCCAGCATTGTAGACAAACCAATGGAAGCTTCAGAAGCAATAAATTATTTCAAGGATTTTTGTATGCAGAATGAATATGAAATCATTCAGCTTTTAGAAAACAAACTTGTCCAAACAAACGAAGTCAGACGATGCGCATATTTGTACCCCAGCTTTTGTCATATTTATAAAATAGCAAAGAAGCCGTTAACCCTGATAGAAATAGGAACAAGCGCAGGTCTGCAACTCTTGTGGGACAAATACAGCTACTCCTACAAATCCAACCAAAAGTACGGATCTAAACAATCCACTTTAGAAATAAGTGCGGAAATTAAAGGAGATAGATTCCCATTATTGTTTGAGCATAGTCCACCTGTCATGCGTAGAATCGGTTTGGATTTACACGTAAATAACCTAAATGATCCTGAAGATTACCTTTGGCTAAAAGCATTGATTTGGCCTGAACATAAGGAGCGTAATTCTTATTTTGAAAAAGCTGCTCATTGCCTTAAAAGCCAGCCATTAGAGTTAATTGAGGGAGAGGGAATATCCATTCTCCCAGAAATAATCCCATCCGTATCTCACGATTCAACAATATGTGTTTTTCATACCCATGTGGCCAACCAGATACCGGCCGATGCGAAGAAGAAATTGAGTGAGCAAATTCAACTCATGGGTAGAGAACGGGAAGTATTTCATCTCTATAACAATATGTGGGACCTAGACCTTCATCTTGATTACTACATAAATGGGAATGAACACAGTGAAACACTGGCAGAAACAGACGGACACGGCCGTTGGTTTAAGTGGTTATTATGATTCGCCATTGAATTAACGGTAACGATAGTTAAACAATCAAGGAGCAGTTTGCTACGGCAGTTGCTCCATTTCTTTGTTAAGCTAAAGGGCAGTTATCTTCATTGAATTCGTATGGTAACATATGGGTAATGTGTTCATTCTGGAGGATGGGGGGCTGAGCTATTAAGGTAAGAGGAGCGTGCATAGAAGACGCAGAAAAAATCACAATTGTTCATGTCGATAGTTGGAAAACCACTTATAAAGGCATCATATCAGAGTCGTACTTATCCAGTCTCTCCGTTGAGAAGAGGACGAAGAATTGGTTATGGACATTTGAAAATCTAAACGAACACGAAAAAATATTCGTTGCAGAAGACAGTGAAGGTAATATTATTGGATTTTCTAATGGTGGAAAAAGTCGGAGTGACGAATTTAAACATGACGGTGAGCTTTATGCAATTTATCTACTAAGGGACTACCAGAGATTAGGGATAGGAAAAATGCTCTTTAATTCAGTTGTTGAGTCACTAAAAGATAATGGCTATTCATCAATGATGTTGTGGGTTCTCAGAGACAATCCATCGGTTACATTTTACAAATTACAAGGCGGTCAAACTTTTGGGCAGAAGTCTATTTCAATAGGTGGTCATAGTTTAGTTGAATTAGCTATCGGATGGGATAGCATATAACCAGTTTGCTGTTGAGCTAACGGGTAACGATAGTTGAACAAATATGGAGCAGTAGCTACGGCAGCTGCTTCTTTCTTCGTTAAGCTTACGGGACAAGATAGTGCAATGACAACATGCTACCGAATTCGGCAGCATGTTCAGCTAACTGGCAGCAAAGCTTAACAGCATAGGGGTTCTCTAAAATAGCAATAAAATAGGAAATCGTTACTGTTATAATGTCTTTGAAAGTGAAATATCTTACTATAGTACAGAGAACTTTTGGGTATTAAGGATGGAATTTTTGAGATAAGTATTTGAAATGGAAAGATGCGAGAGCACCAAGGCCACGGCTGTGCGGAAATGCGAATAAGTCTTGAGATTCTTTCTGAACCCATCAATAGTATAGGCGTTGAAGTGATGGGCTTGAGCATGCTCAACAACTATGGGAAATATAAGGAGGTTTTGGGATGGATAACGAAAAAAGGAGCGGATTTCGGCGACTGGACTGGTCCTATCACTATGTTGCGGCGCCGCTGGCGATTGTTGTTCTCGTACTCTCGGCCATCGAGCTGTTCGGAGGTCTAGGCCAGGGGGAGCTATTGCGCCTGGACTGGCTGCTTTTCATTCTAGCGGTATGTCTCGTCTTCGCTGTTGCGCTCATCCGTATATACGCAACAAAGACACAGGACCGCATCATCCGGATGGAGGAGAACTTCCGACATTACCAGCTGACCGGGCGAACGTTGGACCCGAGGATTACGATATCCCAGATTATCGCCTTGCGTTACGCGGCTGATGATAAATTTCCGGCTCTATGCGACCGAGCTGCGATCGAGCGAATGAGCCCTATAGCTATCCGTTCGGCGATTGAGGATTGGCGCCCCGACACGATGCGGATTTAATAATATACAACAGGTACGAAAGTATCCATAGAACCCATTTATTTTACTTTTGTTAAGCTAATGAAAACGATAGTTGAACACCGAAAGGGCTGCCGCGAGGCAGCCCTTCGTTACGCTAACGGGCAGGATAACTAAACTATGTTCCCGAATTTATTATTAATAATCGATAGAATTGAGGGTTAGGAATGCCCATCCTAAAAGAGTTTGATTTAGACATCCCCTATACAAATGAAGCTGGAACACCTGAGGATTATGAAGCATCTTGGAAACACAAACGAGTTCAATTTCGGGATCAAATCCGATGTATCGCTTCTTTATATGAAAGATCTTTTGAAAAATTCAAAACACCTGATTCATGGAAAGTATTGATTGAATGTGTGGATGAAATCATTGATCCGGGAGTCAAAGACTATACAGGTGTTTGTACTGTTCAAGTTCAATTTCATGTAGATTCATTCTTCACTATGAATGATCAAGAAAAAAAAGATACAACATTTAAATTATTGAGAAGAGGAATTGATAAGCTTATTTCTGAAAAATGTTGGGATTCAGCTCCATTCGAACAAGCATTTGAAAAAGTAAAAAGAGCTGAATTCAAAAATGAATGGTATTGGAAAAAGCCTATTATAAGCCCTGATAGAAAACTAAAAGCAAGTATATATGTTATTCATGAAGTAGCGGTTGTAAAAGCTTACTTAATTGTTAGTAATAAAAAAAATGTGGAGATACTCCGCTCAGAGGTTTTTAGGGATCGACCGAATGAATGGGCCTATGCGCGGTACCTTGGTGAAATATTATGGTCATCTCCAAATGAGGTTGCTCTCTTTAATAAAAATAAAGAGATTGTTAGCAAAGTAACTATATATTAAGGGCACTAATTAGTCTAACAGGAAACGTTAGCTCCATAAACACTAGACGAGGCTGCCGGCATAAAACGGCAGCCTCGTTGAACAAACGGGCAGGTTAACGCAACAAATGTCTATCCATTCGCGTCTGTAAATTTACTTGGAAATAATTGGGGTAAGGGGTAGCGATTATGTGAAACTTACTGTTTGTGCTTATTGTTATCGTATTTGTATCCGGTTGTACGCAGAGTCTTACTAAAGATACTGCAACAAATAATGTTTTGGACAATGCAACTAAATGCGGAGAGAATTTGGAAACAATTAATAAAGTTATGGAAGCAAATAAAACTGAAGATGACTTTATTATTAAATTCCAACAAAACTGTGAACCGAAGGAGAAGGACCAGAAATGCGTTCAACTTTTACTTATGCTGTAACTGCCGCTGAAATAAAATTAATTGGCGAGAATGATTCAACTAACGGGCAGTTTAGCGTGGAAATGACCAAATCAAAACATGAAAAGATGTCACATAAAAATTGCACTATTTTGGATAAGAACAAATGAAATACAATGTTCTAGGAAGGCTATTAAAAATTCGTGAATATAATGTTAGGTGAGATCAATCAAAGCTTATTAAAGACAAAATATTACCAGAGGAGTGATCACGTGATTATCATGATAAATGGGGCTTTTGGTTCTGGTAAGACCTCCACAGCCCAAATGCTACAACCATTAGTTGCGAATAGCATGATATTTGATCCTGAAGAAATTGGACTTATGATTAGAAAGATAATACCTGAGGAAGTAATGAACATCCATGAACAAACTGATGATTTCCAGGACATGGAACTTTGGAAAATCTTGACCGTAAGGGTGGCAGGAGAGGTAAAGAAGAAGTATAAAAAACACTTAATTGTGCCCATGACCATATATAAAGAGGAAAACTTCAATTACATTTACAATGGATTTAAAGAATTAGATGAGGAACTCTTTCATTTTTGTTTAATAGCTTCAGAGGACACCATTTACAATAGATTAGTCAAGCGTGGTGACACAGTAGGAGGATGGTCATTCCAACGGACAGCTAAATGTATCGAAGCTTTTAGGAAGGATATTTATCAAGAGCATTTAATTACAGATCAATTAAAGACAACTGAAATTGTAGACATTATTTTAAAGAGAGTAAACAACAATTTTGAATGAAATTCGTCGAAGTGACTGACTTCAACTAGCATTATATTCACGCGGCAGGCTGACTGTCGTCCTCCCTTGGTCCGCCCGAGGAATTTCGGGATTCAACTAACGGGGAACGATATTTCAATAACATCGTGGAGGCTGCTGGCAATGGATCTGGCAACCTTCTTTGCACTAACGGAATAGCAAAACAAAAAAACAGGCCGAACGTAGGCAAGGATTCGGTCAACAAAAAGGACTAATCATCCGTCTGAATTGCAAAGAACGCGAAAGGAGTTGCTTTCATGAAACTTTCACTTATGAGGCTAATACTTCTTAGTTTACTGGCACTGTCAATCACGGGCTGCGGTACACAGCTTGAAAAGAGCAGCAACGGTAAGAATACCCCTTCTAATTCAAGTGGCTCTGGGAGTAACTCAGGAGCAGGAGAAGTGGACCTTAATATAGTAGGGACTGGTACGATCAATCCGATGATGGCTCCCGGCGAGGTTCGTAGTTTCCTTGAAGAGAATCATATCGCAAATGGCGATATATATTTGAAAGAAGGTAAAGTTTATATCAATATTGTAGGGTTGAACGATGAAACAAGCCGTTTGCTTGCGGATCAATTTAAGGTCGGTACTTATAAAACAGTCAATGTCACACATTCGATTCAGGAATTGGAAGCTGCACAGCAGAAGCTGACAGATCATGATCTTTACAGCAAACTAAATTTGTACGGCTCCTCGCTCGATGTAATAAAGAACAGAATCATCATTACGATGCCTGATACAAGTGAGGCCCAGGCTAAGCCTGAAATTGAAAAGCTCGTAAACCCTGACTTGCTAGACTATGACATTCAAAAAGCGAGCGAAAAACCAGAATATAACGGAACTATAGTAAAGATCGACTCTCTAAATCATCGGGTTCTTATATTGGTAGATGGGGAAAAGGAGCCGAGTATATATTTCAGCTTTAACGAGAAGTCGGAAATGTTTAATACAATCGGTTCACCAATAACCTTTGATGATCTTGAAGAACAGCAGAAGGTGCGCTTATGGGCAGCTGGAGATATTGCAACATCCATGCCAGCTTACGCGATGTCCCGAAGACTGGAACTCGTCGTCCAGAAAGAGTAGTTTTGTGACACAGGCTGCCGGCAAATTGGCATCCTTGTTGAGCTAACGGGTACTATAGCTTAACAATAACTAGGACGAGAATGCCGGAATGAAACGGCAGTCTCGTTGAGTTAACGGGCAGTTATACATAGTATTGTTGATTTTGATAAAAGTAAAAGGACCATAATAACTTGGTCCTTTCTGTTTGCTTGTTCAATTATAGTCATCGTTAATGTAAAAACATAAACTTATATATCGTTTTTATGAACAACGATTTACAGCTTTTTCGATATCATTGTTTTTAATTAGTACATTTTTTTTATCATCGACTTGATATACAATTTCTTCGTCATCCAAACATTTGAATAGAGATTCCCTCAATTCATCATTCATATTTTCGTTTTTTGCCCATACAGAAAAATCATGTCGTTCAGTATTTTGATTATTACACCCAGTAAGTAAAATTAATAACATTATACTCACCATAATACGTCTGTTTATTATCAAATAATCTCTCCTAACTATTTCTTATTGTATTTATTGTATTTGCAGGCATTGGTTTAGCGATGAATTCACTTTATTGAAACGTTCTTAGTACTCGATAAGTTTCAAATGTCAAATAGTCAGGGTTTAGGATGTCAACTTGCAAACAAAATAATTGATGTAAAATGAAAATGAAGTATTATATGAGAAAATAAAGTTTTAGACTGACGATGCGTCATTAAGCTAACGGGCAGGTTAGCGCAATTGTCTTATGAAGTTAACGTCTCCCATTAACGTAACAGTCTGCGAAGATGTTTAATCCACCTAGGTTCATATGCCTCACTTATTCCTTACACTGCTTAACTAGTACCGGAATTCGGTGTCGCGTTTTGGCAACTCAAGCATCACTTGATAGTCAATCATGTAAGTAATATATACACTAATAGTATTCTGATAAAGAGGTGATAATTGTGTTTGATATGTCAAAAGTAGGTCGGAATATTGCTGATTTTAGGAAACGATCTGGGATGTCTCAAATGAGTCTGGCTGACCGACTTAGCATCAGTTACCAAGCAGTGAGTAATTGGGAAAGAGGCGCCACGATGCCTGATATTTCTAAACTTCCTCAACTAGCGCATATTTTTGACGTTAGCATCGATGAGATACTTGATGAAAGTAAGGGAACACAACTGCTGAAAAACTTTCTGAATCATACAACCCAGAATTATTTACAGAACCAAGAGGTATCGCTCAAAGACATTTCTGAAATTGCACCTCTGCTCGGTGTAGAACAAGTTCAAGAGATAATAGAACACGCAGAGGCCAATATGAACATAGGCAATCTAATGTTTGTAGCTCCTTATGTCAGCGAGGAATTCATGAATCAGCTCGTAAAACAGGTTGTTGTAATAGAAAGCATTGGAGCAGCGGAAATGTTGGCAATTGCTCCTTATATAAGCCAGGATATGTTAGATGAATGTGCAACGAAACTATTTCAATTGGGAGGTAACGGCGCTGCTGAACTGGCAGCTATCGCCCCATACATGAGTTAGGATGTAATAGACGTTTGCTCACAAAAACTTTTTAGTGCGGGAAATGGTGGTGCAGCCGAACTGCTGGCGATCTCCTCATTTATGAGTAAGTCTGCCATTGACGCATGTGCTAAAGAAATTATTGAACGAGAAGGTAAAGGGAAACTTGTTTTTATGGCCTCGGTCATGAGCGAGAATGCAATCGACGAGTACGAAAAATGAGTATGTTAGAAGAACACTAAAAAACAGAAATAGCAGCCAGTAATGAATTGCATCCCGTTTGTTAGTCGTGTTTAACGATTGGAATGCATTACACATTAAATCGGCTGCTGTTTTTGTTGAAGTAAAGGGCCAAATATGTTAGAGAAAACTTGGAAGACTTTCTTTGTTTCTTTAAGCTAACGGGTAACGATAGTTGAACACCGAAAGGGCTGTCATATGGTAGCCCTTCATTACGCTAACGGGCAGGATAACACAAAAATGAGAAATTGACAGTTAGAGCAGTCAAGGTTATTATTGACTGTATAAATTATGAGGAGGCTCGTTATCTATGTTACATTCCATGCGTTTAAGATAAGTTGGCAATAAAAAAGCGGATTTTTTCCACAAATGTGGGCTTTTTTTGAGCTGCTTATTTTTACGTATGTAGACATAGATCGCGATTTGGATAGCTTTTTTGCTATGCCTTGTATCGCCATGTTCTCTCACGTGATAAATGCAGATCTAAGCCCGCATTATGGACTTGGATCTGTATTTTTTATTGCCTAAAACAATCAGACAATAAAAAATACGGGGAGAATGAACATGATACAAAAAAATTGGAAGCGAAGTTTCTTTACAATATGGGCAGGTCAGGCGGTTTCACTGATTACCAGCTCTGTCCTGCAAATGGCGATTATTTGGTATCTAACCGACACCATAGGATCTGCATTGGTGCTCTCGATGGCATCAATGGTAGGTTTTTTACCTCAAGCCATTTTGGGAACCATGATTGGCGTATTGGTTGATCGTTGGAATCGAAAACTGGTTATGATCGGTGCAGACCTTATTATTGCAGCCGCTGCTGCTGTCTTAGCAGTGGTCGCACTCACAATCGACCTGCCGATATGGGTCGTGATGATTGTTTTATTTATCCGTAGTATCGGAACAGCATTTCACACACCCGCTTTGAGTGCAGTAACACCTTTGTTAGTGCCAGAGGATCAACTGACGAAGTGCGCTGGTTACAGCCAATCGGTACAGTCGGTAAGCTATATTCTAAGCCCTGCAATTGGAGCTTTTGTATATGCAACATGGGAACTAAATGCAATTATTGCCATAGATGTATGCGTTGATCGCATGTATCACCGTGGGGATGGTTGCTATTCCTAAGCAAATGACACAAGGTGAAAGTGTTAACAGCAACTTTTTCGAAGAAGCAAGAGAAGGCTATCGTACACTTAAAGAATCGAAAGGATTATTTGCATTACTTTGGATTGGTGCACTTTATGTATTTGTCTTTATGCCAATCAATGCGTTGTTCCCTTTAATGAGTATGAGCTATTTCGGAGGAACGGCAACCTATGCTTCTATTGTTGAAATTTTCTTTGCCGTTGGAATGTTGGTAGGCGGCTTGTTGCTTGGTGTTTGGGGCGGATTCAAAAAACGTGCACTGAGCATTATTTTTTCCATTTCTCTGATGGGAATTACTTTATTCATTTCCGGCTTGCTGCCGATAAATGGCTTCCTTATCTTTGTTCTGTGCAGTGCCTTGATGGGCTTTTCAAGCCCATTTTATAGCGGTGTACAGATGGCTCTCATTCAAGAAAAAATTCAACCTGAGTATTTAGGGCGGGTATTTGGCCTGTTGGGCAGCATTACGTCCTTCGCCATGCCGATCGGTTTAATTATATCCGGTATTTTTGCCGATCAAATTGGAATTAATATGTGGTTTATGTTATCAGGGGTTTGCATCATAGGAATTGCAATTCTATGCGTATTGCTTCCCTCTATCCGAAATTTAGATAAATAAAACGAAAAGGAGCTAATACTATGCGATGTATGCATTGGTACTTCTTTATATAATCCTCACTTCTTAAATCGCAGGCTATCCTGCGAACAGAAAACTGCGATTTCTGAAGGAGGCTATTATAATGTTATTGATAAAAGCAAAAGGCATTCATGTGGAATATATGGGGCGCGATGTCTTAGATATTGATGATTTGGAGCTGTATGATTATGATCGCATCGGTCTGGTCGGTGCGAATGGAGCAGGAAAGAGCACATTGTTAAAAGTATTGCTGGGCGAATCTCCTTTACTGCATGGCAAAATCATCCGGGAAGGTAATTTCACTTATATCCCACAGTTGGATGATATGGTCGTACAAGAGGTAAAGGATTACGCTTTAATGGGCAAGCTGGGAATCGACAATTTAAAAGTAGAGCATATGAGCGGTGGTCAAGAAACACGTCTGAAAATAGCACAGGCTCTGTCAGGAGAGGCACATGGTATCTTTGCCGATGAACCGACATGTCACCTAGATCGTAATGGCATTAACTTTTTGATTAACCAGCTTAAATACTATTCTGGCGCTTTGCTCATCATAAGTCATGACCGCTATTTCCTTGATCAAGTCGTCGATAAGATTTGGGAGTTGAAAGAGGGGAAGATTACCGAGTATTGGGGCGGATATTCCGAATACTTGGCCCAAAAGGAAGAAGAACGGCAAAGCCAGGCTGCACAATATAAGCAGTTTACAGCTGAACGAGACCGGCTTGAGAAAGCAATCACTGAAAAACAGAATCAGGCTCGGAAGATTGATCAAAAGGAAAAGGGAGCTTCAAGAAAAAACAGCTCTGAAAGCGGCGGACGTCTCGGTCATCAAAAAACGGTTGGCAGCAAACAGAAGAAGCTCCATAATGCCTCTAAAAATATGGAGCATAGAATCGAAGCGCTTGGTGATGTAAAACCACCTGAATCGATTCGTTCAGTCCAGTTCCGACAGAACAAAGCCTTAGAACTACACAATCCATTTCCGATTACGGGGAAAGAGGTCTGCAAACAGTTAGGGGACAAGGTTATTTTAGAAAAAGCGTCTTTCCAATTTCCATTGGGCGCTAAGATAGCGGTAACTGGTGCAAATGGAACAGGTAAAACAACACTTTTCAAAATGATACTAGATCGAGAAGTCGGCATCTCCTTGTCTCCTAAGGCGGAAATCGGCTACTTTGCCCAAAACGGTTACAAGTATGAATGTAATCAAGGTGTTATGGAGTTCATGCTGGAAAACTGTGATTATCAGGTTTCGGAAATCCGTGCTGTCCTAGCATCTATGGGATTTTCACATCAGGATGTACGCAAAGAGTTATCTGTGTTAAGTGGTGGAGAAATGATTAAATTGCATCTTGCTAAATTGCTACTGGGACGATATAACATTTTACTAATGGATGAACCAAGCAATTTTCTTGATCTACCTGCGGTAGAAGCACTAGAAAATTTGATGAAGAACTATGCAGGTACAATCATTTTTATATCTCACGATTATCGCTTGTTGGAGAACGTGGCTGAAATGGTATTTGAAATTGAAGAAGGGAAAATCGTCCAGAAGGTTTAGCGATTTTTTTCCAGAATTCTTGTCTG
Source organism: Paenibacillus sp. 01T443 (assembly GCF_056398325.1). Classification (NCBI taxonomy): domain Bacteria; kingdom Bacillati; phylum Bacillota; class Bacilli; order Caryophanales; family Paenibacillaceae; genus Paenibacillus; species Paenibacillus sp. 01T443. The sequence goes on from NZ_JBFTPE010000019.1 coordinate 100,631, forward strand.
ATAAATGATAGAGCTTATTAAATTCTGTTACCGAATAGAGATGCTGCACTTTGAGCAGTATCTCTGTTTTTGTTTTCTCATGGATATGAGTTACTTGGCGTTAAGTTCAAGGCACGATTCATATCTTGAGCAGCGTTCAATTAATCATTAAGCTAACGGGCAGTAGAGCGTGGTGGAACGCTATTTATTATCGATCCCTGTTTGTGATACAGGTGACCGTAATAATGGAACTACCATAATTCTACACTTGAAGGGAAGTATTATTCTCATTGGTAACTGCTAGGAACTGGTAGGTATTTAATGAACCTTAGAGGTTAATTTGCTAAGGTTCGATTCATTTTTACTTCTAATCAGTCTTTGGGTATGCGCACACGAATTATACAATCCAGAGTTTAATTTATCCGTGCTGCCGCAAGTGCAGATTCTTTTTGATGCGATGAAGCCGTTATTACATTAATGGGCAATTATGTAGAGTATGATAATAAAATAAAATTACCAACATATAATGATAAAACGGATAATAATTTTAATTATGAGGGACTAAGTCGACTTGGAAACCGCAAGTAATAAAAAAATCATCAATGATCATCGTAAGATTTATCCTCAAGTTTACGCTCTAAAACCGGGAGTTATAAGTATTCTGCAAATTTGTATATATCAGGAGTTTTAAGGAGCTAATGTCGATGAAGATATCTATTATTTGCTTTGACGATTTTACGGATCTGGACATATTCCTACCTTGGGACTTGCTAAATAGGGTGAGATTGGTAGGTGGCATTGTTGATTGGGAAGTAAAGATTGTTGGAACAAAACCATCACATGTTTCGATGGCAGGTCTTAAAATACCTATGCATGGGATGATTGAAGAAGCAAATTCATCTGATGCAGTTCTATTTGGAAGTGGAAAAGGAGTTCAGCAATTGTTTCAGGACCTTACCTATCTTAGTCGATTTAAACTTTCAGCAGACAAGCAATTAATCGGTTCCATGTGCTCAGGAGCTTTGTTGTTAGGAGCCATGGGGTTCTTAACTGGTAAAAAGGCTACAACGTATCCGACTGCTGCAGATCAATTAACTTCATTTGGAGTGGAAGTGGTCAACGAGAGCTTTGTAAACAACGGTAACATCAGCACAGCAGCTGGATGTCTCGCTGGACAGGATCTATCATCTTGGGTCATCAAAACTTTAATAGGAACAGAAATGACCAATCGTGTCCTAGAAACGGTACAGCCTGTTGGTAAAGGGCTTAATATTTTTTAGCTACATAACCTTTTCCAGCTCTTTTAAAGTGGTAACCCTTGTTCAACTGTTCAACACCTAAAAAGGTTGCTGCAGCACATCCAACCTTTTGTTCTACTCTAGCATGGAACGAAAGCATCATGACAACGGGCTGCCGTCGGATCGGTGGCTTGTTGAGCTATTGGGCATAAGAGTGTGTCCTTAATTTGATATAAAGGATTTAATTAAACACTATGTTATCGATGACACTGCGCAAAAAGAAAAGCTGCTCCCTATTGCATTCGGACAACAACAAATTTAATTTGTTTTATCCGCTGCCAGCCACCTTACCTAACTTCGCTAGTTCAAGCATATCTTTAATTTGATTAGTAACGGACGTTGCAATAGCTGCTTTTGGGGGACGCTGATAAATTGAAGGAATCCGCTCTTGCGTTCGGTGATACCTACTTATTACAGCTTGCATTACTATCGTGGCGCGATACTATGTTTATTCCTTCGCAAGCCTCGTTCGGTCGGCTAAGTTAAATGTCCAAAGGCAGGACATCCACAAAGTAATGTGTTCAGATTGTATTGTAAGAGGCTGCCTTATGGGCAGTCTCTTACACGTCAAAAGAGTTTCAGCTCCACGTTAACAAAGGCAAGAATCAATGGGCTAACTTCATGGCAGTTTTTAATACACCCAGCGGATAGAGTCGCTTTTCAGGCCCAGGACAAGGGGCAGGGCATATTTTGAGCTTTGAGCCGTTCGATGAATCTGAAGTTAGATACCGCATGGACATTAATTACGACAAAGTAAAAACCAGTTCACATGGTTCAAGCTAGACTGGTTTTCTTATTATTCAGGTTGTATTGTCTTTGATTTTTTCTGTGAGATTTTACTGCGAATCAAATAAAGGATAAATAATAGTGGGATATACGCATAAATAAAATAAAACCCAATCTCAACAACATGTTTTCCTAACCAGTCAATCTTAACGCGATCGTTGAATGGAAGAGAGGCTAAGTAAATTGCAATAAGGATAAGGATTAGTGAGAATGTGGGTTTAAGATTCGTAACTCTTTTTATAATTCTTGTACAGCTCCAAATCGAGAGACAAAGCATAGGGATAATAATCAAAAGCCAGATGCATATGAAAATAAATTCAATTCTTGCAATAAGTGAAAACTCAATGACTTTGATCATGACCAAGGTTGGCCAGTAGGTATGCCTTATTAGCCCCTGACTAAAATACATGATGGTTACAAAAATGAGTACGGCGTACTTGAGTGTCATTAAAAATAAACTGAAATGAGCCCATTTTACATTTTTTTCGGGGGCTTTGATAAATGGAAAATAAATGAGTAAACTTTCGAATCCCATAAACAGGATGCCTGAGTTTTTAGAGGACGTGAACAAATCATTTATAGAATGATTAAACATAGGCAATACATTAATAAAGTGTCCATATTTAATATTGAAGTACAATAACAATGGCAGTAGAAAAGAGAAAATGACCCCAAAAAAACAATAGCCCGCTAATACACGAAATCCTCCAGAGACGATGTAATAGATGGTACAAATGAATAGTAAGGCAAGAATCCACGTTCTAAGGGTTGGAAACATCCAAACATGTATGATTTCGATGTAGCCGCGAAAGACAGTTAGAGTTAATATAAAATAGTATCCAACCATAACTAAGGAAACGGCACTCCCTAGGAATTTACCAAAAAGGATGCGATGTAAGTCGATTACATCTTTGGCTGGATTGCCAAGCATCTTAAATATCATCCAAATGATAACATGAAGGCTTAACCCCATTAAAAGAACGGAGATCCAAGCATCGTTGCCTGCAAATTCAAAAATAAAATGTTGAAAACTTAAGGCGCCAACCCCGACCAAAGAAGCATGGATGAGGAAAAATACAAAGAAACCGGAGATCAAGTAGTTTTCCTTTACCACGTTCTGCACTAATGCCCAACTCCCAATGATAATATTTTAACTTCTGTCTGAACATCAAATTTTATGTTTGGGTAAATTTGAGCAGTAAATTTTTGCTCATTCCAATCCCTTTGGCGAGAACTATGAAGATTACCTATTCCAATTGGATCGACAAGATTCTTTTGGAAATCTTCCAGCATGGCTTTAATTTCGGCTGTTAATTTATTTTCGATTTGTTTCTTTAAATCAAGCATATCGTTGTTGTTTTCAAAAACATTTAAGGTTGTTGGATACTCTCCGAGGTTAATATCTAGCTTAAGTGAAACTGAGGCTTTTTCATTTTCTACGATCATTTTTTGTTTCGAGTAAATAATTTTAAATTGAATTTGCTCGTCTTGATCATTCTTGAAGTTATATGTGCTTGATTGGATGTCGACATTATCATCTTTAAGGAGTTTAATAAATAAACCTTTTTCATTTGTTAGCAGAAGCTTTAATTTATCACCATGAAAAACACCTACACCATCCATTTGCAAAACATCTTTGGGGCCTTTAACCAAAATGGGCAAAAAAACATCTTGTCCTTTTCCAAAGTATTGATCAAGAAATATATGGCCATTTATGGAAGGTGTATTCCCGTTCTCCATATTTTGTTTGATCAGATTTGATAAATAAATGGGTGGATATTTTAAAGTTTCAGCTAAGATATCACTAGGCTGATCTGTTGTTATAACAAGCGTAGAACGATTACTAATAAGGGGATCTCGAACAATGGTGCTAGCAAGCCCTGAAATGCCTTTTCTTGCTAATTTTTCACTAATTACTAATGTCCGCAATTGACCGACTGCAATAGGGTGATCCGATTGCGAAGTGAAAGGTGTAAGTACCTCATTAAACGATTTAACTTCTCCATGAAGCAAAAACAATCCCGTAGTCTTTTCATATACACGATAAGTACCGCTAACCTTTAATGTATCTCCTTGCAAATCGCAGCCAATACTTTGTATGAGTTTAATCCGATCTACGATCTGTTCTTTTGCGCATCCGGATAATATGAAGCAAAAGAAAAGGAGAGTGACATATCTTTTCATTCATGTTAATTCCCTTACTTAGAAATTTATTCGTTATTGTATTCGTCACTAGTATCTTTTGACTTACTTACCTTATACCTTTTGAGTTTGAGAGGGCGCAAAAAACTAGGTCGATTAAAAGTAAGGCTTAACGAAGATCGAATAAAACTATCTTTGAAATTACGGAAACGAAATGGGTACAAAGGAACTAGGTAGGGAGTGCCTAAAGATTTTAATCTCAACAAATGGCCTAAAAGAATCACTAACCCAATCGTCATCCCTAACAACCCCCATGCTGCCGCTAAGAAAATTAATGGAAACCTTAGAAAACGGATCGTATTAGCCATTTTGAAACTTGGAGTGGCAAATGACGGGAGGGCAGAAAGTGAGACAAGGATAATTAAGATGTTGCTAGTGAGTGCGGCTTGTACGGCTGCTGTACCGAGTACAATACCGCCAACGATACCCAACGTTTGTCCGACTTTAGTAGGTAATCTGGCCCCAGCTTCGCGTAACATCTCGACAGTAAATTCCATAAGCAATACTTCAAGAAAAGGTGCGAAGGGAACATTTGTTCTGGWTTCGATGATCGGGCCTAGAAGCGACTCCGGTATGACGGAATAATGAAAGGTTAATACGGCTACATAGGAAGGAGTTGCAATAATAGAAAACATCACTCCCAAATACCTTAAGCACCTAAAGAAAGAACCCAAAATCCATGGCAGATAATAATCTTCTGGTGAGGCGAAAAAATCAAATAATGTGGTAGGTCCGGAAATGAAATAAGGAGACCCACCGCTTAATATGATCACTTGGCCGTTCATCAGATTAAATTTAGCCCTGTCTACGCGTTCCGAAGACATAAATAAAGGAAATGGTGAATTTGCTTTATCCGCTATGATCTGGTCAAGAATAGAACTATCAAATAACACGTCAATACCAGCATCTACTATTCTTTGTCTTACTGTATTTACATGCTGGGGGTTGCAAATACCATCCAAATATACAATCGTTACTCTTGTTTGTGAAGTTGAACCTACGATGTACTCCTCAAATCGTAAATTCTCAGAGATAAGCTCTTTTCGGAGTAAATTTAGATTGGTATCAATATCTTCGACAAAGCCGACTTTCGGGCCAATGACACTGTATTCGTTATCCGCTTCATTATTACTCCGGTACCCGCGTTTTAGATCCGCAATAGGGATTAAAAGCCCTTCATTCAAATCAGGTTCCAGCTGAACATAAATGAAGCCTTTAATCAAATTATGTGAAACCTCGTCCACATTGGATGATAACGTGATATTCTCTAGCGGAATCAAATTTTTTAACGCAAGAAGATGATTAATTTCTGCTTCTGAAATTTGAATCCGGTGCAATAATTCGTGGTGAATAAGTTGCTGGTCTACAATAGCTTTGCAATACGTAAAGTGAATCCGTTTACCATGGATAGTATGCACAGATTGCACCAAATCATTCGATTTGATGGTATCTTTCAAAACCATGTAAATATTTTCTGGAATTGGAAACACACCTCTCAGTAATAATTACACCTAAGTATGAGCCTGGACTTGGATTATTATACCCATTAAATCGCCGACGGACGAGCGAAGAAGGCTTTGACTTTCTGGGAATGCATCACAGCAAGACCAAAGCGTAGGTCATCTAATGATTTTTGCTGCGCTAGCATGAAAACATATTAAAGAAGGTTCATTTCCGCTGAAGTGAACAAATAGTTAATACGTAATAAGATGACAAAGTATCAATGATATGAATGTTGAGATTACCGTTAAGACTAATCCGAAGACCGGAATAGTGAAGTTATTTTTATTTCTGATTTAGAAATAATCATACATTGACAACATATATAGAAAATCAGATTAGCCGACGACTAGATCGGCTGCCTTAATTCAACTAATGGGCAGATTATTTCAGTAAATTTTGTGGCTATTAAGAAGGAGTATAATTTAGACTGGCACTAAATGAGAGTTGGGTGATATCAGCTGCTGAGGGATCCGTCGACGCAAGCGTCCTTACACGAATACCAATACGGTCACCCGCCGCAACTACTAACGATCCCCCAAGATTAATATTCGTTGCGGTTCGGAAAGTACCAGCTGTAATGATATTATTCGGAAATCCGAATCTAACCGAACTAGTTAAAGGAGTTGTCATGTAAGAGGAATTAAGTACAGAAACATCCGATGCGCCGGAATTTGGGAACAGCCTGTACATGTCTTCTTCCAATTTGGATATAACAATAGGTGCTTTGGTCGCAGGGTGGGTAATTTCTCATTTGGGGACCGAAAGATTAATGTTAAGCGGTATGTTGTTTGCATTGCTGGCGATTGTGACGATTCTCATTAAATTCTTTGTTGCACAGAGAGGAAAGGTAAAATATAACGTAAAGACGATGGAAGCTGAATTGGTCGAATGATTCAATACGAGGGGTATGGATTTTACCCAACATTTAAATGAATCAATCATTTGGAGCATAGCCCAATAGGGCCGACGAAAGCCGGATCCTTTGTTGCGTGCAATCACCCTAAAGGCARCCGATGTAGTCGTTTAGAAGAAGCCGAAATTACTATCGGGAACCAGTCTGGAGCAGTGAGATTCCCTATATAAAATGTTGGCTCGTGACCTATTATCACGGATTACATTAGCGTCAGGTGTAGATGACGGTATGAAATGAGAAAGAGCAGTCCGTATCGGACTGCTCAGGCTGTCGAGAAAG
>NZ_JBFTPE010000020.1:0-88289 GCF_056398325.1 Paenibacillus sp. 01T443
GTACAAGGTCTGTCGATGTAGATGATTTGATATTAAACAGCGCGGGGGCACTGACCGGATTCTTATTATACAAAGTAGTTCATCAGGTCGTCTTAAGGAACTTAAAGGGCACGACCGTTAATGAAATCATAAAGTAACTGGAGTGAGCTTTGAGAGGATCAGGTCGTTACGCTAACGGGAAACGATAGTTGAATAACACATGGATGAGCAGGCGCTGTGGTGGCCTGCTCATTTTATTAAGCTAACGGGCAGGTTATGTTTAATAAAGCCTAAAATTCTTATTGTAAAAAATTTTTCTATGGTGTAATTTGGAAGAATCCTATTTGAAAGCGAGTGATTATCGTGAGAACCATTAAATTAGTTGGCGACGCAGTTATTTTCGAGGTGCGGAAGGGATAGTTGCTTGCGCTGATCTCTTCCGTGCAAAAACCAAACCACGGAGGGAAAGCATATATGTCTTTTAATAATTACGGTGAACTCTGCACGGAGGTCTATGACCTAACCAAAAAAATTGGGCAATCATTAAGCGGAGAAGTTGAGTATTATCGCGAAAAGCTTAAACATTGTAAGGGACGCATTCTGGAGGCCATGGTTGGCTCAGGACGTGTGATCATTCCTCTTCTTGAATCTGGCTTGATTGTAGACGGAGTGGACTATTCCCCGCAAATGTTGGATTCATGCCGCAGCCGATGTGATGAACGCGGATTAACTACCAACTTATATGAAGCAAACTTGCAGGAACTTTCTTTGCCGCATAAATATGAGGCGATCATCATTCCTGGGGGTTCGTTTCTGTTAATCGAACAACGGGAAGAGTCACTTCGAGTTCTAAAGCGGTTGTATGAACATTTGGAACCAGGTGGACAGTTGTTACTTGACCTGTTTTTGCCAGATAACAATTATAACAGTTCCGAATTAGGGCGATGGAGCGGATCGGCAACGTATCACTTGCCTAATGGTGACATCATCACGATGGAAGGCAAGTGTGTTGAAGCTGATTTATTCTTCAATCAATACCGAGTGAGCTACTTAAAATACGAAAAGTGGCGTAATGGGGCATTGGTCCAAACGGAATTGCAACGATTTGCATTGCGCTGGTATGGTGTCGAGGAATTCAAATACATCCTTGAAAGCGTTGGTTTTTCTACTGTCATTGTTTGCGCAGATTTTGAGGATGGAAAAATACCAACAAGCGGCAATCAGAAATTTGTTTATCAAGCCACTAAATTATAAATCACATAAGCCCCCCGTACTTTACTGTGCGTGGGGCTTGTTACGCTAACGGGACACGATAGTTGAATGAACGAAGCGTGAACCAGTCCGTTTAAGGGGGCTGGTTTTTTCGGTACATAAGATATGTTATGTACTGAAAGTGTCGTTAAGCTAACTGGCAGGATTGCTTCATCAATTGTCGAATCCTTTGTTCGAATATTTCTATTAATGGGGGGTTGGGTATGGAAATTAAGATACGAGAAGTTGTAGAAAGTGATTATACTGAAGTTGTTTTTTTATGGAACGATGTACTTGGAATTCGCAATGTTAATGATGAAAACTTTCGAATTACTATGGAAAAAATGAATACTGACGGGAATTACAAAACATTTGTTGCATTATTTGAAAATGATGTGGTTGGTTTTGTAGCTATAGTTCAGGCATTATCCGTAGGGGTTCCGATTGGTTATTTTCATATTCAAGCTCTTGCTGTTAAAAAGGAATTTCAGCATGGTGGGATAGGTACAAAACTATTAAGACACACTGAAAATTATGCTAAAGAAATCGGAATATCAAGTATTATTTTATGTAGCGGATTCAAGCGAACAGTCGCCCATGCTTTTTATGAGCGTAATGGCTATGACAAAGATTCTTACTGCTTTGATAAGATTATTAACCTTGACTAACAAGCATTAATTAAACCAAATTAATTTTGAATATGTGAGTAATCATTTTGCATTAAACTAACGGGTACGATAGTTGAATAACACATGGATGAGCAGGTGCTGCGAGGCGTGCTCTTTTTATTACTAACTGGCAGGATACGGAAACAAGCAGAAGAGGTGAAATATGATACGGGGAGTAATTATCGAAGGGTTATCTACCGCAGGAAAAACATCAGTATTTTCGGCAATAAAGAGAATAAATAGTCAAATAGACAATGGTGAAAAAACGATAATTGCAATAAGCGAACACTATTCTCAAGTTTTGCATTCATACCAAGGCGTTTTAAGAGCGATGGAAAAGGATGAACATATTCAGCTTTTGAATCGTCATGTTGATTATCTTGAGCAACAATACAATTGGATTGATTCACTTGGTCATACGAAACCATCAAACGGTGTATTTTATCTTTTAGAGAGGTTCCATGTAAATCATCGGGCGGTATTTACAAATCCTGCAGAAATTGAGATGCTGGAAAAACATCTATCAAAGCTGAATGCACATTGTGTCCTCTTAACCTTGTCCCAAGATGCCGTTGAGCCCAGATTTATTGTAAGTCGGAGCGAAGCTTGGAAATCATATGTGATGGAAAACCCTTTCACGGTACCGGAGGCATGTCAGAAGTTCTTAGAGGATCAGGAAAAACTTCGCATGTGTGCGAAACAATCGCTAATTCCCACTTTAGAAATAAACACAGATGAAGCAGACTGGGATTCTTATGCAAAACAAATACTCATGGAATGCTAAACATTCCTGTTGAGGCTAAGAAATAGCCTTTGTCAAAAAAGGAGCGCCTCGGTATGATGGGTTTGTCCAATACACCATCAAGGAGGCGCTCTTACTATGAAGTTTAAGCAATCAGACGCACAAAATCAACGGATTGAACGAATTACCACCTCACATCTCGTCGTAGGGATCGACATGGCCAAAGAAACGCATGTAGCACAAGCTACGAATTTCCGTGGGATCGTGGTTTCCAAACGACATCTCTCATTCTCAAATAGCATTGAAGGCTTTGAAAAATTGAACCGCTGGATGACGGAGTTACAGCAGAAACACCGATTAAAGAAGCTCATCATCGGCATGGAGCCAACCGGCCATTACTGGTTTAACCTTGCCAACTGGTTAGCAGATAAGGAATTACACGTGGTTATGGTTAACCCTGCAACGACGAAGCGCAATAAAGAAAATCGAGATAATAGTCCATCAAAGAACGACCCCAAAGATGCACTTATCATCGCAGATTCAGTAAGTCGGGGCTTCTACTATGAGTACACGCGTCAATCGCTTGTGTTTCAACGCTTACGGACCATAATGAGTGATCGCGAATTCTGGGTGTCGAACAGTGTACGCCTGCAGAATCGAATCATACGCTGGCTGGACATTCGTTTTCCTGAGTATCCTTCCGTATTCAAAGACTGGACTTGTAAGCGATCATTGGCGACCCTCAAGACATTCCCTTGCCCACAGGATTTGGAGACATATGCAATACCGGATGTAATCAGTGCTTGGAGAACTCATATGCAGCGCGCTGGGGGTTCTACGGGGATTGAGAAGGCTGCACAGCTCATCGCTCATGCTAAACGAAGTGTCGGAGATCGAGCCGCTGTAGAAGAATCGAAGGCAGATTTAATGCGGCTTATTGAAGAATAGGAACGAGTTACAACCATGCTTGAACAGATTGAAAAGGACATCGAATCCCTGCTTTCTGAGATTCCAATGGCGCAGCAGCTTCGCACGATAAAAGGTCTCGGGAAGATCTTCACCGCGGCCATTTTAGCGGGCACAGGAGATTTAAGACAGTATGCGCATGGACGTCAGGTATTACGGAAGGCTGGTCTGAATTTGGCTGAAAGTACGTCAGGAAAGCGAAAAGGACGAATTGTTCTTTCGAAACGAGGAGACTCAGCCTTGCGAAAATATCTCTATCTCGCAACGGTTCAGCTCGTTTGGAATAACCCTGTGTTCCGCCATCTGCATGAGCATAATGTGCAAGAAAAGAAGATGAAAAAGCAGCAATCGATATTTAAGTTAATAGGAAAGCTGGCACGAATTCTAGTAGGTATTGTTCAACGAGGAGAAAAGTTCACACCAGAGAAAACCGTCCTTACATGGGCAGAAGCGGCTTAAGTAAAGAAGCAATCACGTATATTGACTCATTCGCARGATTTCACAAAGAAAGCACGGAGGACCGAGTTCGTTACCCAAAAGGGCTCAGACCCATCCGCTAAACGCTATCGGTCTCCACACCTTGGACAGGTATAACGAAGGAATGTAAGGGCATTGACCCGCTGAGTTGTGGGAGGGTGAACCTCCAGGGATCATGTGGAGTATGCGTGCAGTAGAGACGGCCTGGGGAATATTTCCTGAGTGTTCCTCTATTTCCGCATGCCCAGCCCACCACCTCAATCGGTAACAACCGCGTTGCTTCCTGAGATGGTCTTGATCCAAGGTGACGAAATCCTGCGAATGAGTGAGTATATGTGAGATAAACCCTTAAAACCGAGGGACGGGGAACGATAGTGCAATGACATCAGGCTGCCGATATCGGCAGCCTTTGCTCACCTAGCATGAAAAAAATGTAGTAATATATGTGCTTTTTTAACTTAAAACCCTAACTGTAGTAACATAGTTAAATAAAAGATGAGGTGATAAGTTTGTACGCTATCGAGTTCTTTTTTGAAGAATCTTTTGAACAATATGTTAATGGTATTTGGAGGGGATTGCACGATGAAAAAATCACGTCTAATATGTATGACATTTCCGATCTAAGACCTCATATTACTGTAGCGGTCTATAATGATATCCCTGATCTGGAGATGTATATTTCACGCTTCAACTCATTTTTTGAAAATGTATTAGAACTTGATATAAAATTTGATGTACTTGCTTCATTTCCGACTTCAGGGACATTATTTATAGATCCAACAGTCACAGAAGGCTTAATCAAATTGCATAAACAATATCATACGGAATTCGGGGATCTACTTGAGTTTTCAAATCAATATTATATCCCTAATAATTGGGATCCTCACTGCACTCTCGCCATAAGACTTGACCCACAACTGATGATTGAGGCGATGAAATATTGTTACCAAGACTTTACCCCTCACAAAAGCAAAATTGTAGAGGTGGGATTAGTAAAACTGGGTTTTGAATCGAGTAAATGCATTAGCAGTCCCACCATTATATCTAAAGTATTTAAAACATTGAGCTAACGGGAAACTATAGTTTAACAATCACCAGGACGAGGCTGCCTGCATAAAACGGCAGATTTACAGCGAATATGGTCATTGCGCCCTGCATTTCCATGCCAAGCAGACCCGAGGATGCAGCCACATCATACCCGTGTCCAATCTTGTCCCAGCTTTACGGACACGAAAAACAACCGCTCAGCCTAGGCGGTTGCGGTAGGAGAAGAATTTTTACATGTCCGTAAAAGGAAAGCGAGCGTATACGTCATCAAGGGTGTAGGACTTCCCATGAACGGCGATTTCCTCGGCAAAAAGGGATACGCACTTTAGTACCTTGACCGACTGGATCGGATATTTGCCTACCGAGCTCTCGGCAGACAGCATGACCGCATTTGTGCCGTCTTGTACAGCTTGAAAGATATCCGTCACTTCGGCTCGTGTGGGAACAGGCTCGTCAATCATGGATTGAAGCATTTGGGTAGCCGTAATGACGTAGGTGCCGTTCACCCTGCATTCCCTGAGGAGCGCTTTCTGAATGAGCGGGATTTGCTCGAACGGCAGTTCGACCCCGAGATCGCCCCTTGCAATCATGATGCCATCGGATAGGGCGGCTATGTCACGGAAATTTTTCACGCCTTCCACCGTTTCGATTTTGGCAACGAGCTTGGGAACGTTACCGGACAAGGATCGGCAAAAATCCCTTACTTGTTCCAAATGGGCAGCTTGGCGGATGAATGAACAGGCAATCAGATCGATCCCTTCCTCGAGCAGGAACGCGAGATCCTCTTGATCTTTTTTTGTCAGTGCGGGAATATTCAGTTTGGTTCCGGGGAAATTGACGCTTTTGTTGCTGCTTATTCGTCCGCCGACTGTCACTTTGGTTGTTATCCGTTCGGAGCTAACGTCTGTCACCTCAAGCTTGACCGCGCCGTCATTGATAAGAATGAATGCGCCTGGAACAATCTCACCTGTAATGTCCGGGTAGTCGATATTCGCTCTGTGTCCGTTACCGGTAACGGAAGCAACCAATAGTTCGAACGGCTGCCCTTCTTCGAGCAATACGCCGTCCCCTTCAATCTCGCCCAACCGGATTTTTGGGCCCTGCAGATCGCCCATTATGCGGATCGGCGTGTCGGTTGCATGGCTGGCTTCCCTTAAATGACGTATGATTTCCCTATGATTTTCATGGGTGGCGTGAGAGAGGTTCAATCTTGCCACCGACATGCCGCCAAAAATCAACTCCTTTACAACTGCCTCAGAGGAGCTGGCCGGTCCGATCGTGCAAATAACGTCAATACTCATTGCTATATCCCTCCTGATGTTTTAAGCGGCAAATTAGTTTGTCCGTTCCGGCACGTAACGCTGAATAAAGCGGAATAGAAGGTTCAAGGTATAAATGATCAAATAGATCGGACCCGAATACTGCAGCTTCCAACCTTTGTAGGTAAAGATGTGGAAGCAATAGGTGGAAATTGCCTCGAGCCCGACCGTCGCTATGCTGAACAAGAGCAAATATCCGAAGTGGTGCCATCCCGTGGGCCTCCATCTGCTATAAAAGTACAAAATGAAAAACTGTGAAGGCGGATAGGTAAACAGATAGAGTATGATATCGAACCACTCGAATTCCGGCCGATCGCCGAAATCGTAAAGATCGAATGGCTTGACGCCGATGGAAAAGTCGGCTGTAAATGCCAGCAATCCGTTAAACTGCCAAATGATAAATAAGTTAGCAAGAGATAGCAGGTTCGGTAGCAGCAAAAAAATGCCCCACGAAACCACAGATATGATCAGGATGAACCATTCGTTCGCATCAAAGCTTCTTGGAGGATACAGGATCATGGGAAACCTCCTGCCATCGTAAAAACGGGTTTTCACTCGCTTTCACCAGCTGCAGGTTCAAGGTGAGTACAGCGTAAGAGAACTGCTCTAAGGAAGCGATCATCAAGCCGCACGACAATATTTCCAGCGGATGCAGCGTCCTCCGCAGGAAGGGTATGAAAGCGATGCTGGTCATGCTGACAAAAAATGCGATGAGGAAGGTCAGCATTATATGTTCCTCCTTCAGGCTGAAGATATTTCTCTTATCATGCTCCGCATGAGGAAAAATATGTATGGGGGTTATTAATAACAGAGCGGAGCAATATAGAGCCTGATATTATTGAAATTTTTGCTATACAGTCTCCATCCCAAAATCGCAATGTTTCAAAATCACATAGTGTCGTAACACAAGAAAACGGGAATGAACTTGATTTAATCATAGCTCAATTAAAAAATCTAAATGATGATGATCAACAACAAATTATCTCGGATTTGTCGAAACATTTTGGTRAGTTACTAATAATATCAAGGAGTGAGCTGGCTGCATATAATTCTGCAGAAGTCGAGATGATTAGTAATGTAATTCGATCGAAATGGTTTCAAAAGCTTAATAATATGGATTTACCTCAAAAAATCTGCTTTGGTCAGCTAAATCATAACGGAGGATAGAGCTAGGCAGACGAGTCTTGATTGTACTTAACTTATCAACCAAAAAGTGGTTTTGAAACGGCGGCCGACATCATGGCTGCCGTTTTCTCAACTAACGGGCAGGATAGTATAACAAAATCCCGAATAAGTCCGAGGAGGCAAAGCCGCGCCTTTTACGGAAATGCCCCATTCCAGTATAAGGAATAAGGTTGTTAGAAACATTTCATTGGAACCCGCGTCTAACTTAGAAATAACATTAAGGCTTCATGGAAGGTGACCAGAATGAAGAAGCTTATCGCCTCATGCGCCGTAATTGGCGTGATGTGTTTTAGTTCCTCGGTTCTTGCGGCCGAAGATATCAACATTATGGTGAAGAATAAGGAGTTGCAAACCGACAGCGCGCCCGTTATCGTTCAGGGCAGGGTACTAGTTCCGCTTCGCGCCGTCTCAGAATCGCTCAGCGCGTCAGTCGAGTGGAATCAACAACAGAAAACCGCTATCGTTACCAAGTGGTCAAAGAAAGCTTCACTGACTGTCGGAAAAAAGACAGCATGGTTTGAGAATAGTGCCGCTGGTGAGTTGAACGACGACGTTTCATTGGATGTTACGGTCAGAATCATTAATAGTCGCGTATATGTACCTTTGCGGTTCATTTCACAGCAACTCGGCTATAAGGTGGACTACAAAAACAATACCGTCTCGATCCAGTCGCCGTATGCAGGCAGGTACAATGAGAATTACCTCGCTCAGATCCTCTCAGGTGATTTGGGGAGAAGCAGATCCATCTTGAAAGCTAATATGAGTGCATATGGATTACGCAATTATGAGCATACGCCTTTGAAAACGTTTCAACCTGCTTCCAGCGAGGCATTCCTGTTTCCTGAAGGAGAGGCGCTGCGATTTTTCTTGATCGAAAACAATGAAACTATAACATTTTTTGAGTATAAGGATGATTTTTTCGTGGCCACTTGGCAGGCTCACGTCGATCAAATAGAAGGCAATGCCATTGAACAATTATTTACGGATAAGCTTAAGGACCGCACAGGACCGACACCAAAAATCAACAAGCCCTTTCTCTATAACTACATGGAACCTTACGGGAAAGTGGTCCTGCGATCAGGCCGCATCGATATCGATGGAAAGTATACAGAAACTGGAT
This sequence comes from Paenibacillus sp. 01T443, assembly GCF_056398325.1. Lineage (NCBI taxonomy): Bacteria > Bacillati > Bacillota > Bacilli > Caryophanales > Paenibacillaceae > Paenibacillus > Paenibacillus sp. 01T443. The sequence continues at coordinate 8,755 of NZ_JBFTPE010000020.1, forward strand.
ACAAAAATGAGCGCGAAGATGTGACACATTCATTTGGAACGATTTCGAACGTGCTTCCAAATGAGGTTCGAAATGAAATCGTAATAATACCGCAAAGTTGAATCCCGAGAATGTATATTACAACGGAGTCGCAAGAAAAATTAGCTAGAAACGATTACGCTAACGGGACACGATAGTTGAACGGAAAATGGAGCAGTTTGCCGCGGCAGCTGCTCCATTTTTCGTTAAGCTAACGGGCAGAGGAAAGTTTAATCATTTCGCGAATATTCTATTGAAGATGGGATTAAAGGAAGTGGGATGATTATGAAGATAAAGCCTCCTGAATTAACAAAGGGAATATTAATTGGACTTTTTTTGATAATTATTATTTTTTTTATTAGCATATATGGAATGAATTTCGATATTGTCCCAAGTATTTTTGAATGAGTCAATATTTCAAAAAGTAGGGTAGCAGGTTTTCGTTCAATTCCCGACATTGCGCTAAACATTCCTGTAAGGCCTAAGATTTGGCCTTTGTCAAAAAAGGAGCGCCTCGGTATGATGGGTTTGTCTACAACACATCAAGGAGGCGCTCTTACTATGAAGTTTAAGCAAAATGACAGACAAAATCAACGCATTGAACGAATTTCCACATCTCACCTTGTTGTGGGTATAGATATCGCGAAGGAAACTCATGTAGCACAAGCAACTAATTTTCGCGGCATCATACTTAGTAAGCGACATCTATCATTCTCAAATACAATTGAAGGATTCGAAAAATTAGAACGATGGATCGATGGATTACAACAGAAACATCGCTTAAAGGGACTCATAGTCGGCATGGAACCGACCGGACACTACGGGTATAACCTGGCCAATTGGCTTGCCGACAAGGGCAAGAGTGTTGTCATGGTGAATCCGGCGACTACCTGGCTTGCCGACAAGGGCAAGAGTGTTGTCATGGTGAATCCGGCGACTACCAAACGAAACAAGGAGAACCGCGACAATTCTCCCTCCAAGAGTGATCCGAAGGATGCACTTGTCATCGCTGATGTGGTCAGCCGAGGCTTTTACTATGAATACTCGCAACAGGCTATCGTTTTTCAAAGGTTGAAAACAATGATGAGTGACCGGGAATTTTGGGTGACGAATAGTGTACGGCTGCAGAACCGGATCATCCGCTGGTTAGACATTCGCTTCCCTGAGTATTTCTCGGTATTTAAAGACTGGACCTGCAAACGGTCCTTGGCTACGCTTAAAGAGTTCCCTTCTCCGCAGGATCTAGCATCTCTGTCCGTATCAGAGGTGATTACAGGATGGAGAGAGCATATGAAACGAGCCGGTGGCTCCACTGGCATACAGAAAGCTGCGCAGCTCATCGCTCACGCTAAGAGTAGTATAGGCGAAACGTCTGCCCTCGATGAAGCAAAGCAGGATTTGGGGCGGCTATTTCAAGAGTTCGAACGGATTGTTGAGATACTAGAAAGAATAGAAAAGGATATACATGTGTTACTCAGCGAAATTCCTATGGCCAATCAGCTTCGATCTATCGGCCTAGGCACGATCTGTATTGCAGCCATTCTATCAGGTGCTGGCGACCTTAGACAGTATGGCCATGGACGTCAATTATTGCGTAAGGCAGGCTTAAACCTAGCCGAAAGCACTTCGGGGAAGCGCAAGGGACAGATTGTGCTTTCTAAAAGAGGTGATGCTACGCTGCGAAAATATCTGTATCTGGCTACGCTCCAACTCGTTGGAAATAACCCTGTTTTCCGACAGCTGCATAAGAACAATGTTCAAGTCAAGCAAATGAAGAAGCACCAATCGGTATTTAAACTGATTGGGAAATTGGCACGAATCATMATCGGCATTGCTCAGCGTGGAGAGACTTTCTCTCCTGAAAAAACTGCCCCGACATATATTCAAGCTGCTTAAGACAGATTAAACGATCACGTATATTGACTCATTCGCAGGATTTCACAAAGAAAGCACGGAGGACCGAGTTCGTACCCGATAAGGGCTCAGACCCGTCAGCTAAACGCTATCGGTCTCCACGCCTTGGTTAAGTGTAACGAAGGAATGTAAGGGCATAGACCCGTAGAGCTATGGGATGGTGAACCCCAAGGAAATTGTGGAGTATGCGTGCAGAAGAATTGTACTTGGAGAAATGTCCCACACGCTTCTTCTGTTTCTGCATGCCCAAGACCAGAGCAACGGTGTCTAATGAGCTTGCTTTCTGAACAACAGCTGTATTCTATGGCGACGAAATCCTGCGAATGAGTGAGTATATGTGAGATAAACCCTTAAAACCGAGGGACGGGTACGATAGTTGAACAAACAAGGAGCAGTTTGCTACTGATATGCTCCCCTTACAGTAGCAGGTTTTATTATTTCACCTGTCTACCGTAAGGGGAGCATATCATGCGGCAGCTGCTCTTTTCTTCGTTAAGCTAACGGGCAGTTATGCTCAATACCAATATGTGTTAACATGATATACAGGCGCAATAGAGTAGAATTGTTAAAGGGTGTTGAAAAACGGATGCAAAAATTACAAGCCAATTTTCTGTATTCAAATTTTGATAAGGAGATTGATGTCGTTCTGGTTGGTTTTGCTGATGGTGAATTTGATACTAATGAGTATTTACTTTTGCAAAAGTCAATGAAAAGTGATGAGCAGGACAAAGCTCTTGGATTAGATAAAGTACACATTACATACAAGGATGATATGTGTTCAGCCTATGGAGTGGTTGAAAAATTGATTTTAAAGAGCAGTTCAGTTGAAATATTTCTTGATTCCGATACTTCGAAGGAGCTTCAAATTGCAAACCATCTAATTGTAGAGTTCCCCATAAATTTAAAGGATGCCCATGGAATAAAACAACATTTAGAAATGATGTTTCAGGACGAGGTTGGAGTATTTGAAAGCAATTTATAACTGAGACCGAGAGATAGCTCGTTACGCTAACGGGTTACGATAGTTCAATAAAGACACCGAGGCAGCCGATCATAATCATCGGCTGCCTTTTCCACGCTAACGGGCAGTATGACGCAACAAAGCTTCACGATTATTCGTCAAAGAAGGGAACTAAGATATTAGCTTACGCGGAGGTTGAAAATGAAGAGACAAATAAATAGTAAAGTTATTGTCATAATAATACTAATTACTTGTTGTATCCCCTTTCTATTATTTTGGTGGTTTTATTATATCGTTAATTCTCCTATGATTCCGTATGAATGACGAACAATCCATTAAGCATACGGGAAACGTCGGCAGCTTAGCACAATACCGTCTTTAGTTTGAAAAGGGGGATTATAATGAAAAAATTTATGATAGTCTTGTTAGCAATGTGCTGCATAGTAACAGGGTGCATTAATAACGAGAAAACAATTACGTTATTACAGATCAAAGACTTATTTAAAAAACATGGGATTCCTTTAGTAAAGCCTATAGAATTAAATACGGATAGTGTATTTCTAATGACTTTAAATGAAGTCACACCTGAACCTTTTATTATTAATGATGAACAGATAATCAGTATTTATGTCTATTCATCCAGTACTGGCGTTAAGAAAGGAATAAAGGATTTCGAGGATAATACGGCAACGGCAGATGTGACAGCACATGGAAGATACCAGGTCGCGAATGTCTTGATTTTTTATAACTACGAAGGTTTCCATACCCCTAAAGATGAACGAGTTGAAATGGTTGTAACGGACTTGAAGTCTCTTGTAAAATAATATGCTTAAACTAACGGGTAACGATAGTGGAGGAGCTTGCTTTACTGCAGCTCCTTTTTTTTCATTCGTCAGTACCAAACAAATTTCTAAACGGTTCGGAAACATATTTTGAGTACGCATTTAGAGTGGAAAAAAATCAATGGTAGCTACAATCTATATATTTTTTAGAATTGGGGAGTTTTTTATTACATATTTAAATATGTAAGTGAAAAACCGCATAAATATAGGAGGACAGGAAAGAATGGCTAATAAAAACCACAATGGGGTGATAGCATGCAAGAAGCTCGAAAAGATGGGTGGAAGTCTGACGAAGATCATTTACTAGCAGAGATCGTCCTAAGACATATTCGAGAAAAAAGTTCACAGCTAGTAGCATTTAATGAAGCTGCACAACAATTAGGAAGGACAGAAAGTGCATGTGGCTTTAGATGGAACTCCCAAATACGTAAACAATACGTATCGGAAGTTGAAGCAGCCAAACAAGAACGAAAGCAAAGCTCCTACGCTAAACAGGTAACGCAACAGATAAAAGTTTCCACTATTGAAGAAGAAATAGAACAGGAATACATGCCAGATTACATGGAACAGATTATTCTATTAGCTGACAAGCAGAAGCAACTTATTATAAATATGGCTAATCAAATCAGCAACTTAAAAGAGCAATTACAGCAGAAAAACAATGAACTTGAACATTTTAAAAAGAATGATCAACAAAACAACATTACTGAAGAGACATTAAAAGAAGACTTCGAAACGTTACTCCAAATATTCCATAGAGCAAAGCAATTGGCTTAACAATTGTCAAAGGATAAGAACATTGTCCGATTGAAGTCCGCTTAAATCGCGGGCTTTTTTAGTTATAGAATTAAGTTCTTTTCAATTGACAATGACAAGTACATTATCCGATTGCCGACAGAGATAATATACTTAGCGAAGATCGATTTCCTTTAAGTCTCCAAATCAGCATCACCCTTAAAAATCTAGAGGCCGCTGCCGGTATTAAGGGTCTCGGCGTGGTAACTCTTCGTTAAACTAACGGGCAGGATAACGCAACTTACCGTGCGATTTTTCGTCTAAGTAATGGTATAAACTGTAAATGAGGAGGGTTCTTATGAAGCAAGGACTGCGCGTTGTTTTGTTATTAATAACCTGTATGTTTGCTATTGTTAGTTGTAGCAGTAAAAGTACATTTGGTAAAGATTTAGAGAATAGCTATGAAGTAATAATTAAAGGAGAGAAGTTCGAAGAACAATTAACCGATAAAGATAAAATATCAAGCTTGGTTGAAGTTTTGAATAAAAGCAAAGCAATTGATACTCCTGAAAAAGCCAAGGGTATAAAACCTGAAGTCTCAAAAGGAACAGATATGATTCATTTTCCAAAAGCAGATTTTTTCTATATTRGAGATGGCTACTTGTATCACGGGAATGATGGGAGATATTATTCAGTTTCAAGAGATATTGAAAAGTATACAACTGAACAATAATGCCCATACGCTACGCTAATGGGTACGATAGTTGAATAAAACACATGGATGAGCAGGCGCTACGGAGGCCTGCTCATCTTATTAAGCTAACTGGCAGATTAGTTTAATGAATGACTTATACAATAGATAGGATGATTAGTATTAATTACTACAAAAACAAAGTAAAATGGTGTGTGTTTTGTGACCAGGGCTGGGTTGAAATTTTAAAAGAAGCTAAATCAAACAAGCTAATTCTATGTTGTAGTGAATGTGAATCAACTTGGGAACATCCTAATTATGTTCATAATGCTGAAAAAGCATCTTCAAAAGATGAACTACTAATCGTACCTGATGATGACGAAATCATTCACTGGGAGAGATATATAATTGAACGTTGATGGGTTCGATGAACACATGAAAGAGCAGGCGCTACGGCGACCTGCTCTTCTATTAAGCTAATGGGCAGTATAGTTTAAATACAAACACTAATTAATGGTACAGTTCACCGTAATGTATCTAAACACAAAATGAAGTTTGACCAGAAAATCTACATCAGTGTATAGAGAAGAAACCACTCCTGACAATGGAGTGGTTTCTTTGAATAGAACTTCTATTTGGAATATCAAATTACAAAATTAAACGACGAACGATTGCTTCTTCCGAGTTTATAATTTCAAATCCTAATGATTCGTAAAGTTTGGAAGCAATTTCATTCTTTTTTCTATGGCTAAGTCTTACCTCTTCACAATGATACTCATCTTTAAGTAAGTTTATTAATTCAATCATTGCAATTCTTCCATACCCTTTGCCTTGATGATTCTGGTCAATCATAATTGCTTCAATTTCGCCAATACCCGTTTCGTTTACGAAATAAATCGCAAAACCTACCATTGTATCTTCATGATATATGGCTAGTGGCTTGAAATGTGTTTCATACTTTGATTCAGCAAGCCAATATACAACTGGTGCAGTAAATAACTTTCTTTGTTCATCCGTTACGTTGAGTTGAGTGCATTGAAACCAATCTTCCCTTGTAATTTCTCTTAAAGCTACCATAGGACTTCCTCCTTAAAATTGCCACAGAAGAAATCCAAATGAAAGAAATCCATCTGTGGATTAGACTAAAATCACCTTGTTCAGCATTTATTTCATCACTCCTTTCATGGAAATCAACAACATACTGATAATACCATATGTTGGAACTAATGTCTTTGTTCAATGCTGAAGGGCTGCCGCGCGGCAACCCTTCGCTCAACTAACGGGCAGTTTAGCGTAGTAGTTGCTTTCGAAAGTTTCGGCTACTTTCCGAGCTTTTGTTCAGTAATCTTTGATATAATTGGTTTCAAATATTTGTAAGATTGAGGTGTTAAGTGAGCCATATAAGAGGAATAATTCTAGAGGGTTTTTCACATGCTGGAAAAACGTCTGTTTTAAAAGCCCTAAAGCAACTTCATGCACAAGAGGAAACATCGGAGCGAGTATCATTGTTCTAAGTGAACATTATTCTCAAGTGTTAAACAATGTTCAAGGAGATTTTCAACGTTTAAATCGTGATGAACACCTTCAGTTGCTAAAGGAAAGGGTAAACATGCTACGACAATTAAACGAATGGGCGGCTTATCTAGGTCCAGATGCATCACGGGCATCAAGAGGTATTTTTTTTATATTGAAAGATTCATTTGAATCATAGAGTAGCATTCCCCACCGAGATTTCACAAGAAATCGAATCGCTTGAAAATGAATTGTTTAACCTCGGTGCAAAATGTGTTTTACTAACTGTATCTTCTGACAACGTAGAGCAAAGAATGCAAAGTCGAACACCCCACGAATGGACGAACAAAACAGTAGAAGAAATCAGAAATTCAGCTGATGAATTTATCCAAACCCATTATCCTGCCAACCATAGAAATAAATACTGATAAAAAAGAATGGATTACATATGCAAACAAAGTGATGGATTTATTAAGTTAACGGGTAACGATAGTTGAATAACACACATGGATGAGCAGGCGCTACGGTAGCCTGTTCTTTTTATTAAACTCCCTCGGTACGATTAAGTTTTCTCTCGAATGCTCGCTTATTCGCAGGATTTCACCCTTGCCAGAAATACGGAAGTATAGTTAGGGACACCAAGTTGAAGAGGTTAGCCTATCTGCAGAAAAAATAAAAGATGTCCATGAACGTAGCCATCTTTTATTTTTCCTTTTTTTCAAAGACAACCCAGCTTTTTTTAGCATATGAAAGCACATCTTTRCTGAAATTTTTATCTGCCAGGGACCATTTGAGATTTGGCTTTTTTATGGATTCTAAACAGGGACAACAATCATATTGATTCATTGTTAGTATCATTGCGAGCCAAGAAACTAATAGAAACTCAGATATATAGGTTTACTGAATTTGTATATTTTCTAGTTTTAATATTGAGGAAATTGACGAAATAAAACTAGGAGCTAAATTGAGCAAAATTAATCATAACCTTCCTTAGTCGGTTAAAAAAGATACGAGAATTATGCCAACTAATCAACCCGTTAAAACAGAAAATACACTATAAATAGTTACAAAAAAAAAATAAAGTGTAATCATGAATGTATTTTGTGAAAATGTTAAGTTCAAACGAAAGAGTGGATTCTATTTGAAAAATATTACGTCCTGATGCAAAGTATAAGTTTAATGCTTATTCACTCACAAAATCAAACGAGAGGTCTTGTGGTTGTGGTCATATAGTAAATAAATGAACAAATTAATTCAAAAATAACAAGCTATTATTTTACATATGAACAAAATTAGGTTTACTTAACTATTGACCAAACGATGCTGGTCTGTTAATTTGTAAATTATAGCATATTACAAACACTTCAATGTAAGTGCTTACAATGTAATATAGTGTTTGGTTAAAATTAGTTTTGGTATTTTCATCAAAACTAATCAGGCTGAATATATAGAGAAACTAAAGTTTTCACTAATTACGTGCTGTAAACAGCTTTGATAATGACAGAATAGTATTCGTAATTTCTTGAAACGGAAATTTAAAGGAGGTGGTGCTTAGCGAGGATGGGGAAATGCCGAAGCAACTGCTTCAGGGGGAGCTCATCTGTATATTAGGCTCCTATTATGATTGGAGCCGCAAGGAGTTGATTCATGTTAGAGCATAATACGATAAAGGAACGAGTGTAAACAACGGCTTAGTCCACGGCGAATGGTTGCAGCCCAGTTGTTCACACCCGTATTTGAACATGCTTAAAAAATCGTGAAGATTCAAAAAGCAGGTCTATTTGTATTGTCTTAAATTTGCCGGAAAAAATCAAGTATAGCCGGTGTTTATATTCACTTAAAAAATATTGGAGGGTACTCAATGAAATCATATAAAGCGTTGTGTCTTATCATGTTGGCTCTGGTGTTCGTGCTTTCTGCCTGTTCAGGCAATAACGGCGGCAGCAAAGCAGGTTCGAATAATAATACGACGGGTGCGACCAATGAAGCGGCGAATAAAGACGCGAATGCGGGTAAAACGGATGAGCAGTCGGAACAGAAAAAAATGAAAATCGGATTGACGGTTCCGACGCTTGGTAACCCGTTCTTTGTTTCCATGTCCAAGGGAGCTCAAGAAGTGGCCGCCAAATACAACGCGGAAGTCATCGTCGTATCGGCGGATCACGATCTGGCGAAGCAAACCCAGCAATTTGAAGATTTTATTACGCAGAAAGTAGATCTGATTCTGCTCAGCCCTTTTGATTCCAAAGGAATTGCGGGTGCGGTCCAGCAAGCGAAAGCTGCGGGTATTCCGGTCGTTGCGCTAGACGGAAGCGCAGAAGGCGGTATCGATACCGTCGTTATGTCCGATAATGTGCAAGCAGGACGGCTGGCAGGTCAATATTTGGCCGACCGCTTGGAAGGCAAAGGAAACATTGTCGTTATCGACGGACCACCGGTATCTGCCGTTACCGACCGTATCAAGGGCTTCGAAGAAGTATTGGCCAAATACCCGGAGATTAAAGTAGTTGCCAATCAGAACGGTGAAGGTAATCGTGAAAAAGCGCTGACCCTGATGGAAGGCATACTTCAGGCCAATAAACAGATCGATGCCGTATTCTGTATCAATGACGAAGAAGGCGTAGGCGTCAAGATCGCTCAAGAGCAGGCTGGACGTTCGGATGAATTTTTCATAGTAGGGGTCGACGGCGCGCCAAGCGCTGCGGACGCTTTGAAAGAAAAGAAAAGCTATGCGGCAACATCCGCTCAATTCCCAAACCAGATGGCTATTCAAGGAATCGAGTTGGCGATAAAGGTTATTAACGGGGAGACGGTAGAGCCGCAAGTACTGATTCCGACGGAATTGATTACACAAGATAATGTTGATTCCTACAAAGGCTGGTAATAGCTAGAGAACGAGATGCGTTATCTGAAACAGATAACGCATCTCATCCAAGTTTTACTTCATATTTTTGGATGTAATCTAGTAACAAGGGGTGACACAATGCAGAGTGTACTAGCTGAAAAAAACGCTGCGGAACCGAAAACCGAGGTGCAGCCCGTAATGAAGATGGCTTCAGTTAATAAATCCTTTTCAGGTGTCCAAGTTCTTCATGATGTCAAAATTGATTTGTATAAGGGAGAAGTTCATGCCCTTATGGGGGAGAATGGGGCAGGAAAGTCTACCTTGATGAAAATAATGGCCGGCGTGTATCGCCCGGATTCCGGCAGTATTCTGTATAAAGATGTAATCGCTGAGTGGCCTAGTCCGATGGCCGCAAGAGATGGGGGAATTAGCGTCATCCATCAGGAAATCAGCCTGTCCCCCAACCTGACGATCGGCGAAAATATTTTGATGGGTACGAATTTTCCAAGAAACAAATTGGGATTTATTAAATGGCATCTTATATATGAGAAAGCGGAAGCGATTCTAAGGTCGATCGGTTCGACATTGGATCCGAGGGCGAAGGTATCGACTTTAAGCATAGCTCAGCAGCAAATGGTGGAAATTGCCAGAGCATTGTCATTTAATTCTGAAGTTTTAATTATGGATGAACCTACGGCATCATTAACTGATAAAGAAATAGATAAGCTGTTTTTAATAATCGACGATCTTAAACGCAAGGGCGTCGCGATCGTTTATATTTCACATCGAATGGATGAAATCTTTCGTATTTCCGATCGATTCACAGTTCTACGTGACGGGCAATGGATTACTAGCGGACCAATATTGGATACGAATCCAGATCATCTTGTTAAGCTTATGGTCGGCAGGGAAATTAAGGACCTTTTCCAAAGAACTTATGCGGTGGCTGCTGCAACAACGAAGCGTGAGCCCGTTCTGGAGTTAATCGATATTTCCGACAAAAAAACAGTAAAAGGCATTTCACTGCGTTTGTATCCGGGTGAAATCGTCGGCTTGGCCGGTTTGGTAGGAGCGGGCAGGACTGAGCTCATTCGTACCATATTCGGAATATCGGGGTTGAGCAGAGGTCAAATCAATATCGATGGGAAGCCGGTGAACATTCAATCGCCATCCGACGCCATCCATTACGGGATTGCTCATGTTCCGGAAAGCAGGAAGGAGCAGGGCTTGTTTCCAAATCTGTCCGTCCAGGAAAATATATTAATGACCCAGTTGCATGTCTATCGCAATAGCGGTATTTTGCAGTATGGCCGAATGAAAACGGATGCCGAAAAATTAATCAAGGATTTGGGGGTCAAAGCTACGTCCAAGGATCAAAATGTAATGGGACTCAGTGGTGGAAACCAGCAAAAAGTCATTATTGCAAGATGGCTCTCGATTGGACCTAAGGTACTCCTGCTTGATGAACCGACCCGGGGCGTTGACATTGGGGCTAAAACTGAAATTCATAAAATTATTAGCAATCTGGCAGAGCAAGGTCTTGCTGTGCTGGTCGTTTCTTCTGAGCTTCCTGAGATACTAGGCATTAGCGACCGTATTTTGGTCATGCAAGAAGGGAAAATCAGAGCGGAGCTGTCAAGGCAGGAGGCAACGCAGGAAAAAATTATGTATTACGCCACAGGGGAGATTAAATAAATGCATACTAACCTTCAACCAGCTGGGGGCAAAGACCAGTTGATCAGAAATAAGTTCAGCTATACCTTTAATCAATTGGGCATGGTCATTATATTAGTGCTGTTGTCCGTGGGAATGGCGATTTTCGCACCCCATTTTTTGGAAACGAGTAATATGCTGAATATTTTTAAGCAGGTATCGATTACGGCTATTCTAGCTGCAGGAATGACACTTGTAATTTTAACAGGTGGTATAGATCTTTCTGTTGGCTCTACGGTTGCTTTGTCGGGCGTTATTTCGGTCATGATTACGAATGCCGGAGTGAATCCATTAATTGCGATGCTGGCCGGAGCGGCTATCGGACTTGTAGCGGGTGCGATTAACGGTTACTTAACTGCGGTCCCAAAACTTCCGTCCTTTATCGTCACGTTGGGTAGTATGACTTATTTAAGGGGCTTGGCGCTTGTTATTAGTGGGGGATACCCTCTTGTACTGACAAATGAGACTTTTAAATTTTTCGGCGCAGGAAAAATACTTGGTATTCCAACCCCGATTTACATTATGACATTGGTTTACATTATTATGTTTTTTGTATTGAAATATACCATGTTCGGTCGTCATGTTTATGCAGTAGGAGGCAATGAAGAGGCTGCTAGGCTAACGGGAATCAAGGTTGAGCGAACGCTTATCAAGGTTTATTCCATCAGCGGGCTGTTAGCCGGAATTGCGGGTGTCGTACTTGCCGGCAGGCTATTCTCAGGGCAGCCTACTGCAGGCAATATGGCGGAATTAGACGCCATTGCAGCGGTAATTCTTGGGGGAACCAGCTTCGTCGGCGGCTTCGGACGAATTCAGGGCACAATTATAGGTGTTTTAATTATTGCAGTATTAAATAACGGCTTGACACTCTTAAACGTGGATTCGTATTGGCAAAAAGTCATAATGGGTGGAGTAATCGTTGTAGCCGTTCTCCTTGACCGCATTCGCGGCCGCAAATAATTACACATGGGCAGAATATTGTGAGGGTATTAGTTATACCAATCATTCTGCCCAAAGTCATGCTAATCCTTATGCCAATTATATAATATAGATTCCAACCGATAGCAACCAGATATTCTTATAGAAATGGAGATAACAAAATATGTTGATGTTCAATCGAAACAGCAAACGAAGAATAGCACGAGTTCTGGTCATGCTTCTTTTTATATCAAGCGTGTTTAATATCAATGGTTGGATGAACAAGGTATCGGCGGAAGCGACGATGACATTCAATCAAAATGAAGATTTAGTAATGAGTACTCTTCAAACATCTGAAATCGCTTTCGATATTGAAAATCCTGGTTTTGAAACGGGCAATTTGAGTGGATGGACAGAAATTGGAAACGCGTTTTCCCAAAGGGTCATTTCTGAATCCAATTATGGAGAAGACAAAAAGTCGTATCATCATAAGGGAGAATATCATTTGAGCGGACAAGCGGATGATGCGTTGGGATCACTGCAATCCACAACCTTCAAGCTCGACGGTACAGGTGAAGTAAATTTTCTTATAAGTGGGAATAATCAGCCTGAATATCAGTATGTTGCACTTATTCGCGCCTCTGATGGAGAGGAACTCTTTAAGACCTCTGGCGCTAATTTGCAAGAAAACCCTAAGACTTATAAAAGGGTGATCTGGGACGCGAAAGACTATCTCGGTCAAGAACTCTATCTGAAAATTGTAGATAATGGCAGCGGTTATATCGGGGTCGATGATTTTCATGTTAATAATTCGATCCACGAGATTGTAAATCCTGATTTTGAAACCGGTGATTTAACCGGGTGGACAGTCGTTGGGGATGACATGAGCAGCCGAGTGAAATGGGAGGTGAATTATTGGCATAAGGATCCTATTAACAAGCATGGGCATTTTCATTTTTGGGGAGATGATATGCTCAAAGGCAGCATCCTTTCCTCCGAATTTGTATTAGGGGGCTCTGGTGAGATTAGCTTTATGATCGGCGGCGGCAAGCAGGATAATCAATATGTCTCATTGATTGATGCAGATAATCAAACGGAGCTAATGAGAACCAGGAATGAATGGTTTTCCGAATCTGAGTCTTATACGCGAGTAACGTTAGATGCTTCTGCGTATTTAGGAAAGCGCTTACGCGTACTTGTGGCAGACAATGTGGCGGCTGGCGGCTGGCAGCATATCAATGTTGATGATTTCCAGGTTTATCAAGAGCATTTGATTCAGCTGTCCAATCCGGGTTTCGAAACGGGTAATTTAAGTGGGTGGACGAGTGAAGGGGAAGCCTTTGAAGATGCTGTGACCAATAATGCTGCTGTGAACGGAACCTCATATGGCCACATCGGCACGTATCATTTGTCTAGCAGTAACAGTGACAGTGCTAGCGGAACTTTGACATCGGAGACGTTCAAGCTGGGCGGAATCGGTGAAATCGAGTTGTTGGTTGGCGGGAGCAATTCCGGAAAGCAATATGTTGAACTGGTCCGGGCCAAGGACGGCCAGACCTTGTTTAAGGCTTCGGGGGAGGGCACGGAAGTCTATAAACGGGTTGTTTGGGATACTAGGGCGTATTTAAGGGAGAATGTATTCATACGCGTGTTGGATGTCGGAGCTGGACATATTAATATTGATGATTTACAAGTTCGCAAGAGTAATTCAGTATCATATCTAATGGAAAATGAAGATTTTGAACAGGGTGATTTAAACGGTTGGACCGTTGAAGGTAACTCATTTTCTGCAATAGCGGGTATAAACGGCAAAGTTTTCGGGTATCAACGTGACATGTATGCGATGGGTACCAAGGAAGGTATCGGGCAGATGATTTCTAGCAAATTCAGGTTGTCAGGAAGCGGCATGGTGAATTTCAAAATATCCGGAAATTTGGAAGAAGAGCTTTACGTGGCGTTGATTCGTGCAAGCGATGGGAAGGAGTTAAGAAAAGAGGGTTCAACCGGGTCAAGCCGATTCCAGACCATTGAGTGGGACGTATCCGATTATCTTAACGAGACGCTTTATTTTAAAGTGGTGGATGAATCAAACTCCGGGAATATTCTTGTTGATGATTTTAACTTTTATGTTTCATCTCATATATTAAATGCCGATTTTGAAGCAGGTGATATGCGCGGCTGGAGGTCTGTGTCCGGAAATGCCTTTAATGGCGTGGTCACTGCGGAGAAATTTCATCACACAACGCAGCCTTTTCATCAGCAAGGAAACTACCATTTATGGGGTTACCTAGGCGCTGGCGATGGGGGTACGGGGATACTCGAGTCATCTCACTTCATTCTGGAAGGGGACAAGAGCATACCTGGGGACGGCAGAATAACATACCTGATCGGCGGAGGCAAGAAGTCCATGGACCAGATGGCGGTCGAGCTCGTTAGAGATTCGACGGGAGAAACACTCTTCAGGGAAACCGGCCATGACGATGAAACATACAGGAAGGTCGATTGGGATGCAACGGCTTACATCGGAGAAGAGCTCTACTTCCGAATCGTGGACCAAGCTACAGATGGATATGGACATCTTAACGTCGACCATTTCCGTACGGTGACGCCTTTGGCCGAAATTGCAAATCCAGGCTTTGAAACCGGAACGTTATCGGACTGGACGGCTCAGGGCGAAGCTTTTACACAAGCTTTAAGTGTTGTAAGTGGTTTCGGACATGAGGGAACCTACTACTTGTCCAGTAAATCAAGGACAGACGATACGCTGACAGGCTCTTTAAGAAGCAGAAGTTTCGAATTGGACGGCACTGGTAATCTATCGTTTTTAATATCAGGTGGGAATGATCTGAATCGGCTCTATGTGGCACTTGTCCGATCAAAAGATAAAGAGGTACTGTTTAAGGCAACTGGTTCCGATTCGGATATTTTCGGTGAAGTGACGTGGGATGTTTCATCGTATTTAGGGGAAGAGGTGTACTTGGAAATTGTGGATCAAATGGCCAAAGGGTCACACAGTTATATCAACGTCGATGACATTCAGGTCAGTACTTCGGGTACACGGTTCGCCGACACTTATCGTCCGCAGTATCATTATACACCTGAACGAAACTGGATGAACGATCCTAATGGAATGGTTTTTTATGAGGGTGAATACCATTTGTTCTACCAGCATACGCCTTTTTCAGCGCAGCCTGCATTCGACAAAATGCATTGGGGGCATGCGGTGAGTAAAGACCTTGTGCATTGGGAAGAGCTGGCGCCTGCCATTGCACCCGATGAGGATGGATCGATTTTTTCTGGCAGCGCGGTCGTAGATACGAATAATACGAGTGGCTTCTTCGATAAAGAAGGCTCCGGGTTAGTTGCTATCTACACCAACAACGACAATCGTAAGGTGCCTGGCAAGCCACAGGTTCAAAGTATTGCTTACAGCAAGGACAAAGGGCGAACCTGGATAAAATATGAAGGGAATCCTGTATTGTTTCCTGAGGATACAGTCGATTTCCGCGATCCGAAAGTATTCTGGCATGAGGAAACCGGAAAATGGATTATGTCTCTTGCCGTTAAGGACAGAGTAGAGTTTTATACATCTCCTAACCTGAAGGAATGGTCCTATGCCAGCTCGTTTGGATCAGAATTTGCCATCACTCATCGTGGTATCTATGAGTGTCCGGATTTATTCGAAATTAACGTTGACGGAGACCCAAATCATAAGAAATGGGTGCTTATTATTTCTTTGGGGGACAAGAACGGTGTGAATGCAAGTGCTCCGGAACCACCGGCAGGCGGATCAGGCATGCTTTATTTTATCGGGGAATTTGACGGTACTACGTTTACGCCGGACAACTCGATTGAATCACCCGAAGATCTGAATTGGATCGATTATGGCGCAGATTTCTATGCTGCTGTCTCATGGAGCGGTATTGCAGCCGCGGATGGACGGAAGATATGGCTGGGCTGGATGAGTAACTGGGCGTATGCATCAAATACGCCTAGTATAGGGTGGCGTGGTACTATGTCTATTCCTCGCGAATTGAAGCTGATCACAGAGGAAAATGATACAATCCGTCTGGTTCAATCGCCTGTTGACGAATTGAAAAATATTACGAATTCCATTATTAATGAAACGAACGTTACGATTGGATCGGATCATAATCTACTTGACGGAATATCCGCTGACAAGATGGAAATCATTGCTGAGTTTGAACTGGGTTCAGCAAAGACGTTTGGCTTTAAGGTGCGTAAGTCGACGAATGAGGAAACGGTCATTGGTTATAATGCAGAATCCAAGCAATTATTTGTGGATCGGTCGAAGTCGGGAGAAACAGCAGTGCATCCAAGCTTCGCGACCAAACACGAAGCACCACTTGAACCGAACGGTAACAGAATCAAAATGCACATTTTCGTAGATTGGTCGTCGATTGAAGTATTTGGTGGGGATGGTAAAACAGTCATATCCGATCTTATTTTTCCTGATCCGTAAAGCAAAGATGCATCCGTTTTCGCCATAGGAGGCGAGGTTAAACTAGTTAATTTGCAAATCAATGAAATAAAGAGTATTTGGAGAGATGAATCCTATAATAAAATTAGAATGGACAATCGGAATTATCAGTTGAATGTTTCTCAAACGCATCAAACGAGCGTAGGTGCGGTTTCCGTAATGTACGAAGCAGCTGACTCGGGCGCTACTATTGTGGATATTACTAAGTCAGCGATTTATACATCGAGCAATCCTGAGGTGGCAATTGTAGATCAAAATGGATTGGTTACCGGTCTACATGCAGGTACTTCTGTGATACAAGCGGAATATGGAGGTTATATAGCAGCAGCAAATGTCAAGGTTGTCGACAATGAACTCTCCAGTGCAATCCCTCAAAATGAAGGTAGTGTACTAAAGGAGAGCAATACGGTTCGTATTACGGTTCCAGCGAAGCAAGGTTTGAATAAAGTTGCAAATGCGAAAGTCAGTGATGCTTTAATTAAGCAAGCATTGGATCTGGCTGAAAACGACAACGCAGGTAGGAAGCAGATCGTCATTACATTTTCTGAAGCGAGCGGATCTAAAGGTTATTCGTTGGAACTTCCGACTGCCCATCTGTCTACATCCAAGTGGTTGACAAGTTTTGAAATCCTTACGCCGCTTGGAGCTATTACCGTCCCAAGTCATATGTTGACCAATCATTTTCTGAAAGCTGAAGGAACGGTTACTCTCTCAATTAAAGAAGCTTCGGTGTCTCATATCGATGCGGAAACAAGTAGTCGAATCGGCAACCGCCCGGTGCTTTCCTTCACGGTTAGTATAAATGGAAAAGAAATACCATGGAACAATCCAATGGCGCCGGTTAAGGTAACAATCCCATATTCACCTAGT
Organism: Paenibacillus sp. 01T443; assembly: GCF_056398325.1. NCBI lineage: Bacteria > Bacillati > Bacillota > Bacilli > Caryophanales > Paenibacillaceae > Paenibacillus > Paenibacillus sp. 01T443. Next base: position 26,275 of record NZ_JBFTPE010000020.1, read on the forward strand.
GCGGCGGAGCAACTAGATTTAGAACATATCGTCGTGCTGTATATAGATGAATCTGGAAATGAAGTTCCCATTCCGAGTGGAAGATATGATAATGCATCAAATCAAGTCATATTTAATAGCACACATTTTAGTACCTATGCCATCGCATATGTGAAACAGACATTTGCTGACTTGGACCGTTTTCTATGGGCGCAGAAGCCGATAGAAGCTTTGGCCTCGAGAGGGATAATAAATGGAGTTTCGAAAGAGAATTTTAATCCTTCTTCTTTCGTGACAAAAGCAGATTTTTGTGCGCTTCTCGTTAGATTGCTAGAGTTGAAGGGTCAGGCGAATTCAAGCTTCAAGGAGGATGATTACTCTGAAGAAGTTGGGATTGCTATGTCTCTGGGTATAATAAAGGGTACGGGAGACAATCTTATCGACCCTAAGGGAATCTTATCGAGACAAGATATGATGGTTATGACATACCGTGCGCTGCAAGTGAGCGGCAAGATTAAACAATCGGATGATGTCCAAATAAATACGTTTACTGACACTGATCGCATAGCTAACTATGCGAAGGAGGCAGTGACGGGACTTCTTAAACAACAACTGGTAATGGGAGACGAAGGTAAGCTTAATCCGCTTGGTGGAACAACTCGGGCCGAAGCAGCGGTTATCATTTATAGAGTCTGGCAGTCAATTAATTAAGTTGAGTTAAATCAATTGAGGAAGACAAGCCGTGGTGAAAGCTCGGTTGTCTTCCTATCCTTCATAAACAAACTAAACCAGAATTTTTATACTATTTTGCATGTGCTTTATTGGTGTTTAACGTCTCTTAATAGAATCACAGATCTTTTGTTTGCGATTATTTATTAAGGTAGTGAATCCCTACAGTAGCGTTCTTCTGCCGAAACCATGTGCTGGATTTAGCAATTATGTGCAAAGCACTGCAAACGAATAAATAGGACCTCCTAAAAGCTAGATAACTTTTGGGAAGTCCTATATTTAAGAATAATATTTTTAGCTCACTACTATTGTTAATGGAGCTTAGTGGACATGTTGGAGCGACCCAGTCGATGCTCGGAATTTTGGCTCCGTTCTGACATGAGTGATCCGGAACGCTTTTGAGGGATTTTTTAACCGGGATAGAAGCATTTCGGCAGCAGTTATCCCCATTTCATCGTTGAAAATATGAACGGTTGATAAATGCGGTTCAACGATTCGAGATTCCGGCGCGTCGTCAAATCCAGAAACGGCAATGTCGTTAGGGATGTTAATGTTTTTGTTTTTTAACGATTTCATCAGATTTATGGCTATAAAATCATTTGCGCAAACGAAGGCTGACGGAAGCGTGCTCATGCGTTCCAGTTGCTTATCTATCCAGCCGGACTCCATAAAAAAGTAGCGATCCTTGTCCACAATGCAGTGATTCGGATCCAGTGGTAAATTGGACTCGATCAATGCCCTGTTGAACCCAATCCATCGTTCATTGAAGCTTTTGCAATGATTGTAATCCCCGACGAAACCAATCGTTGTACAACCTTGTTCGATTAAAGTTTTGGTTACACAATACGTGCTGTGCTCATTTTCCATTAATAAAACATCTGCCTTTAAATCGGGGTAAAATATATTCGCGGCGCAATCGATAAAAATCGTCGGAATACCCATATCGGTAATTAGTTCACTGTAGCTTTTGTTAAACATTTCGATGCAAATAATCCCGTCTACCTTGGAAATTTCGAAGTTGCTGGGTAAAGACAAAGCATTAATTTCTGTTTCTCTGACCATGTGGATGGACAAATTATAGCCTTCGGAGCTTATTCTTTTCTCTAAGCCGCTAAGTAAAAATGAACCAAAGTGCGAGCTAGTGAGCAAGCTGCTCGTTAATAAAGCAATATTGCCTGGGTTTTTGGGATTAATCGTATCTGTATCCATATAAGCAAACTGTTTGTATTTTAATTCAATAGCCCGGCTAATGACTTTATTTCGTGTGTCCTCTGGAATGGTTTTGCTGTGATTCAGGGCTTTAGAGGCGGTATTTCTGGAAATTCCCAGCGAATCCGCGATATCTTGTATCGTTATTTTTTCTTTACCCATCTTGTTATCTCCATAGCTGCGTAGTTTAGGCCCGCTTTAATCTTTGCGCAGAGCCTTGCAGTCCTCTATCTTCGTGAATATATATAGTAAATGTATAATAATTACCTTTCAAAAGCAATAATAAAGTTTCAAATGCACAATTTGTTATACATTTGCTCCAACGAAGAATAATGATTATTTCATTTTCAAATGTAAACTTAGTGGAAAGTGATATTTTGGATATCGAATGGAAATTTTAAATACTGTTATTTAATTTATACATAAATCTCTTATTAAAACGGAAATGTGTTTACAAATACACGTTTAATGCGATTTTCTGCTTTTCAAATGAAACATTAAATTTTACATTATATTATTGACTTACTTAGTTTACTTTGATAAATTCAGGGAGAGAAAAGTGCAAATGAACAATGTAAGCACTGTTGTTTACTCGTTTATGCTGCAAAATATTATAGGAAAAGGAGCGATTTAGCATGTGTGAGGCATCTAAAGTAAGCTATCGTCCAGATTATCATTTTTCGCCCAAGGCGAATTGCCTGAATGTTACTAATGGAAGTGTTAATTATGTGGGTAATTACTATTTGTTCTTGGAGAGTTGCAATGACGTTGCCGCATGATCTTTCGCTAGAGCTAGGGAAGGCGAAATCAGATTCATTCAACGTCCTGTCAGAGAATTGCAGGCATTAAGGCACCTGCTCCTGCACTTAAAAGAACGTTCCCTGGGGAAGTTCAAAACCGGTTGTCAGAATTTAATATATACAGTTATGAGATCGTATATATGGTTGATACGAATAACCTGTTTGGTTCTAAACTTTGCACATCAGCTGTCCAGGAAACTATTGTTGACTATCAACCTGACACACTTGAGTTGATCGGACGCGGTCCGGCAAGACGGTTTTTCATGCTGATTTTCCCTGTAGACCAACATGTAAACTGAAAACATTATCTAATTTATTGTAGCTTTGAAGTTTTTGCAGAGTACGGCCAAGCCATGCTTGCGAATTTGATATTCCCTAATTCGGACTTTACGGACTTGTTGTTTTTCTCGGAGGATAAGGAACACATTTTCCATTCTCTCGATATATATGAGCGGAGGAACCGGTATCAAGATCACGCTTAAGTCATTTAAAGTAGCAGGTTTATGAATAAGAATAGGTGAGATTATGATTCCTAGTAAGAAAACTARTATCAAAGATGTAGCGAGGCGCGCTAATGTCTCGGCGTCTACCGTATCCCATGTGATCAACGATACGAGATTTGTGTCGGAGATAACGAAAGCCAAAGTTCGGCAAGCCATGAATGAACTGAATTATCGAATGAATGCTGTCGCAAGATCTTTAAGAAGCAGGAAGTCTCGTGTCATTGCTTTTGTGGCACCGATTCTTGCAACGGAGACATCCAATTATTTCTTTATGAAGGTTGCAGAGGGCATTAAGAGCGTTCTTAAGCAAAATAACTACCACCTTGTTCTGAGCGACTCGCATGAGGATACAGATGTTGAAGCGGAAAAGATCAGGATGCTTGGCTCCCAAATGATTGACGGTCTCATTATGGCACCAACAAATAGAAAATTTGATTACGAGTCATTATTCGGCAAATATCCCGTCGTTTACTTGGATAGGACGCCAGATAACAGTAAAAGGGATTGCGTCGTTATTGATAATAAAAAAATATCAATGGAAGCGGTGAAAACGCTTCTGGACAAGGGACATAAACGGATAGCCTTGTTAACGGGACCTGTTCAGTTTCTTACGACTACGGAAGAGCGATATGAAGGCTATATAGAAGCGATATCGGATGCTGGAATGGCAGTCGAAACGAACCTTATCGGCATAGGGGAGGTCTCGTTTGGCGGAGGGTACAGGTTAATGGACTCTTTAATAAAACACAATCCTACGGCCGTGTTCATCACGGATAACTCAATGGCAATGGGTGCCATGTTATACCTACAAGAACATAATATTAGCATACCCCAGCGATTGGCGGTCATCGCCTACGATGAATTTATTTGGATCCACATCACATCTCCTTCGCTTACTGTAATTAATCAGCCGGCTTATGAGATTGGGGCGAAAGCAGCAGAGGTTATTCTAATGAGACTGGATGATCCGACCGCAAGTAGTCAAAAGCATCGTTTAAACGCAGTGCTGACAGTCAGGCAAAGCTCAGATTAAACCATAGTAGGGTAATKATACATGTAAACTGACCCAATTTACCGCTCATGATGGCGGTTTTTCTTTAAATGATAATCAACATTTAGATTTAACATAGCCTTTCCATTAAGTGGAATCAGAACTATCGATCGAGTCTCGGTTTAAAATGGATGATGAGAGAGAACATTGAAGCTTGACTAGAATTAATACAAGATTCTATAATCGGGACGAACGTTTTCTCGGATGTGGAAGAGAAGCAATACTATCTGAAAGAGCGTTTTTATTCATAATACGTAAACGATTACTTAAAAATGAGACAGAGGAGACGAACAGACAAATGCGAATTGGAGCAATTGAAGCAGGCGGCACGAAGTTTGTATGTGGAATAGGCAATGAGTATGGAGAAATTGAGGATCGGATTAGTTTTCCGACTGAGTACCCGGAGCGAGTGTTGGAGCAAGTTATCTCTTACTTTAGAGAAAAGAACCCGGAAACGATTGGCATTGGGACGTTCGGACCGATCGATGTTGACCGTAAAAGTGCAACATTCGGGAATGTGACAACGACGCCGAAGCCAGGTTGGTCAGGCTTCCCATTCCTGAATACGCTTAAACGTGAATTTGATGTACCTTTTGGGTGGGACACGGATGTTAATGCAGCTGCCTACGGCGAAGCGGTCTGGGGCGCTGCCAAGGGATTGGAAAGCTGCGTCTATTTCACAATCGGTACGGGAATCGGAGTGGGTGTATATGCTGAGGGGAAGCTAGTTCACGGCTTAGTACACCCGGAAGGCGGACATATATTGCCGAGACGTCACCCCGAGGACCGATTTGAGGGAAACTGTCCTTATCATGGTGACTGCCTTGAAGGGATGGCATCAGGTCCTGCAATTGAAAAGCGTTGGGGTATGAAGGGCAGTGAACTTGGGGAGAATCATTCAGCTTGGGAGATTGAGGCCTATTATCTCGGCCAAGCGATCACGACTGCGATACTGATGCTCTCCCCGAAACGGGTTATTTTAGGTGGAGGCGTCATGCATCAGAAACAGCTGCTTCCTATGATTCGCGCCGAAGTGAGTAAAAATTTAAATGGTTACGTAAGTGCGGCGTCGCTGTTAACAGGAATTAACGAATATATCGTATTACCGGGACTTGGAGACAATGCCGGCTTATGCGGTTCCCTTGCGCTTGGTCTGGCAGCATTGGAGCATAATTAGAGAGGGACTGACAAGGCGAATAATGAAAAAGGCAGGATAGCATAATCTGCTGTGCGAAAATATCCATAGATCAGAGAATGATTTAAAATACAGCCATGGAGGCCAACTTGATGGACTTACTCAACATGCTGAACATTATTTGATAAAAATGGCTGATATGGAAAAATCTGATAAATAGCTCAAATTCCCGTTAGTTCCACACTTTCTTTATTTGCCCGCCAATCCGGTAGAAATTCTATAAGAAATCAAGCCGAATGATTCGAGTATTGCCTAAAAATTTGTTACCCTTGTGGAATTTTGTAATCTGATGGGATAAGAGAAGAGGAGCGAATCGCGTTTTTTGAATAGTAGACGTGAAGGTTAGCTACGTGAGAAAGAGGTTGGCAAAGGATTGTCCGTTCTTTTAGGCTCATTTGCCATTCATTTCTCGGCTGAAGGAAATGCTGAAGTGACTTCCCGATCCCCATCTTAGTGTTTCTAACGATTTGAACTTGACACGAAATGCAAAATTGTCGCATGTGTTGCACCAGATGGTTTTTTCCCATCCATCAAGTACAGTGTTAGTCAGATATGCGAAGCGCTGGATCACCATAAGTGACATAGACAATATATATAAAAGCCGTGCGAATCAGTGAACATACCTGGATCCTCGGCTTTTCTCGTTGCAGACATGAAGGGTGACTACTTATTTAAGAAAGTTCACCTTTAAAGTTTCTAGAAATGCCGCTTTGCGTAAGAAACGCTTTATTATAACCATTCCACCATTCATAAGAGCTCTTACGACGGTGTTACTCCCCAACAAATCCAAGTATAGTGCGGCCACAGTAAATAAATTTCTTCTTTAGCCAATAAATACTGAATTCGTTTTCCATCAATAATAACCCCGTATTTAACTCAGGATAAGACAATTCTGATGTGGAGTCTAAGAATATAATTGGAATGTTCAGGTGAATAATAAAATTGGAATATTTCTTGTTTGTTAAACAGTTCAATGCAAACCATGTCGTCTCATTACTTTGATCGAAATTCGAGGGGACAGCTAGCGCTTCCAAATATACTATACGGAAATTTCAACAAGATGATTATAAATGAGTAAAGTAAGTGGATAGTTGTGTATATATTGAAGCGCAATGATCTTGCTAGAAATGTGTATGTCAAACGAAAAAATAATAAATTATAAAATAAACAAAAATAAACAGTTATCGTTCAATATCAAATTTAAATCTCTTATTAAAATTGTGCATTTGAACAAATATAATTTTTGGAAARTTTTCGTTCGATAGTAGTTAGAAGCCATATTTCATTATAAATGACTTTGTAATAGTGAAAAATAACTCTTTTCACCGTATTTAGAAACAAAAAAATGTTCAAATGAACAAATTTAGAAAAAAAATGTATTGACAATTAGGACTGAAATTTATAAAATGTAATTGTTGGTTGTGCATAATGGGATATGTAAGCACTTTCTTTTAGGGTGAAATATATCCTAATAAATAAAGAATGTGTGCATATGTAAAATGCTTTAGAAATTAGGAGGGGGATAACCTTGCAGACATTAGAAAGGGTAGAAAGAAAGAGTGCACCTAGATCGGGTGCCCTCATGCAGAAGCTTAAATATATAAAGACGCATTTTTGGTTGTACTTGATAATCGCTCCTGCGCTTATATCGGTTATTGTTTTTAAGTACGTACCGATGTACGGTATTCTAATTGCGTTCAAGGACTACAGCTTCCGAAAAGGGGTATGGGGAAGTGATTGGGTCGGGTTTCATCATTTTGAAAGGTTCATGAGCGGGCCGAATTTTGATCTATTGTTACAGAATACGTTGAAACTGAATTTATATGGACTCTTGTTAGGCTTCCCTGTTCCAATCCTACTGGCATTAATGTTGAATCAAATGCGTAAAGCCTCTTCCAAAAAGAGAATTCAACTGTTCTTATACGCACCGAACTTCATATCGGTTGTTGTCATGGTTGGTATGGTATTCGTCTTGTTATCGCCAACCGGGCCAGTTAATAAAATAATTGAAGTGATCACTGGTCAGCCGATTCAGTTTATGTCGGATCCGAGTTACTTCCGATCGATCTTTATTATCTCAGGCATTTGGCAAACTGCTGGTTGGGCTTCGATCATCTACATGGCTGCATTAGCAGGTGTGGATCCAGAGCTTCATAATGCGGCAACAATTGATGGGGCTAGTCTGATGCAAAGAATTAGGAATATTGACATACCTACGATTAAGCCTGTTATTGCATTAATGCTTGTTCTGGCGGCAGGGGGCATCATGGCTGGTGCTGGAGATAAAGCGTTATTGATGCAGAATCCCATGAATATGGAGACTTCAGATGTAATTTCCACTTATGTATACAGAATTGGTTTCCAACAGGCGAATTATTCTTTCTCTGCAGCTGTTGAACTTTTCAATACGGTTATCAATATTACTATATTATTACTGGTGAACTTCTTCGTGAAGAAAGCGAATGATGGAGAAGGCCTTATTTAGGGAAGGTGTCTGTGATGAACTATATAAAACCAACTAAAGCAGATCGTTTGATTCTGGGAATCAATAGTGCATTATTAATTTTCGCGGTATTGGTAATCGTTGTGCCCTTGATTTATATAGTTGTGGGGTCATTTATGGAACCGTCAGCTCTGCTGAATAAAGGTATTTCATTCGATTTGAAGGATTATAGCTTACAAGGGTATAGCCTCATATTGTCAGATCAATCCATTATCCGTGGATTTGGAAATTCGATATATTATTCACTGGCATTCACGATATCAGCTGTATCGGTTACTGTTTTAGCGGGTTATACACTATCGCATCGTGATTTAGTAGGAGGGAAGTTTTTTAGTACGTTAATTCTTATTACCATGTTCTTCGGTGGAGGATTAATTCCAACCTATTTAGTGGTGAAAAATTTGGGGCTTTTGGATACGGTGTGGGCACTAGCGCTCCCTTCCGCTGTAAGTGGATATTATGTCTTTTTGGCAAGGACTTTCTTTAATACTCTACCTAAAGAATTGAAAGAAGCGGCCAAGATCGATGGAGCATCTGAGTTTCAAATTCTTCTCAAAGTGATTGTGCCACTGTCCAAGCCTATTATTTTCGTATTAGCGTTATACAATTTTGTGGGCCATTGGAATGACTTCTTCCAAGCGATGATTTATTTGCAGGATCAAGACAAGTATCCGCTTCAAATGGTACTAAGAAGGATCCTTATCTTAAATAAGGTAGACCCGAATGTGGTTTCCGATATTCAAGAACAAGCAGAACTGTCTCGCTTGTCAGAGCTAATGAAATACTCATCGATTGTTATATCCAGTCTTCCATTGTTAATAATGTATCCTTATGTCCAAAAGTATTTTGAAAAAGGTGCCATGGTGGGTTCCCTTAAATAGGGTGCAGCCTGACATATATAGTTTGATATGTTTTTCAACTAAAAAAGGGGGGTTTAATTTGAAACACGTAAAGAAAACAGTATCCATTATTTCCTTGGCAGCAATCATGGCTCTTACCGCTTGTAGCAATAACAGCGGCGACAACAGCGACAGTAAGAATCAAGGGGAAGGCAGTGCTGAAAAGGTAACCTTGTCATTCATGATTCCAAACTCACCACTTGCACCACAAAATCCAAATGATAAGCTGATCTTTAAGCGATTGGAAGAAAAAACAGGTATTCACATTGATTGGATTGCGAACCCGGAGGATGTTTTCAATGATAAGAGAAACTTGGCACTTGCTACTGGGGAGTTGCCTGATGCAATTTTCAACTCGGGATTAACTGACTTTGAATTATTGAAGTATGCGAAGGATGGAACGATTATCCCGGTTGAAGAATATATAGATCAAATGCCTAACTTTAAGAAGGTCCTGGAACAAGCGCCGCAATACAAAGGCATGATTACAGCTCCAGATGGTCACATCTATTCTTTCCCTTGGATTGAAGAGCTTGGTGAAGGCAAAGAGAGCATTCATTCTGTTAATAATATTCCTTGGATTAATACAGCTTGGTTGGAGAAACTTGGCCTTGAAATGCCAAAAACAACGGAAGATCTGAAGAAGGTTCTGATTGCATTCAAAACGCAAGATCCTAATGGTAACGGCAAACCAGATGAAATTCCATTGTCCATTATTAACGATGACGGCGCCAACGAAGACTTGAGCTTCTTGCTTGGTTCCTTCGGCGCTGGCTTAAACGCGGATCTACTTATTGTAGACGATAATGGCAAAATTAATAATTCTGTGTTGGCGCCAGGCTACAAAGAAGGTATGAAGTATTTCCAAGAGCTGTACAAAGAAGGTTTGTTTGACAAAGAATTTATTACACAAGATTGGAACAAATTCATCGCTAAAGGAAAAGAAGATAGATATGGTCTGTACTTTACATGGGATAAAGCGAATGTTTCAGGTATGGACAGCCCTTTCGAGCCAATGCCTGCTCTGGAAGGTCCAAACGGTTGGAAGAATGTAGCGAGAACAAACGGTATGGGGTTTGACCGGGCAAGATTTGTTATTACTGCTGAAAACAAAGATGTCGAGAGTACGATTAAGTGGGTCGACGCTCTTTACGATCCAACTCAATCCGTCCAAGACAACTGGGGAACTTATGGCGATGAAACACAGCCAAACATCTTTGAATTCGATGAAGCTGCAAAAATGCTGAAGCACTTGCCTCTGAACGGTGTTGCTCCTGGTGAGCTTAGAGCTAAGACAAGTGTTGGTGGACCGCTTGCAATTCTTGACTCTTACTATGGAAACGTAACGACTGTTCCGGATGATGCAGCATACCGTTTGGATATCTTGAAAAAAGTTTATGTGCCTGATATGAAGGCAAACAATATCTATCCAAGAGTGTTCTTCTCCATTGAAGAATCCGAAAGACTGACACAAATCGAAGCGGACTTGTTGCCTTACATTCTGAAAAAACGTACAGAATGGATACAGGGTAAGAATATCGATAATGAGTGGGACACCTTTATTAAAGAGCTTGACCGCATAGGTATGCAAGAATGGTTGAAAATCAAACAAGCAGGCTATGACCGCTCAACAAAATAAGAGTTATTTATAATGCCGGAGCATGTGTCGCGATAAGCTGACCATGCTTCGGCTTTATTTAACGGAACATTAAATGAAATTTGATTTTAAAATAATGGGATAGGATAGGCACCTTCAGCTAAGGCTTAGTGGAGGTATCTTTTCTTTTCATTGAAGCATTACAATAATACCCTTTAAAAACATCTTGGAGATAACGGAAGATAGGGTCTTATATTGGGGAATTGTTCATTTTAGAAAATCAAGTCAAACTTTCAACGGAGAATTGGAGAACATATCGGTGAGTCATCGGCAACCTTAAGCCTTATCAAATGAAAATGTCACTTGTCATTTGCTGCGCAGTCTCTGTATCCTGCGGCGAATTGGTAACACCATTGTTAATCCGAAAATTGATAGATGATATTATTCCGTACTATAAAAAGCAAGGCAGAAAGGATCTTTCACGAGTTCTTTCCGCTGATTGTTCAACAGACCATGTTCGTCATAGTAGCAGCGTGAATAATGCTGTTTCAATCCCCTCTGTTGTCGGATTTGTGGTCAAGCCTGACTTTGTACTTAGAGATATTGCGGTAACCGTATCATAGATAAAAGTAAGAATTATTCGCTAAACGGGTAACGATAGTACAATAGAAAAGCGGCAGTCTAGGACTGAACTGCACCCCGTCAAGTAGACAGTACAAATAATATAAAGCAATTAAGCGGCCTTGGTCCTAAATTCAATCGGACTGAGGCTGTTTAATTTAGCTTGCAACCGTTCGTTATTGTAAAAGTGGATGTAGGCCTCAATGTTCCTTTTAAGCTCCTCAAAAGTATGGTACGTGTGCAAATAATACTTCTAGCATTTCAAGGTCCCCCAGAAGGATTCCATTGGACCGTTATCGATGCATCGCCCAACTCGGGACATACTCTGAACCAGTTTGTTGCCATCTAAAAGCTTCTTAATGCCCAATGAAGTGTATTGGTAGCCTCTATCGCTATGAAGCATAGGGCTGCTTTCTGGAGCTGCTTGTAAGGCGAGTTTCAACGTTTGGAATACAAGTGGTTTGTTATTGGAACGCCCTAATACATAGGAGACGATGGATTTATCATGGAGATCGAGAATAGCGCTTAAATACGCTTTCTGGCCGTTGCCATACTTGAATTCCGTTACATCGGTGAGCCACTTTTCATTCGGAGCATCAGCATGGGATTTACGGTTTAATAGATTCTCCGCTACTTGCTGTGGTGTGGCATTCGTGTACTTCTTTTTCTTTCTCCGGATAACAGACTGGATTCCCATTATCTTCATTAACCGCTCTACGCGCTTATGGTTAATGGTTTTTCCGGTTTGTTTTCGCATATGCAGGGTTAATTGACGGTATCCAAAGGTGCGCTCCACTTTCTCATAGATGGTCATCATCACCCGGATCAACTGCTCATTCTCCTGCTCACGAGAACTGGGCTTGCGATTTAGCCATTTGTAAAAGCTTGAGCGTGCAATTCCTGCAATTTCGCATAGAAGTTGAACGCTAGTTGATGCGTCCTTTTGAAGTCCCAGGATGGCAAGGTAAATCGTTTCCTGCCGCGTTTGATTTAGCGTCGCCTTCTTTCGAGTTCCTCTAACTTTTTTTAAAATGCATTTTCTGCCCGAAGTCGCTCAATTTCGTACTCCATCTGCTTCATCTTGAGTTTCTGTTGGTCGGCCTCCGTTAACTCTTCCGGGGCTTTCTTTCTCCCTCGGCCATCTTTTAACGCATCCTGACCGCCACCTTCGAACTTCTTCACCCATTGATATACTTGCTGATAGGAGACCTGAAACTGTCCAGCTGTCTTTTGGTAATCATGTTGATTGGTCAGGCAATACTGGACGATTTCAATCCGTTCTTGCCAAGTCGTAGAGCGCCCTTTTGTCATAGCTTTTGCTTCCCCTTTATAGGCTGTTAAACTGCTATGACCATTATACTTGTTAATCCAATTGAAGAGCTGTCTTGTACTAGCGATCTTGTATTTATCGATGATCTGGTACTGAGACAAGCCCCTCAAGGTAATCCTTCACCGCCTGGAGCTTAAGCTCAGCGCTGTACCTTTGCAGATGTGTACGGTGTTCCAGCCCTTCATATCCATGCGTCTTGTATCGACGCTGCCATTTCATTAAAGTCGTCTTGTTAATTCCATATTTCTTCGCAGCTGCTAGAAAACCAATTTCCCCGTTCGATACCTCTTCGAGGATAGCGAGTTTCTCCAGAGCGTTATATTTTTCTCTAGAAATGAAAAAGCTCCCCTCAAAGTATCAGGCTTTTTATTATTTCACCTGTCTACCGTATGGGGAGCATATCAGACTTATTTTCACGTCCCTGGCTGCCGCTGTTTCTATTATTGGGGTCAGGCTTTCATTTCGGTCTCACGAATAGTATGAATCGACAAATTATAACCTTTAGCACTTATTTTTTTCTCTAGACCTCTAAGAAGAAAAGAACCAAAGAGTGTGCTATTAAGCAGGCTGCTCGTTAATATTGCAAATTTGCCTGTGTTTTTAGAGTCTTTTAACGTAACTTTCTCTAATCATCTATTGACTCCATAGCTGCTTATAATAGCCCCACAGCAGATTACAGCGAGTAGCCTTGCAGTTCCCTTTCTCTGTTATACACAAAAATTACTAGAAATTAGAAATCATATTTAATTGCAAAATTAGATTTATACTTGGTGAAAAGCTTAAAAATGAAATAAAATAAAATTTACAAATGTAACAATTAAAAAATAAAATTTGTATGCAATTCATTGATGTATTACAATAAAATTTTTAGGTATGCGTTTTCAAATTCGAATTTTGTGCAAAAAATCAATAGTAATGACAATATAGAGTTTTCAATTGACGAATTTAAATTTACATTATATGTTGACTTTTCTGGATTAATTTGATAAATTATTGAGCAAATGAATGCGAATGCACGATATGTATCATTTTGGCAATCATTTTGTGAATCTAATAACCGGATAAAGGAGCAATGAAAATTGAATTCCATTTCAGAACAACATTTTCGGCCAGCTTATCATTTTACGCCCCAGGAGAATTGGTTAAATGATCCTAATGGAATGGTGTTTTTTAACGGCGAGTATCATTTATTCTTTCAACATCACCCCTATGGTACGTTCAATGGGCCTATGCACTGGGGACATGCAATCAGTTCCGATCTGGTTAGGTGGGAAGAACAGCCTGTTGCGATAAAGCCGGATGAGCTTGGGGTTATTTTCTCGGGCAGCGCTGTAGTTGACTGGAAGGATACCACGGGCTTCTTTGACGGTAAACCCGGACTGGTAGCCATCTTCACGCATCATTATCATGAACCGGGAACGGAGCATGCTCTGCAGCGTCAAAGTCTTGCCTACAGTGCGGATTCTGGAAGGACGTGGGTCAAATATGAGGGTAATCCTGTACTTTCAGATGACAGATTCATAGACTTCCGGGATCCCAAGGTTATATGGCATGAAGAGACATCGAAGTGGGTCATGATACTGGCCTGCGGGCAGACCGTATGCATCTATACATCGCCTAATTTAAAAGATTGGGAATTTGCAAGCGAATTCGGCCAAAACATCGGATCGCATGATGGAGTGTGGGAGTGCCCGGATTTATTTCAGCTCTCTGTTGATGGAGATTCTTCCAGAACAAAATGGGTAATGATTGTAAGCATCGGTAGCGAGCCGGAATTTATGGAAGGCTCAAGAACGCAGTATTTTACTGGGGAGTTTGACGGACGTACGTTTGTATATGACGAAGATTCAAAGCAGGTGCGCTGGCTGGATGCTGGAAGGGACAATTATGCTGGTGTCACCTGGTCGGATATTCCTTCCGAGGATGGCCGCCGTATCTTTATCGGGTGGATGAGCAATTGGAAATATGCAGGCCTAACGCCGACAGAAGGCTGGAGAGGAGCAATGACGACTCCGCGCGAGCTTACGCTTGAGAGCAGAAATGGTGAAATCAAGCTCATCCAACGGCCCGTACGGGAATTATCGACCTTAAGGAAGCCGCTTTTATCACTAAAGGATAGTTCATTGGCGGATGCGAATGCTCGATTGGCGGAACTGGCCCTAGACAGTTATGAGCTAGTCTGTGATATCCAAACAAATGAATCATTTAGTCTCATATTACGCACCTCGGCTGAGCAGGAGACCGTTGTGGGTTATAGACCTGACCTTTCTGAGCTGTTTGTGGATCGAACGCGATCTGGCAAGACGGATTTTCACAAAGATTTTTCCGGCGGAAATCCAATTAAGTTGACAACAACATCACCAAATAGAGTAGAACTACGCATCTATGTGGACGGTTCTTCCTTGGAGGTTTTCGCAAGTGATGGAGAAGCTGTATTTACGAATTTGATTTTTCCTGATTCTGACGCCATGGGCTTAGGGATCATCTCCGAGGATCATAACGCTATTCTACACTCATTGGACATTTATCTATTAAGTTAATCCAGAGCCAAGCTGTGATAAATGAAGCTCAATAATAGCTGGGATGTGATGTATATCAACGAGGCTAGAGCGAAGGTGATTGAAAAAATATTACCGATGCGGTATCCGACGATTACTTCATGGCAATGGCAAGCGAATACATTTGCTGTGCTTGACAATTATCCTGAAACGGAGCCCTGGATGATGAGTCATTTCATTCAGCTTCAGCTAACCTCAAATCCGGGAAGCTCGTATGTGGATTTCTATCGCACGCCCACCTTCGAGTTTTGTCCGTGGCTGTTCCATCAGCATTTGAAGAGGGAAACGGTGCATTATATTAATGAGGATATTTGCTCGTTCTTCATTGATGCCATAGATCGGGACCATTATATTTACGGCTTGTTTGATCAAGCTTACTTTTTGCCTGAACACGGTGTTCCGCATGATTTGTTTATTTATGGATACGATCTGAGAAAAAAAGTTTTTTATGTGGCCGATTTCACTTTTACAGGCAAATATTCATTTGCGAAAGTGCCATTCGTTGAACTAGAGAAGGCTTATTACTCCATACAACGCGAGCATGATTGGCTGTATTCAGGTAAGGGAGGCGTGTCCTTACTCAGCTTCGATGCGCGAGCCAACTATGATTTTCGTCTAGCGAATGTGATAGAGCAGTTGGAGGGCTTCTTGAGCGGGCAAAACTGCTTTGAGAAAAGCCGAGAGTTGACGTACCACACTCAGCCGTTCGTATCCGGTCTTGAGGTATACGAGAAGTTGATCGAGGATTTAGGGAAGATTCGCGTCAACGAGCAGTTGCCTGATGTTAGGCCGTTTCACGTCATCTGCGACCATAAGACGTTAATGCTGCGCCGCATCGTCTTTCTGGAACGCCGAGGTTATCTTGAGCCTGATTCCGGCCTCGTAGAGCGATGTCGTGAGGTGGAGAACACGGCATTGGTATGCCGAAATCTGCTGATTAAATATGAGATTACACAAGACTTACGCATCATCGACAAAATGATCTCAAACTTAAGACATATGAGCAAGAACGAAAGGGAGTTTATCGAGCTGTTGTTATCTAAGCTGCAACAGCGATGATAAGAATAGGATGCTCCCACTATCAAGCTCTATCGATTTCGTAGAGGAGTTGTTATAAGTATGAGCACGTTAAGCGTCGTAGAGCAGGTGATTGAGATAATACAGCACAAAGTGACTGATACTGCGAACGAAGTGTCCATCCTAGCAGACACTCCGCTGCGCGATGTATGGCTAATGCTCGATTCCGTGCAGATCGTCGAGTTAATTGTGCAGCTTGAGGTCCAATACGGGATTTCCTTGCCGGATGAGTTGCTTGGGAACGTCGACAATATCGGATATACGGTAGCGATATTGGCTGAAGTAATCGAAAAAGAGACTTCCGAGCAGCTTACATGACAGGACTGCTAAGCGAGACAGATTTTTCATTACTAGTGGAGTATACTCTAAATCCATATGCGCCAGAGTCAACTTGCTCAGACAGTCCAGCTGAATGAATAGATTTAGCATGAACGACCATTTGCTTAAGCATGCTGTATCTGGATGTCCAAAGCAGACTTAACTGGGAGCTATATTGCAAGCTCGCGTTTATTTTAGCTCTAAGGTTGGTTCTGGACAGCATGATTGAAATGGGAGATAGCCCGTTTGCTAGTTCAGATTTCCACTGCTTGTCCTGGTTATAGCACAAGTAAGGCAGGTCTTCGTAGTAGAACAATCGGCTATTCGTCATGGGTGCAGATCTAACCATGCATTGCTCGGCCGCTTCCCGAACCAGGAAGTGGTCGATATGCCTGCCGATGCCAAGCGGTAAATAGATACGGTCATAGCTTCTGAAATTAATTTGATTCATCATTGCGGTTACGATTTCTTCCATCACCTCGGCTTCT
This sequence comes from Paenibacillus sp. 01T443, assembly GCF_056398325.1. Taxonomy (NCBI): domain Bacteria; kingdom Bacillati; phylum Bacillota; class Bacilli; order Caryophanales; family Paenibacillaceae; genus Paenibacillus; species Paenibacillus sp. 01T443. The sequence goes on from NZ_JBFTPE010000020.1 coordinate 43,132, forward strand.
TCGCCCCATTCTGTTATGAAGAGATCCTGCAGCTTGTTGTATATGGGGCTTCCATCTTTGTTTTTTCGATATATGCTTTCCAACTGGCCCAAATGCAACACATTTGCGCCAAGCATATTCGCAGCTTGCATATCCTCAAGACGGCGCACATCCATCGTGTTTAAGCCCAGTCCGAACTTTTTGTGAATAATTCTAGCCAGCATGGATAATTCCGTTCCCATACCAGTGAAGACGGTAGCCACTGTAACTTTGGTGCCTCTCTGTATCAGCCAGTCTATATAATCACCACAAGATAGAATGGCATCATCCAAATGAGCGGAAATAAATAAATGATATTTTTTCATACAGTTCACCTCTTTTTTTTCTAATTATACACTATATTTCCATTAAATAAGAAAAATTAAGTGAGAGGATGATTAGTTATGTTTGAAACGATCAAAGAAATTGTGAGCAAAATTAAAGAGGATGAATCCATAAAAGAAATTCTGACTCCATCAAGTGATCTGATTAATGATATTGGCCTTGATTCGTTGCAAATGATCAATTTCATTCTTGAGGTTGAGGATCGTTTTAACGTGGAAATCGTATACGAGGACCTCGATTACAGCTACCTGCTCTCCATCGAGAATTTCATGGAATTTCTTAAAGGTATGGAGAAAAAGGTTGGCTAGAGCGCTTGTTGCTGGAACATTCGACTCGGAATCGTATTGGAGAGACAGTCATTCGGCGCGCTTGCCCGCTCTTCGCGACCGGGGAAGGGAGAAAATCATTCTGGCGATGGATGAGCTCTTGTTTCCTCTATGTGGAAGTGGCGACGCTCTCGTGACCCGATATGCGATGGAGGAGGCACATAAGGCTTACTTAGCTCGGATCGGCTTCTCCTTCAAGCACTTCACTTTGAAGGGGGAGGACGCAGAAAACAATGTGTTTGAAGCCATAGCAAACGATTGTGAACACAAAGAGGAATTTGCGGCCTACGGTCAATTATCTCCTTTCTCTATTGTTCCCTCCGTCCATAAGGTCGTTGCCCGTTACGGATACCATTCCGAGCTTCCATCCTATGAAACAGTTAAACGGGTCAATTCAAAGCTCTATTCGACGCTCTTAACCGAAATGCTGCTTGGGAAAAGCCAAGGCAAGCCGGTTTATTCCTGGAATGAGCTGAGGGCTGCTGGTGGGGAACTGCTGAAGGAATGTGAATCATTGCTTGTAAAGGACCCTTATGGAGTTTCKGGAAATGGCAATATGCTCATTCAAACAGAGCAAGCTCTTGAACGGTTAGTCGCTTACATTCGCAAGCAGGAAGAGGCAGGTTGCAGCGCGGCTTTCATTCTCGAGCCTTATATGGATGTAGCGAGCGATTTTTCCTGCCAGTTTGAAATTACGCCTAGCGGTACGTTCCACCTCGTCAGCATGCAGCAAATGGTGAACAGGCAGTTTGCCTATATCGGTTCGATGTCAATGGAGGAAAAGGACATAGCGATGCTGGAGCGGGCGGGTTACTTCGATGTTGTAATGCAGGTAGCCGGCAGTCTCTACCGGGACGGTTATTTCGGTCCGGTATGCATCGATTCAATGTCTCTGCGGGATGGGAAGATTGTTCCTATCGTTGAAATCAATGCACGGCAATCGATGGGCTTCATTAATCATCACCTGGATAACGTGCTTAAGGGGAGGGGGAAAAAGGGTTTTTTAACGTTTCGCTCGGTCGGCTTCCGCGACAGGTTTGATTATGAAAGCTGGATAATGGACTTGGAGGGGAGTGATCTGTTGTACCCGAACCGCACTGGGAACGGCATTTTGCCACTTTCCTCGGCAACCCTGCTTGCCAATGCGTACTCATCCGATCAGGTCGTTTCGACTAATGCTGGTTATTGCAAAGGAAAGCTCTATATGACGATTGTTGCAGATAATACAGCTGAGAGAGATCGCTATTTGGAGCAGATGAGACTGCTCTTTGAGCATAAAGGAGGGAAATGGTATAGCTAATGGAAGTCAGGGGACGGTAACTTTGCTTGGTTCAGGCAATTCGCTCGGCGTATACGTACCGGTTATCCAATTGAGCCGCCAGCTAAGTGGCAGAGGTATACCGGTGGAGGTATGCGTTCTTGAGGATTTATATTTCGATGTTCTTCAGCACAAGTTGGCTACATATAAAAAGGCTTTCCATGACAGCTTTGCCGTAGCCAAAAAAGGAGCGGAGCTAGCCCGTGACAGTGCGGGAAACTTTGATCCTGTGAAGGTCAGCAAGTTGTTGGATATGTGGGAGCAAGAGAAGCGGAGTAGTTTTATAGCTGCGACGGGCTTTTGGTTGCCGATTATCGAGCAGTATCAGCTTCGCTTGGGAGCGAGGCCACTGGGGGTTCAATTTCTGCATCTGGATGCAGACTATTCCCCTTCTTATTTGGTGTATGGGAATCGTGCCGATCCTTATAGTCATATATGGTTCTACGGCAACGAAAATAGCGGAATGACCCACCGTATAGCGATTTCCGAAGAGCTGCCGATACCGTTCAGTCAACGAGAGGAGCGGTATTTAGTACACGGGGGAGGCTGGGGGATCGGAACCTACAGATCAGCAGCTCAGGAGTTAATCCAGTCGGGTAAACGGCTGAATGTACTCGCTTATTATGACGAAGACCTTATTGAGCAAGAAGAATTTCATTACTACAGAAATGATCCTGCGTGGAGTCCTTGGGTGAGAGATGAGCGCGGTCGTATGCAATTTCCGCCGCTTGCCCGCGTGAAGCTGGGTCAAGCGCCTTGCTACCACAATTGTGAGCAATATCCACTGCTCTTTAGAGTGATACGCAAATTAGCCGCGATCATCAGCAAGCCGGGCGGTTATTCACTTATGGAGTCATTGGCTTCTGCTACTCCGCTGGTGTTTCTAGAGCCGTTCGGCAAGCATGAGGCGAGCAACGCAAGATTCTGGATTAAGCAAGGCTACGGTATTCGGTACGAGGATTGGAAAGCTGAACATTTTGCCATGGATGTGCTGGAACCTCTGCATGAGAACCTCGTGCAGGCAAGCAATCAACTCATTGACTATGGAGGGGAATATGATGCAGCCCAAAACGAATAAAACCTTTGATGAACGTGTGTTTAATGACCTGAAGCGGACCATTATGAACATGTCACGAGCCAGCCGGGCTAGGGAAGCGGACAGCCGCTATGCGATGGAAGTTCCAGAGGATATCGGGATTAAACTGAATAATGGATGCAATCTGCGCTGCAAGCATTGCTATGAATGGAACGAGGATGGCTTTCATTGGGCGATGGCGAAGGAGGACCAGAAGAGGGAGATCGATATTCCCTTGGTTGAGAAGTTACTGGAGTTCACTCGGGAGAAGAAATCGAAGCTGTACTTGTGGGGAGGCGAGCCGCTTTATTACAGCAAATTTCCTTTGCTTGCAGATTTACTTGAGAAGGATCAGCGGACAGTTACGATCTGTACGAACGCTATATTGCTAGAACATCATCTGGATTCTCTTCTCAAGATAGGTGAAGGGCTCGTGATCCTTGTCAGTCTGGAAGGATTCGAAGCGGAGAACGATGCAATTCGCGGCAAGGGAACCTACCAGAAAGTTATCCAAGCGGTCGAGCGTCTATTAGAGTTGCAGAAACAAGGCATCTTCAAGGGAAAAGTATCGATCAGTCTTACGATGAACGACGCAATGGTTACGAAGCTGTTTTCCTTCATGAAGCATTTCGAGGAAATGGGTGTTGACTCCGTTTACTTTGTATATCCATGGTATATTTCGTCGGAATCGGCTAAAGAGATGGATGAGTTGTATGTAAAGGAGTTCAATTGGCTTGAGCCAGTGCAGATGGAGCACTGCAGTTGGCATTCGTTCACCTATCACATTTCGCCGGAAAACATCGAGCCTCTTAAAGAGGAGGTCTTGCGCATATCCGAACATACTTGGAAAAATCGAATCCGCTTTATGCCGGCTCTGGAGCAAGATGAGATTGGAGATTTCGTAAGAGGCATCCAGAGGACGGGGATGAACCGCAAGCAATGCCTAGCCATATCGACACGCATGGATGTGCTTCCGAGCGGCAGTGTTACGCCTTGCAAGTTTTTCCCGGAGCTAGCCGTAGGGAATATTAGCGAGGTGAATGTCAAGGATGTGTGGCATGGCGAGAATTACGGAAAGCACCGAGAACTGTTATCCTGCGGGTTAATGCCGGTGTGTTCACGCTGCGGCCTACTTTATCATTATGGAAGATAATATTAATAACACAACTATAGAGCAGGGTGATAGCATTTGGAAGCAATCAGAGTTGAGAATCTGGCAAAAAGTTTTACCTATTACACTAAAGAGGTAGGGGTTATGCAATCTCTCAAAAACTTATTTTACAGAAAAACGTTGACCAAGCATGCGGTGAAGGATATCTCCTTCTCAATTGAAACAGGAGAAATTGTTGCATTTCTTGGACCGAACGGGGCGGGTAAAACGACGACGTTGAAAATGCTCTCGGGTATTCTGCACCCAACAGGTGGGAATATTTCCGTACTTGGCTACAAGCCGTACGAGAGAAAGAAGGAATTCAAGAAGCGCTTTGCAATCGTCATGGGTCAGAAGAGTCAGCTATGGGCGGATTTGCCGGCTGCTGAATCCATTCTTCTGAACCGGTATATTTACCAGATTGAGGAACAAGTCTATCGCCGCACATTGGATGAACTGGTTGAGCTCCTGGACGTTAAGCATGTGCTAAACGTCCAGGTCAGGCGCTTGTCATTGGGCGAGCGAATGAAAATGGAGCTAATTGCAGCGCTTATCCATAAGCCGGAGCTGTTGTTTCTGGACGAGCCGACTATCGGTCTCGATATCATTACTCAGAAGAGAGTGAGGGAGTTTCTCTCATATTATAACGAGCATCACAACACGACGATTATTTTAACGAGCCATTACATGAAAGATATTCAGGATTTATGCCAGAGGACACTTATTATTAACGACGGCAACATGGTATTTGACGGTAACCTGAATCAGGTGAATGACGTTTCTGCAGTGTCCAAGATCGTCAAGCTGAAATTTGCTGATTTTGTCGATGCGGACAGACTCGGGATATTTGGGAAGGTGCGCCAATCGGATGGTTATCAGGCGACGCTGGAAATTGCCAAGGAGCAAATTAATTCGTTGTCAAGAGAGCTTCTCTATCTTCTTCCCATCGAGGACATAACGATTGAGGAGATGCCCATCGAGGAAGTTATTGTTTCTCTCTACGACAGGAAGCTGCCGATATGAGTTTTTACATGAAGTATACGCGTGTGTTCAAGCTGGGTGTACAAGCTTCGTTAGAGTATAGGCTGGATTTTTTGTTCTCACTGATTAGCGCATTTTTTCCTATTATGATTCAATACTACATTTGGAAGGCTGTCTACGGACGCTCGGAAACGGGCGAATTTTTCGGTTATTCTTACGGGGAGATGATTCTGTACACGATCATGGCAGCAATTGTAACGAGGATCGTATCAACCAATATGGACCATGTAATCGCATCCGACATTAAGAATGGCTCTCTGAACAAGCATTTGATACAGCCCGCTAATTATTTTGGCCTCAAGCTATTTACAATGCTAGGAAACAAGATGTTTTTTTTCAGCGTGATGATTGCTATTTTGTTCTCCATTCTTTATTATTTTTCATTTCTATATGGGATCAGCATCCATTTTATGAACCTGGTTTGCTTCGTATCGGCGATGGTCATGTCGTTACTTTTGAACTTTCTCATCTCTTATACGATAGCGGCAATCGCGTTCTGGCTGGCTGAAATCTCTTATTTTTTTGAAATGACTGGATTATTTGTCATCATATTGAGCGGTGGCGTGTTTCCAATTGAAGTATTCGGTAAAACGATGAATGCGATTTTAAGCTATCTTCCGTTTAAATATACGATATATTTTCCGGCGAATGTCATTAACGGAAAGCTGACGATGAATGAAATCGTGGACGGTCTACTGATACAAGGCTTCTGGATTGTTATCATGCTGATTATATCGAATATCATATGGAAGATCGGCTTGAAAAAGTATCTCGGCTTGGGGGGCTAAGCGTTGGGAGGATGGCAGCGCACGATAAAAAGCTATTTGCTCATTTATTTGCGGTTTATGAAAAATTGCTTTATTGCTCAAATGGAATATCGCACTAATTTTGTTTTGGGAGTTGCCGTTGAAATCGCCTATCTGTTCTCGAAGTTGCTGTATGTTGTTGTTGTGTACGAGACCGATTTGCATATCGGTGATATTACGCCTGACGGAATATTGATGTTCGTGGGCACTTATACAATCATGACGGGCTTGTATGCAGGTCTTTTCTTCACTAATTTCGTCCGTATTCCGGAGTATGTCCGAACCGGGGAGCTCGATCTGCTTATGGTCAAGCCGATTTCCCTTCAGTTTATGGTGTCGTTACGATATATAGATCTGGGGATGCCGATCCCTAATCTTATAGCTGGCATTACGATGGTATCGATCGGGTGGAACTCGATGGGCATTGACTTGAACGTGAATAATATATGTCTGTTCCTGTTTTATTTGCTGGCTGCCTTAATGATCACGTACGGATTAATGATCATCCCTTCAATACTTTCGTTTTGGTTTATCAACACGGGAGGTCTGGCCGGTATTTTCTATGCGATTTGGGATGCGAACAATATGCCGATGCCGATCTATTCTAAACTGATCCAGAGAATTGGGGTTTATGTACTGCCGTTTCTTGTCATTACGAATTTTGCACCGATGAGCGTTATGGGCCGAATGGATGGACACTTGATGATATGGGGAGCTTGCGCGCCCATCCTTCTGTTCATTGCCGTTCGTCTCATTTGGAAAAAAGCTATTAAAAATTACAGTAGCGCAAGCGGCTAGATGAGGAGGGCTTTAGCAATGAATACGTTATGGTCGTTATCAGGCATTAAGCTGGCATGCGCGCATTGCAAGATGGCTCTGGAACATGCGGATTTGCACCTAATCTGCTCAGCATGCGGTTTGCGGTATCCGCTTACGGAAGGATTGGCGAATATGCGAATGGACTGCTTGCAAGGGGTTGAAGGTGCGGATAGTGCTCATGCATCGGAAGCGGCTCACAAGTCAGCGGTACAGGGCGTTTACGACTCCATTAACCGTACGCTTGAAAAAAAAGGGATATCCCGATTTTCAACTTTTATCAACTGGGGATATGTCGCCTCGGACAAGGCAGGAAGCTCCGGTTTTCAAGGAGTGAATGAGAGCTTTGTCCATTTATTGAGCGAAATCGTCGGGACGATGAGTCTGGGGGGGAAGGACGTATTGGAAGTCGGTTGCGGTAGGGGAGGCAATGTTAACGAGTTATGCAAAAACTACGGGGCAAGCAGCGTAGTCGGCATTGATCTAACTTCTTCCAACATTGAGTTCTGCCACAAAAACAACCGTTATAAACAAGCATATTATTGCATCGGAGATGCAGAGGAGCTTCCCGTTCAATCGGGATGCTGCGATTATGTGCTGAACGTGGAGTCCTCTCATTTATACCCGCGCATCGAACGTTTTTTTTACGAATCACATCGGGTATTAAAGCCCGAAGGGGCGTTATTGTACGCGGATATTATGAATGCCTCAGATGTTGCACATTACGAGGAGTTATGGGAGAAGCTTGGTTTTTTCAAGGCGCTGGATCGCGATATTACTGGTAATGTGCTTCTGTCGGGAGAACAATCGCTTAGCACCCGTATGAGCACGCTCGGAGGTTCGTTTGAAGGCAATGTTGGGACACTTGAGTGGCTGGAGGCACCCGGAACACAGAACCATCAGGATATGCAAACGGGCAAGCGTGTGTTCAAAATCATCCATTTGATTAAGAAGGAGTGGTCTACAGAGCTGTCAGGGATAGAAAGGGGAATCAAACGATGAATAACCTAAAGCCTCAGGCAGCCATGGCATGGTCATGTCCGCGATGCAAGCAGACGTTTATGAGTATTGAGGGTTTGTTATGGTGTGTGACATGTAAAGAAAGCTACCGTTATGCTGATGGGGGCATTCCTTGCCTGCTGCCAAGTGAATCGGAGGATGAGCATAAAGCACAGAAGGATTCCGTCAGACAAATGTTCACTGCATTCAATCAAGCACTAGCTGACAACGGGGTATCACGGTTCTCTGCATTTATCAATTGGGGATACGCAGAGGCTCAGGATCAAACGGCGGGAAATTCCACGGGAGGCGTAAATGAACAATCTTTAAAGCTGCTTCGGGAAATTATGGACGGGATTGAGGTACAGGGCAAGGACGTGCTGGAAATTGCATGCGGCAGAGGCGGTAATATTCGTGCGTTGTGCAAAAGCTATCGCCCCCGCATCGCAGCGGGACTGGACCTTACTGAAGCGAATGTCGCGTTCTGCCACTCTAGTAATCGCTATGAGAATGCGTACTTCTGCATTGGAGACGCGGAGGTACTGCCTGTTTCCGATGAATGCTTCGATTTGGTGTTAAATATTGAAGCTTCTGATCTATATCCGCAGATTAATCGTTTCTATGATGAGGTATTTCGCGTCCTGAGGCCCGGGGGCTTGTTTGTTTATGCGGATGATTTGGACGTAACCAAATTCGACGATGGTATACGGTATTTGGAAAACCTTGGTTTTGAAGCGATGGTAAAACGCGACATTTCGCAGCATGTCCTGCTCGCAAGCGATCTGTCGAGAAAAAACCGTCTTGTTGCGCTGGATGGAGCCCTCGATGACGAGGGGGCCATCAAGTGGACGATGGGCGTTCCTGGCACCCCTCTGTATGATGACATGCGGACGGGAAAAAGAAAGTATCAAATTTTGCATTTGCTCAAGAGGGCTTTAAGCTGATGGCGGCTCAAATTACAATTGTCGATAGCTGCGTATATATTCCGGCTCAGCTGACGCTGGTCGAGCAGGTTATATGGGATTTAAGTTGCAGGGGAGTTTCACTGCGTATGCAAGCGGAAGAGTGCAAGGCAAGCGGCTTTCGCTATATTCCGGAAGAACAGATATATACCCTGGAGGAGATGATTTACCGGGTATGCGCTCCGTTGCTGACGCGCGCAGTGGAGTGTGGATTGCGAGTGCACGCCATCGTATTTTCAAGTGTAACGAATCCCATAGAACAGGCGAGAAACTTGTTTATGAGACTTCTGCACGAATTTTCCCTAGAAGAGGTACCTGTTCTTAAACTTGAGGAATACGGTTGTGCCACTTTCCATTTATATGTGTATTTATCCAAAGGGTTTCTGACGGGGGTGGCATCGGAGGACGAAGCGATATTGTTCGTAACGGCCGATAAAGCGAGAAATGGTGCAGAACGCAGTGATACGTTTATGATTTTCGGGGACGCAGCAAGCGCGGCGTTATGTAAGAGCAATGCTAAGCACGGACACCATGTACTAGCGTCAGGATTGAAAGCTGATGGAATTGCATACGATTCAACTCCAGAACGGATCAAAATGTATTTTTCGACTTTTTATTTGTCCGTAAGGCAAGTGGTTAATCAGGTATTGAGGGAGTCCGGAACTACGATGCACCAAATTAGTCTTATTCTTTGTACGAATTTGGGTCTGGATACATGGAATATACTCGCTAGAGCCTTGGGCTGCCCAATGGAGTTGTTTTATGCAGATACGCTAGGCAAGATGGGTCATTTGCATAATACGGACATTTTATTGAATATTGAGGATGCGGTTAACAGTGGAAGACTGCGAAGGGGTGACTTATATTTGGCCATCACTGTTGGATTTGGCGGGTATTATGGCTGCTCCTTACACCAGTATGAATAACTGCCAAGGTGGAGGCGTTCTGACAGTATGGCGTTAAGAGATAAGGTTACGATTCTATTTTCGGATATCATCGATATTGGCGATTTACAGTCGCTGGACGAAGCGATAATAAAACTGATGGAAATGAATAGGCATTGGCTGGAGGGCTTAAATGTACTTATTTATTGTCATAAAGGGAAATCCGATCCGTCTGTGAGCACTTGTGCAAAAATAAAGAGCAGGCTTCAGTTACCTCAGGTGCTTCCTATTACGCTTGCCGAATCCGGCCGTATGGCTCTCATGCAAGCACGTACGATTCTGAGTTGGCTGATGACCGGCAGTAACTGCAGTAAGGCCATTTGCCTGCTCGCGGAAAGAGTAGACTACAACATTCCTGATCCGTTGCGCGAGCAGCGATTCCGGATCTCTATTATTTGTATCGAGTCTTGCTACAAGGCTGAAGAAAAGGGCAAAGCGGAGAGCGTATAGCGTGAGAGTTAAGGAAGCGCGTCCGTTTTAGAAAAAGAAAGAAGATCTGCGGCCCAAAGAGAGTGCGTGATGGTTGAACCAATCATGCACTCTCTTTGGGCTATAGCCCTCCATCTGAAAAATCACTGCAAAATTTACATTTGCGCAAATATAATAGTCAATAACGTGATTGCGTAACTTTTTTTAATTGTAATTTTTATTTTAATGAACAAAAAAAACGAATGATATTTAGTGTTTTTCTAAGTGTAATCGTGAATATGTTTACTTTTAAGCAAAAAAGAATGATTATATAGGTTAAATGCACAATTTTATGTTGACATAATTTAATTTAGATTGTAAATTGTAATAGACAGCTGATAACGAAAAGTCAATTTTTTACCCAGAACGTAGCTAGAGCAAACGGATTGGGCTTTGACAAAGGTTGGATAGTTGTAAAAACAAGAAAAGAATATTGTGCTAGAGGGATTGATCAGTTAAACGATCCGTATCAATCAGTACAATAAAATGGGCACGTATTCAAATGAAACACAACAAAAAAATACAACTGACGGGGTATGCTTGAGGTTAACGAGTACGAACGGGCAGTTCAAGTTGGCGGGAGTGAAAGTTTTGTCAAATCATCATACTGAGAAGTTCCGAGCACAATATCATTTTACACCTTCGGAGAATTGGATGAACGACCCGAATGGTATGGTATATTTCGAAGGGGAATACCATCTGTTTTATCAGCATCACCCTCACGGTACTACATGGGGGCCAATGCATTGGGGACACGCAATTAGCAAAGATTTGGTTCACTGGGAGCATCGCCCTGTTGCCTTGAAGCCGGATGATAATGGAGCAATATTCTCTGGAAGCGCAGTAGTGGATTGGGAAGATACGAGCGGTCTATTCGGTGGTAAGCCAGGATTGGTTATTATTTTCACTCATGCGGATACCTATCCCGATTCCGACCGTCCAAGGCAGCGCCAGAGTTTGGCCTATAGTTCGGATAAAGGCCGTACGTGGACGAAGTATGAAGGAAATCCTGTACTAATTAATGAGCAAATTACAGATTTTCGCGATCCGAAAGTATTCTGGCATGCTGCAAATCGTAAATGGGTTATGGTTATTGCAGCGGCAGACCGGATTCAAATTTATCATTCGAACAATCTCAAAGATTGGAACTTTGAAAGCGAATTTGGGGCATCGGAAGGATCGCATGACGGGGTCTGGGAATGTCCCGATTTGATAGAACTGCCGGTTGATGGCAATACTGAACAAACTAAGTGGTTAATGATTGTCAGTATTGGCGATAATCCGGACTTTACGGAAGGCTCAAGAACTCAATACTTCATCGGCGATTTCGACGGACATACGTTTGTTAACGATTCTTATCCTGAGACTGTGCTATGGCTGGATCACGGAAGAGATAATTATGCAGGCGTAACATGGTCTGATGTAAACACATCGGATAATAGCAAGCTATTTATCGGTTGGATGAGCAATTGGAAATATGCAAATCTTACTCCGACAGATAGCTGGAGAAGTGCGATGACGCTGCCGCGGGTTTTGCGTCTGAAGTCCGGCACAGCTGGCATCAGATTGGTGCAGGAGCCGTTTGCTGAACTCAACAAACTTCGCTTGCAGGAGCAGAGCTGGAATGAAACGACGATCATCCCTAATCAAAATTTGTTTGCTGATTTGAAGTTGGGCAGCTATGAGCTGGAATGCGAAATCGATTTGGCCAATGCTGAAGAGGTCGGCTTCAAACTTCGGAAGTCCGATTCCGAGGAAACCGTTATCAGCTACAATGTAGCTTTACAGCTGTTGGATGTTGACCGGACAAAGTCCGGAGAAAGCGGGTTCCATGAATCGTTCCCATGCAAGCATGGTGTAAACTTTGAGCTTCAAAACGGCCGTTTGAAGCTTCGCATCTTTGTGGACCATTCCTCGCTTGAGGTGTTTGCAAATGATGGCGAACTAGTTATTACCGATCAAATTTTTCCGGATGCGAATAGCACAGATTTGGAACTGTATGTTATTGGCGGGGAAGCTAAAGTGATTTCTCTGGCTCTTTATCCAATGATGTCCATTAATTCGGAAGTAACAGTATAAGACGGAATTAATAAACCTATCTTTCATTTCTGTTAGGCGATAAATGATTCGAATAACAAACTACCGTTAGTCTGGACTGAACTTACTCCTGTCAAGAAGATAACTCTAGAGAATTAGCCTTTAAGCAACCTTAGTTCGGTATTTAACCGGACTAAGGTTGTAAAGTAAATTCATATAAGAAAACGCTTACATAATCGTAATAGTGACAGAGTCTGTCTTGGGCTTTAATTCATACTTTCTCTTCTTTCGACAAACGGAGTAAGGAACAAAGTTTCCATCAGTTGTTCCAAAAGGTCTTCATTTCTGATGAGGAAAAGAATAGGAAGCAGGCAGAACCCCAATCCAAAGCAACTGATCAGAAGCCAGTAAAAAGCACTTGGAGCGAAAGATATCAGACTGATTCAATACCGCAGCCGTCCAGTCGTTACAAGATGGTTGTGCTGAGAGCGACACGATTATAATGTACGCTCGCTAATTGAAAGTTACATATTGGCTATCGGATAAACAATTGAATGAGGTAGGTTTTACATACTGCCAAATGCTTCATGACGAATGCAGAGAAGTTCAGTCAACGTTCTTTGTTCCGGCGGTTTCCTTGCCTATTATCTCGATGCGAAATCGCGGGGTGCCTACGGGCGTCGCGATCATGAATTATTCGCCCGTGCGTTCGAAGCCCGGTTCGAGGAATGAGCTAGCTGAACGTGGTTTAACCTATTCCTATTTGGTCTTCGGTACCCGTTTAGTCGGTCCTTACCGCAAGGCGTCGAGCGTGAAACATTCAATGATGTTCGCTCAAGGTGGCTAGTCCGACATCAACTAAGATGAGTAATTATGGAATAATGTGAATTTGTTTCAATAAATGGGATGGAGGGGTTCAATGGATAAGAGAGCACGTACCCTAGAAGCCATTGAACGTAAGCGGAGAGAACTGATAGAAGCAAGTTCTCGGTATGGACTATCTTCCAAAGAGGTAGTGAAGAAATCACAAGAATTAGATTTGTTACTTAATCGTTATCAGTGCATCAAGGAGGGTCATTTTAAGCTCTCCTAATTGATATTTTTTGGACTGTGAATTTTTATTTTCAGTTAAGGTTGTTTTAAGTATCTAATTGGAAAAAAAGGAAAAACCGTTGGAGGATTAAATGACGGTTACCAATATTCAAAACAAGCTAGCAGTACTATAGTAGAACAAACTATTTGGATCGGACTGATTGTGAGGCTTCAATTAACCATATACATGTAGAAGGACTCTCATTGGGATTGGATTTAATCTATACCTGGGAAATGTTACTTCGCAAGAACCACCATCTTGAGAGAACATTTAAGATTCTATTGAGCTGCGATCCGTATTTAGTCCTACAAAAAACACACGATGAGTAAATAACTCACCGTGTGTTCTTTTCGTTGATAATTTTGTAGTAAATAGATGTTGATGATACGTAAAGGATTAGATACGTTAACACATACAATCCCATGACAGAAAAAATAATCGTCGTTAAGGAAGGTAAATCTTTTATGATTAGGATGACTGTGTAGTATAAAAGATACCAACTGTGTACCAGTCCAAGTATTAGCGGCGGTAAAAATACGAACAGCAATTGCTTCCGGATAATCTTTTTCATTTCTTTGTCGCCAACACCAATTTTTCGTAAAATTGCGTAGTGCTCTCGCTCTTCTGTAGCTTCGCGTAGCTGTTTAAAGTAAATGACACTTCCTAAAGCAAACAATGCAATGACTGCAAAAAACGCAACGGAGAACAAAATTAAAGATGACGACTCCGTATCAATGGAATGCATATCAATAAAGGCTGAATAATATGCTCCTTCTGTTTGCATAACCATATCATATATTTTTCGGGATACGTCATTTGAGGTTTTCGGATCTTCGATTTGATAAATTTCATAGGAAGAAAGGGTACGATTTTCTTTTAAATACTCAAAAGCTTCGTCTGTAATAACGAGTACTGAAGGTTGAAGATCGGAATCTCCACCAGGACTCGTTGGGATACTTAACAACGGGTAACGTATTTTTTCGACGACATGAAATGTATTGTCTTCTAAAACGGTAATTTCAGGCTGAGAACTTTTGTATTTTGTCGGTTCATCTAATCCTCTTGTTAAAACAATTGCTTCTTCACCTTCTAAATCTACTTTTTCACCAACTTCACGTAAGTCAACAATCGCATTTAATTGTGACTCAGGGAAAAGGAAAAACTCCTCTGTGTAATATTCGGGATTGCTAAAAAACTTTTTTCGATTTGGGATTTTATCTGTTTGAATTCCAGCAATTGTTTCATGACCAATAATTGGATGTGAGTCATTCATAATTTGTTCAATTTGTTTTTGTGTTTCATCATTTTGCGTCGAAAAGGCAATATGGTTTGGAAATTCTTTTTTTACAACGTCACCTTTCACGGCGTAATCTACAGCAATAAATCCAACTGCAAAGATGACAATAGCACTAATCAGCGAGTTAAACGTAAAGTTTACTGTATTTCCTCGAATAGAAAAACGAAGGGAGGAAATCCATAACATTTTGTTACCAATAAAGTAACTTTTACTTTGACTCATTTTTTGTAAAACCCAACCGGAAAACTGGCGGAAAAATAAATACGTTCCGACAATCAATGCCACTGTTGTAGCAATTAATGTTTCTTTAAAATAATTTTTCCATATGTCTGTATATCCTGCTATGGTAATCGTATAGTAGGACGCTGCAATCAATAGGATGGACAATATCGCTAAAGGCATGGAAAATTTAAGCGGTTTGTCCATTTTTCCTTTTGCATGAAACAATTCAACTAACTGCACACGGCGGACATTAAAATAACTTTGAATAGTAATAATGCCGATTAATAAAGCGAATAACAGAATAGTTGAGACGATTGCTTCAAGTGGAAAAGCAAAAGAAATGTCGTCATTGTAATGCATTAAGTTCATTAATACCATACCGAAAAATTTGGATAGTAATCCACCGATTAATATACCGCTGGTTACAGCAATGGCGCTTAGAAATAACGTTTCAAAAAAGACCATTGTAGCAACTTGTCTTTCTTTCATCCCGTAAAGTAAATACATGCCAAATTCTTTTTTTCGCTGCTTCATAAAAAATGAGTTAGCGTACAAAATAAGAACACAATAAACAAAAAGACGATAATCGAGGCAATGAAAATACTCGTTTCGTAGTTTTCCTTATTTTGAATTGCTGCGACTACGTCCTCGTTAAACATTAACCCGGAAAAGGTAAAGTAAATGACAACCCCGACTAGCATAGAAATGAAATATATGGTATACAAGCGAAAGTTCCGCTTCATATTCCTCCATGATAAATCAACTAAGTTCATCGCTGGTTACCTCCTAATGCACTTTGAATCGTTAATATGCGATCAAAAAATTCTTTTTCCGTTTGCTCTCCTTTAAAAACGATTTTTCCGTCACGGAGAAAAATCACGCGTTGACAGTAACTCGCTGCATACGAGTCGTGGGTAATCATCAGAACCGTTGTCTTAAATGTCTTATTGAGCAATTGAATTTGTTCCAGCAACTGGGTAGCAGATCGGGAATCAAGTGCACCCGTCGGCTCATCGGCAAACACAATCGCTGGATTGGTAATGATTGCCCGCGCTGCAGCCGTGCGCTGCTTTTGGCCACCGGAAATTTCAGACGGATACTGATCCAAAATCGATTCAATATTTAATGCTTCAATTAATTTCCCTAATCGATGCTCCATTTCCTCAACAGGTGTTTTTTGTAACGAGAGTGGCAGCAGGATGTTTTCTTTCACCGTTAACGTATCCAGTAAGTTGTAATCTTGAAAAATAAATCCCATCCGTTTTTGGCGGAATTCTCGTAAAGCATGCTTTTTCAAATCTAACAGCGATTTTCCCTCAATCCAAACATCCCCTCCGTTAAAGGTGTCAATCGTTGAGAGGGTATTCATTAATGTCGTTTTCCCAGAGCCCGATGGGCCCATAATCGCGGTGAATTCACCTTCTTCAATTGTCAAATCAATATTTTTTAAGACTTGTGTTTTTCCGTAAGATTTCGATAAGTTTTTTGTTTGAATAATTTTAGTCATTGTTTCGACCTCCTTCACCAACATACTATACCGATTAATTTGCCCTCCAACCATCGATATATCAACATCAAAAGTGACATTTTTGTCATGTTGAGTGAAGAGTCGACAATGTTCTATAGTTTGTCTGTATTTAACTTAAATTAATGGGTTGTCTCCGTTAGTTGCAGGCACTACACTTTATATATTCATAAACTTCTATTGAAAAGGAGAATTCATTTTGAATAACAAACCAACGCCAAACCAACCACTTGTCACTCATATTTATACGGCGGATCCCTCCGCACATGTATTCGAGGGAAAAATCTATATTTATCCGTCACACGACCTCGATCACAATGGTCCTGATAATGACAATGGTGATCAATATGCGATGGAGGACTATCATGTACTGTCCATAGATAATTTCGACTCAACAGTCGTTGATCATGGTGAGGTTCTGCATCTAAAAGATATTCCTTGGGCCTCCAAGCAGCTTTGGGCGCCAGATGCTGCCTATAAGAACGAAACTTACTTCTTGTACTACCCGGCAAGGGATCATGACGGGATTTTCAGAATTGGCGTAGCTACAAGCGTATCTCCGGCAGGCCCGTTTACGCCGGAGCCTACTTATATGGAGGGCAGCTTCAGTATCGATCCCGCTGTTTTCATGGATGATGACAATCAGGCATTCATTTATTTCGGAGGACTATGGGGCGGCCAATTGGAAAAATGGCAGACAGGCACCTTCAAGCTGGATGAAACGGGGCCGGATTCGGAAACGCCAGCGCTTGGTCCGCAGGTTGCACGGTTGAGCGATGATATGCTGTCAATTCAAGGAGTGCCTCAGGAAATTTCTATCGTCGATGAGAACGGTGAGGCCATTACGGCTGGTGACGAGGAGCGGCGCTATTTCGAAGGACCATGGGTGCATAAGCATAACGGTTGGTACTATCTGTCTTATTCGACGGGTACTACACATAAGCTGGTCTATGCTGTTAGTCAAAATCCGTTGGGGCCATATACCTTTAAAGGGACGATTCTTACCCCGGTTATCGGTTGGACTACTCATCACTCCATTGTTCAGTTCGAAGACAGATGGTATCTGTTCTACCACGACAGCTCACTGTCGGGAGGCGTTAACCATAAACGATGTGTGAAATATACGGAGCTGCACTATAACGAGGATGGAACGATTCGGACAATTGTGTATAACAACCTATAATTAAACGGGTGAATAACCTAAGCAATGGCAAGTTCCCGCATTGACCAATTTCCCAAGCTACATGAAGAGTTTAGCATGCAAAGTGAAAGCCACCCTTCCTGGTGGCTTTTTTTTTGTTCATGAATTGAACTATCTGCTAAAAGATACGATATAAGGTTCCATCGATTTGAGCCCATAATACGAACGGACAGGATAATACAACACTATGTTAATCAATGAAATGGAAAGTGACAATTTATATTGGTAATGGAAGCCAGTGGCACTCTCATATCTATTTTTGCTGACTTAAAAGGCTGGACCTATACACTTGTCTTCCCGAAAACGCTGCCTAGTCCACTACCGAGAAACATAAGCTTTCTTGCGGGATTTCTTCGAACAAGAAATTACTATGAAACCTGGTATGAAAAAGTTTGTTATCGATTGCTGGCAAACCCCTCGGCGGTTGGCCGATGTATTCACATAGCCCAACTTATCAATGCCAAGCGTTGCCTACTAGTGGTAGAATTTCCAATATTCGCTTTTGATGGTGATAAGAATACCAACTGGGTTTCTCAAATGCATAATAAGGGCGGTACACCATTGCTTCTTTTTTATAGAGAGATCTTTATAATTCTGAGAAATGTCTAAAAAAAACAGTCGGTATTCTTATGTTTTTCGAGGATTGTTTATTCTTCTTTGTTTTCTAAAGAAGGGGTACTTGTTAAAATAAGGTGGAAATTTACGTTCCGTACGACCAAGTCCGTATTATATGTGCGGAGTGGGAATTCGGAGGATTGCCATCTTGGCTGCTTAAGGAAGAAAATATGCGCTTACGTTGTTTTCATCAACCTTATTTGGCTAAAATCGATGCTTATTACAATGTGCTATTGGCTAAATTCTTGCCGCTTCTATGTACAAATGGCGGATCGATTATTGAATGCAATTCGAAAATGAGTACGGAAGTTACGGCAATGATAAGATATATTTATTTCTAAAATGATTGTCCATTATGCATAATTGAAAAATGAGGTGCTAACATTGAAGAAAATAACTCCTTGGCCTCCAAACCTTACTCTTGAGTCAGGAATATCACTTTCAAATTTAGTGGTTTTCGCAAGCGCTGATCAGGAAACAAATGAGGCGAATCAAAGAACAATATTGAACTTTAACAATAATTGGGGATATTACCTAGGTGACTTGACTGGCGCAGAGGCCCCTGCTTTCGACGACAGCAAATTTGCAAATATTACAATTCCTCATACAATGAGACTTGAAACAAAACATGCGAATGGCGGGCAGTCCGTTTACCAAGGGATAGGTTGGTACAGAAATTATTTCATAGTTGATGAACAGTATAGAGGAAAAACAATAAATATTGATTTTGAAGGTGTACAGACCGATAGTGACGTCTACTTGAATGGTGAGAAAGTTTTCACTCGCAATGGCGGATATGTTGGTTTTTCAGTGGATATAACTAATAAGGTAAAGTATGGCGAAACCAATGTTCTGGCGGTAAGGGTATCCAGCAATGACAGTCCTGATACAACGCCTGGGAAACCTCTTGCGAATCTTGACTTCCATTACTTCGGTGGCATATATCGAGATGTAAAAATGAGAATTACGAATAATTTGCACATATCCGATGTTTTACAAGCCAATCAAACAGCGAGTGGCGGTGTGTTTGTTTCTTACTCTGATGTAACAAACTCAAGCGCTACAGTTAATGTGAAAACTCATGTAGTTAATGCAGATAATGTTTCCGCGCAGACCAAAGTAATCAGCAAGCTTATAGATAAGACCGGAAACGTTGTTGCACAAGGTGAAACCGATCCAACAAGTATAGCTGCGAGTGGAGATTATCAATTCAATCAAAACTTAACTGTAACAAATCCAAGTTTGTGGAGTCCGGATTCTCCGTCCTTATATTCTCTGGTAAGCGAGGTTTATAATACTTCGAGTTTAGTAGATTCTACTACTATTAAAGTAGGTGTCCGAACGATAGAGTATAAGCCGGATGGTTTATATCTCAATGGTCAGAAGATATTTATACGTGGAGCAAATCGTCATCAACAGTTTCAAAATGTAGGGGATGCAGCTCCTGATTCCATGCAATATCGCGATGCATTGCAAATGAAAGAAAATGGATTTAATGCGGTGCGGGCTGCTCACTATCCAAATGATCCTGCATTTCTAGATGCAGCCGATGAAATTGGCCTGTTGGTCATAGAGTGTCAGCCCGGTTGGCAGAACTTTACAAACAGCACTAAATTTTATGATTTAACATTAAGGGATACACGCGAAATGATAAGACGCGATCGGAACAGACCCTCAGTCGTCTTATGGGAAGCAGCTTTGAATGAAACACACACTTCGGCAGAATGGACACAAGAAGTAGTTCGAATTGCTCATTTGGAATATCCGGGTAACCAGATGTATACCGCGCAAGACTATGGGCTTAATGGTTCATTCTATGACGTTAATTACAAGGCAGTTGATACTAATTGGCAACAAGATCCAAGCAAATGGACGGATTTTAATCCCAATAAACCGTTCTTTACACGTGAATGGGGTGATTTCGAGGGGTCTAGTAAGGCTTTGAGAAAAGAAGGCGAAGCTGTTATGAACACCCAAGTTCTTACACGTCAGAGATATCTGAATGGTGATGGTTATTCTGACTGGGGCGGGCTTGATGCCAATAAGAGAATAGGCGGTTATTTCCTATGGAGTTGGAATGACTATTCTCGCGGGTCAACTACTCAGACAGCAGGAAGCGGAACAGTAGATATAGACAGATATGAAAAAAACGCTTACTATTGGTCGCAGTCCATGCAATCTGCAAGAAACCCTGTATATGGACCAATGGTGTTTATCGCAAGCACTTATTCTCCTGCATCTAGTCTTTCTGTCAATGTATTCAGCAATTGTGATTCTGTTAAGCTATATCAAAACAATGTACTGTTGAAAGAAATTACAAGAGACGAGGCTTCAACGGCTGTTCCTACTATAGCAGGAAAAGGTGGCAGCCCGATATTCACATTTAATTTGGGCCAGTTTGTTGCGGGAGAACTTAGAGCCGAGGCTATTTTAGATGGGGAAATTGTAAAAACTCACACTGTTAAGACACCTGGTCAGGGAAAACGAATAGAAATTGAAGTTCGCGATAGAGGTATAAAACCTGTAGCGGATGGTTCTGACTTAATACCTGTATACATCAAGGTTGTTGATGCAAACGGTACAATAGTGCCTGGTGAGAATCATGCAGTTAATATCTCTGTAACAGGACAAGGTCAGCTTGTAGGCAAAGACATTCCAAGAATTGGCGTTGAAGAACAGTATGTTGAAGGAGGAATAGGCTTTGCATTTGTAAGAGCTTCTGACATAAGTGGGAATATACAAATTACTGCTACTTCAGAAGGTCTGGAATCAGCAACTACAAGTGTAAGCACTTTACCCTACCAAGGACAGTTTGTGCCAGAAGGACAACATACTCCATGGGTTGGCGGAGTCGAGAAACTGGAATCTAAAGTAACAATCTATAAAAATATTGCCGTTGGAAAACTCATTACAGCATCGTCTGAGCAAAGCGGAAACCTTGCTAAGAATGCAGTAGACAATGATGATTCTTCAAGATGGTGTGCAAATGGAGGTTCTTTGCCCCAATGGTTGAAGGTTGATTTAAGGAAAAGTTTTTCATTGCAAGGCTTCCAGATTCAATGGGAGAAATCTGATGCTGCATATAAATATTACATTGAAGTTTCAACAGATGGCGTGAATTGGACTAAGGTTATCGATAAATCAACCAATACATCTCCTAACGGAAGTGAAGAGACAGCTTTGGTTGATACTAGAGGCAGATACGTAAGGTTATCCATTGTAGGCAGCATTACTAACAATTACTGGGCATCCCTGTATGAGTTTAAGGTTATACCATCAGATTATCAAGACCCAGATGATATTATTACTGATAATGCCATCGACACTATACAAGCATCATCGGAAAGTGAAGATGGTCGAGGCACGGATAAATTAAGGGATGGAGATACAACAATAGGAACAGGCTGGCTCGCAAAATCAACAGAAATGCCACAGTCCGTTACTGTTAAGTTTAAGAACCCCCAAACTGTAGCGGGGAGCCGCATTTACTGGGAAAAGGATAGTAGCTGGTACACTTATGATTTAGAAGTATCGACGGATGGCGTTGTATGGAAAAAAGCTCTTGATAACTACCGTGTAGGGGGGCAACAATTTACACCGGAGGCTTTTGTTAAGCCATTTAAAAATATCAATTATGTTCGCGTAACTATAAAGGATATAACTGCCGGTGGTGGATTTAGAGTAGGGATGGCTGAATTGATATTGTATGGCCAAAACTATACTATTCCTTCAGACTATGGCATAACGGCCATCAAGCCGGTAGAGGTCAATACGAATCAAGGAATTGCGCCTTCTTTGCCAACTGTAGTAACAGCCGTGTACAACGATGAATCAGAACAAGCTGTTGCAGTAATATGGGATCACATTGAGGCTACAAGTTATGCAAATGCCGGTGTATTTACTGTGGAAGGTACAGTAAGCGGAACAAGTATCAAAGCCACTGCTCAAGTAACCCGTATTTGATAACAAGCACCAACGACAACGGACAATGCGCCTAGCGGTTGGGTGAAGCAAGAGGTCACCGTACTAGCTGCCGCTGCCAGCGGAAAAATAGACGCAGCGAAGAACATGATGACAGACTATATTGGTAAAGTAACGGATCAATCCGGATAATCCTTTGCGAAAGAACAAGCGGACATCCTGATCCGGTGGGCTCGAACCGTGATCTAGCTCAAAGAACAAGGCAGTGATTTGCGCCTAAAGAAAAAAAACTGATTCCGCCGTAATGTCGGAGTCAGTTTTTTTTTATTGGTTCGCATTCCGAATCCGAAATTCCGATGGAGTGACTCCGTATAATTTCTTGAACATCCGATGGAAATAGGAACTGCTTGTGTAGCCGGTCTTTTCTGCAATTTCAGAAACCGATGCATCTAAATGAACAAGTATGCAAAAAGACTTCTTGTGTCGGGAAGACAAATAAAAAACGGATATAGCAACGAATGATACTTTCCGGTTAAAAGGGAGAAATGTTTGATGGATTGGAACCAAAAGAGTTGGTTCTAAGAAGATGAACTTTACGTACCAAAGAGGAATGTGAATAATCGAGAAAGCAAGTGGCATCCAAATATAAAGACCTCCCTAGACAGACAAAGACGACCTCTATTCCCAAAATTAGGAATAGGGGCATCTTTTTCTTCGTGTTCTTTTAGCTGCTCCGTCAAAACCACAAGTTCTTCAGTATCCTCCCTTCCTTGCTGAAGGTTTCTTTTTTATTTTTTGATGGTGATAAGAATGTGATAAGAATAACAACTGGGTTTCTCAAATGCATAATACGGGCGGTACACCATCGACTTCTTTTTTATATAGAGATCTTTATAATTCTGAGAAAAGTCTAAAAAAAATAGTCGATCTTCTAATGTTTTTGGAGGATTGTTTAATCTTCTTTGTTTTCTAAAGAAGGGGTACTTGTTAAGCTGACAACAAGCTTGACAACAAGAATAATCAAGAAAGAAGGAGCAGAAACTATGTCTACTTTTACAATCGAAGGAAATCAATTTTTTTATAACGGGGAGCCTATTCGTATTCTTTCTGGAGCCCTGCATTATTTTCGGATTGTGCCGGAATATTGGCAGGACAGACTAATTAAATTAAAAGCTTGTGGATTTAATACGGTAGAAATTTACGTACCATGGAATTTACACGAGCCAAGGGAAGGGGAATTCAACTTTAGTGGCATTGCTGACGTTGTTCGCTTTATACAGATAGCGGATGAGCTGGGATTGTTCGTTATCGTACGCCCAAGTCCATATATATGTGCKGAGTGGGAATTCGGAGGATTGCCATCTTGGCTGCTTAAGGAAGAAAATATGCGCTTACGTTGTTTTCATCAACCTTATTTGGATAAAATCGATGCTTATTACAATGAGCTATTGTCTAAATTCTTGCCGCTTTTATGTACAAATGGCGGGCCGATTATTGCGATGCAAATCGAAAATGAGTACGGAAGTTACGGAAATGATAAGAAATATTTGAAATATTTGGAACAAGCGATGATTAAACGTGGAATTGATGTCTTATTATTCACATCGGACGGGTATACCGACAGCAATCTACAAGGGGGGACACTCCTTCCAGACATTTTAGCAACAGTCAACTTTGGATCACGGCCTGAAGAGGCTTTTGGAAAGCTGCAGGAATATCAACCGGATAAACCGCTTGTATGTATGGAATTCTGGAACGGATGGTTTGATTCTTGGGGCCATGAACACCATGTGCGAAAGCATGAAGATGTTGCGGAAGTACTGGATCAAATGTTGAAGGTAGGAGCTTCTGTTAACTTTTATATGTTCCACGGGGGGACGAATTTCGGGTTCTATAACGGCGCGAATTATTCGGGTAAATATGATTCGACGGTGACTAGCTATGATTATGACGTATTATTGGATGAATCTGGAGATATCACGGATAAATATATTGCGGTTCGTGAAGTTTTATCGAAATATACCGAAATTCCTGAGATAGAATTACCCCGTCCTATGCCGAAGAAGCATTACGGTGAAGTCCGCTTAATGGAACATGTACGGTTGTTTGATTCGCTTAATTTGTTGTCCACTCCGGCTCAAAGCACATGTCCGGAAACAATGGAGCGGCTTGATCAAGACTATGGCTTCATTTTATATACGACTAACATTGCTGGTCCTATATCGCAAATGAAATTAACGATACAGGAGGTACGTGATCGCGCATTGATTTTCCTTGACGGTATTTATCAAGGAGTGATTGAACGAAACACACATGATATAACGCCGAATATATCAGATGTCGATATCGTTCTAGACATTCCTTCAGAAGGTGCAACATTGAGCATCCTAGTGGAAAACCTAGGACGAATTAATTATGGTTACGGGATGAAGGATCCAAAAGGAATTACGGAAGGCGTTCGCCTGGGCCAGCAGTTCCTTTATGACTGGACGATCCATACGCTTCCGTTGAACAATGTATCGGAGCTAATATTCCAGGAAGTACAGACAAACGAGTCCTTTACCCCTACCTTCTATAAAGGTGTTATTCACTTGGATGAAATCGGTGATACTTTTTTGAATATGGAAGGTTGGACGAAGGGAGTTGCTTATATCAATGGGTTCAATCTCGGCCGTTATTGGGAGATTGGTCCGCAAAAAACATTGTATATCCCTGCACCTCTCCTGCGTATCGGTGACAATGAACTCGTCATATTTGAACTGCATGGAACGAAAAACACAATCGTTACCCTGCAAGATTTTGCTGAGCTAGGTTAAATGAATATTTCTATATCATCTATCTGGATTAGATAAAAGGGGAGAATCAATACATGAGTAAAATTACTGCCGCTTTGCTCGGAGCTGGACAAAGAGGTGCTGGCGCCTATGCAAGTTATGCACTGAAATATCCGGAAGAAGTACAATTTGTTGCCTTTGCTGATACTGACCCCGAACGTAGGAAAGTTTTCCAGCAAGCGCATGAGATTAGTGATGTGAACAGTTTTTCAAGCTGGGAGGAACTGCTTGAAGGCCCTAAGCTGGCTGATTCCATTCTAATTTGCACGCAGGATAAAATGCATTTTGAGCCTGCGATCAAAGCGTTGGAAAAAGGCTACCATATTCTGTTGGAGAAACCGATGTCACCGGACCCATTGGAATGCATCATCATGGGTGAATATGCCGAGAAATATAATCGCGTATTTTCAATTTGTCATGTACTTCGTTATACTGATTTTTTTACGACAATCAAAAAGATCATCACGGATGGTAGAATAGGTAAACTCATGTCAATTCAGCATACGGAAAATGTGGAGCATCGTCACCAGGCACACAGCTTTGTTCGAGGCAACTGGAGGGATTCGGCAGTTTCAAGCCCGATGATCCTGGCGAAAAGCTGCCATGATATGGATGTTTTACAGTGGATCGTAGATACAGACTGTACGAAAGTTTCCTCGTTCGGTTCACTAACTCATTTTCGCGAAGAAAATGCGCCAGAAGGTGCGCCTAAGTACTGTTTGGATGGCTGCCCGGTTAAAGAAGAGTGTCCTTATTATGCACCTAAGATGTACATTGAACGGGATGACTGGGTGGGTGATGTGCTTCGATCCGTAGTCAGCAGTGACACGAGCAACGAGGGTGTACTTCGAGAGTTGAGAAAGGGTCCTTATGGAAGATGTGTTTATCACTGTGATAATAATGTGGTAGATCATCAAGTAGTCAACTTGGAATTCGAAAATGGAGTGACTGTTGCATTTACAATGAGTGCATTTACCTTTGAAGGCGGTCGATCATTGAAATTGATGGGAACGCACGGCCAGATCAGAGGAGATATGGATAAGAATATAATCGAAGTGACAAGCTTTATTAATCGGGAGACGGAGATCATAAATCTTGATGTAGATATGGCAGGCCATGGCGGTGGAGATATTGGTATTATGCGGGATTTCGTACGGCTGGTGCGCAGCGGTGAAGAAAAAGGCCGTACGGGTGCGGATGTTTCTGTTAAAAGTCATCTTATTGCTTTCGCTGCGGAGAAGTCGCGTTTGGAGAGCAAAGTCATACTGATGACAGATTATATTAGTGAATTGAAAAGCACGCAGTAATCAAATTTGCCCTACTACTAGAATGTAATTCTCACTAACAAACCACGATTCGAACGATTGCTTATATGAAGCTATCATTTAAGCTCCGAAATTGGATTTGAGTCTAGGTTATTTAACGAGTATGCTTGATAAAGAGCCGATGGAGGGGAATTTTTTATGCAACGGAGACGGTTTACGATCGAGTTTAAGCAACCGCAACTTGATCTTTTTGTATATGAGATTAAAGAATGACATCCAGCGCCGGTTGCTTAACATTGTCTTCTGAGCTCATGAATCCGTACAATGCGCTTCTAATCACATTATCCAATTTGTCTACTTGCGAAATGTGACGAGAGCAGCCCAAAGAAACGGAAGCAACTATGAGGAGGATAATATGCTCACAAGTAAAAAATCACTGCTTAATAGGTTAGAAGAAGTACGAGAAGAACTGCATCAGCTGAGCAGCGTATACAATTATGAATTCCAGAAAAAAGAGATTCTGCGGAAATCAGAGGAACTTGACCTACTGATAGTAAAAATTGGCGTTGTATAGATACTGATAACATAGATATAAGTGAAGCGATGGAAAGGCACGACATCGCTCCACATACAAAAAAGAGCACAAACTGGTACCCATACACTGGACACTTAGAAAAAAGTGTTTAGCGTATGGGTACCTTTTTGTATTCTGGAATGAACAGTGGGGGAGATTATAAAGGACCTTTTCAGTTTGGCCCGAATCCGTTCCATGATAACTTGCATCCTTTTGCGCTGAAGACGATTAACGCATCACGGAGAATGATTCAAGAAATTCGTCATATTGCTCAGATGACGGCGGCCTTTAGCTGCATGCTGAATCTGTGTGATATTCCTACGTCCCGCACAAAAAATGATGCCGTGAACGAGTGTAAACAGATGGCCGAGTTGAAGGCGAGCGAGAAAGCAGATATTTATGACACTTACCCTCTTGTTCAGAGGGTCTTTTATTTATTTTTTAGAGAAAACTTAATTTTTTGATGTTCCTTTTGTTAGGACGGGAAGCTAAAATTGGGCTACGTCGATATGTAGCAAGGGAGAAAAGTATGAATGAATTGTCGAACCGAGGAGCATCATGCAGCTGACTACAAGATAAATGTGATATAAACAGATGATAGAGGAGTACAAATGATGCAAAAACAACATCAGAATGTGTATCTACAAATAGCGAATGAAGTTGAGGGAATCATAAGGCGCCGAAAAATAAAATCACATGACCCCGTCCCATCTGAGGGGGAATTGGTAAAAATATTTAATGTCAGTCGAATGACCGCCAAAATGGCACTTGATTATCTGGCCAATCAAGGAATCGTTTACCGTATGCCACGAAGAGGTACATTTCTAAGCGACGTCACTAAAAATCAGTTAACATCTAGTAGGATGAGAAGCAATAGCATAGGAATGGTAGTATCCAATTTGGATTCTTATACGTCCCAAATCATATTCTCGATTGAATCAGAGGCAAGAGAGTATAATTGCAATCTTGTAATAAAAATAAGCAGAGGAAGAGAAGATGAGGATTCCTGTCTACAGCAACTTGTCGACGATCAAATGGAGGGTATTATTTTATTTCCGCGAGCCCGAGATTATTGTAGTGAACAAGTTTTGAAGTTGAAGGCGGAGGGCTACCCCATTGTCATTATTGACCGATATTTCCAAGAGACTCTTATGGATTGCGTTTTATACGATTATTTTCAAGGAGCCTATCAAATGGCACAATATTTGATTCATAAAGGACACCGGGAAATCGGCTTAATAACGAACAGGATCACACCGATTACCAGCAGTGAAGAGCAGCATCAGGGATACTATAAAGCATTGGTTGAAAATGGGATCCCGGTTAAAAGTCAATACATCCATATTATAAAAAAAATAAAAGATTGTAATAATTTTTCGGACGATGATCCGCTCCTTGATCAATTTGTACGAGAAAATCCGGACATAACTGCCATCATGTGCGGAGACGATTACTTGGCAGCCTCAGTTCTATATTCAGCCTTGAGGCAAAATATTGATGTTCCGGATCAACTATCGATTGTTGGCTTTGCAGATATTCAATTGGCAACGATACTCCCTGTTGCTCTTACAACTGTAAGACAACCAACAGACGAGCTAGGCAAGGAAGCCGTTAAGCTTCTTATTAAACGCATGAGTCTCAGCGATGACAAGCAGAATACTGTGAAAATAAATACAAAAATAATTGAAAGAAATAGTGTTTTCGTGCGGGGAGGTGAACGTTAATTGCGACAAAAAGAGTGAACGGAGAATCGTTCCTTTATTGTGACCTTTCCACCATTTTTCCGTTGTTTGCTCCTTGTTTTGTCTGAATTATCTATCATTACGAGCTCGTTGATGTTGCTTAGGAATCTTATCATATTGCATGCACCTTTCCCGAAAGATCTGAAAGGATTACGGAAGGGATGTGTAATTCGTGAGAAATAATTGTACCCGAATTATAAAACAAAATGATTGCAGGTTGGAAGTAAAGCTGACTGCATATGACGAATCACAGGCAATGAACTCTGTCTGCAGTTTCCAATCTTCATTTTGAGCGACATTTCCTCTTCGAAAGTATCACCTATGCAAATTCCTCGTGGTCCCGGATGATCCCTCAAAACATCGACTTATGCCGATGCTGTTTCTTCAATGTAATCAGTACTGTGAAAATAAATACAAAAATAATTATATTTTCGTTGTTTGCTCCTTGATATGTCTGAATTATTTATCATTACGAGCTCGTTGATGTTGCTTAGGAATCTTATCTTAATGAAACCTTAAAAGTAGAGCTGTTGAATCTGTCAGTGACTTTAGATACGCTTAATCGGGAAAGAAATCATAGCAACAGGGAGGATAAATAAACAGTTCATTACATTTTTATTGCCACTTTTTTACAAATAATAACAGGAGGTACATTCAATGTTATTTTTTAAAAAAAGTTCAAAAAGTCATTTCTAACACTAACAATGGCTATAGCCCTAGTAGGCAGTACTGGCCTTAGTGCTGCGCTTTTTCAGGGAGAAAGCTCTGCACAGCAGGGGAACAGAATCCTACCGCAGGAGAAGTTGTGTTTTTCTATTTTCACAAGCTTCTTTTCAAATAGTGAACGGCGCTTGTATTTTCAAGCCGTTAAGTTAGATTTCGCTCTGCGAAAGTTGAGTACTTAAAATATGGAGGTTTTCTGTAGTGAAAAGAATGAAAAGAATGAAAATAATTTTTTCCTTTACCCTCGTATTAACGATGATATTCGGTATGTTATCGAACACCGCAGTAAATGCAGAAGATAATGACGTAGATGCCAACCCCCTTATTGCATCGATGAAATTCGATAATAATTTAATGGACGATGCAAATCAAGAGAACTTGGAAGGGAAAGGAAATTATAGTTATGTGGACGGTGTATTACCCGGGACCAAAGCTCTGCACGTAGAAAGCGGAGACGGCAATTATGTCGGTACGACGCATAGCTTGAATTTTGGTAGTGACAGTTTTACCACATCCTTCTGGTATAAGGGTGACACTAAGGATAATCAGGTCATATTATCCAACAAGGATTTTACTAAGAGCTCTAACGCAGGCTGGGCAATTTATACATCAGCCAATTCGGTCAATATGAATTTAGGATTCCCGGACAATTCAGTAAAATTTGGGCGCGACACGTTTAATGCTTCGACTTGGCGTCACGTGACATTTGTGGTAGACAGAGATAAAATGCTCGGGTCGTTGTATATTGATGGTTACGAAATGGCTGAAACTTCGCTGGGGGTCGGAACTTTAGATACACCGAACCCATTAAATATAGGTGGCGACGGATTGGGTAAATTTGGCGGTAATTCATTCGATATTGCTGATCTGAGTGTTTGGAAAGGCGCATTAAGCAGTGATATCGTTCAAGCTAATTATAAGAGTTACGGTGTAAATAAAGTAGATATGAACGCACTTAACGACACAATAGCAGAAGCAAATACAATAGTAGCAGGCGGTCTCGGTGACGGCTTCAGCCAAACCGATTTTGATTATTTGAAAAAGGTTTTGAATACGGCAACTACGATTACAACAACGCAAAATGTAAAATTATATACACCGGAAACCATCAATTATTACAAACGTGAACTAAGCAGCGCCATCTTCATCTATGAAAAAAGCAATAAAACATTAACTCCCGCTGGTTTAAATGTGATTATAGACAGCGACCCGGAAGTCGGTGATGATCCTGGAGTAATTGATGCTAGAGTAAAAATGTACACAAAAGAACTGAGCTTATTCCCACAGGCCGACGTAATGTTTATTCCTGGCGACATTACCGGCCAAGATAATGATGTGGCTATGAAAGGTATGCAAAAAATACACACTCAACTTACAAATGAGGGTAAGTTAAAAAATACGAAGTGGTACATGGTAAGAGGCAACCATGATGGGGCCGGTTCCCAAAATTTTATTCCTATCGGTTCGGCGGGCGCGTGGAACCCCTCAACGAATTCATACGATAACAATTTCTATAACGATGCTTATAGGGTGAATGTAAAAGGATATAATTTTGTGGGTTTTGACGGAAATATTAACAGCAGCAGTACGGTGGGAAAAGCCACCAATCTCCTCAACCAAATTAAAAATGAAGCGGATTACGATCCAACCAAACCCATATTTGTATCTTCTCACTTCCCTATAAGCGGAACCGTGTGGTCAGGGCAATGGAGCAGCGGGGCAAGTAATAGTGTAGGTAAATATATTGCCGACAATAACTTCTCGCAGGTGGTATATATGTCAGGTCATACGCAATACGACCCGACCGACGAACGCTCTCACTATCAGGGTGCGGCTACGTATCTCGACAGCGGTGCGAGTTCATATTCCAGTTATATTGATGACGGTCCATACGGCGGATATATAGAAGGCTCGTATATCAATTATCTTACCACACCTAAGATCGTGAATTTCTTAGAGGTTTACGGTTCAAGAATGATCATCAAACAGTATAATTTAGCTACAGATGAATATGTAGGGACACCTTCTGTAAAAATCGTTGGCGAAGGCAAAGATGCCTTTACCTATAGCAGGAAAGATATAAGAGAGCTCATTGCTCCGCAGCTTGATGAGGGATCTATTAAGGTAGATTACTTGGACTTCAATAACAACGGAGTTGGTTTTACATTAAAACAAGCAACTGACAATGTGCGCGTTCTGGAATATAATATTCAGCTTATCAACAAGCTCACTGGGAAAGTGGACAAATCGTTTAACAGCCTTTCGATGCCGATGGAGAAACCATACGAGGTATACAAGAAATATCAGGTTACAGGTTTGTCGCCGAATACGCCATATATAATCAGGGTATTCGCCGACGATTCCATGTATAACCGTTCGTCGCAGGACATTGACATTTTGGCTCAGAATATTAATTTAAACAGCATCACTGCGCCTGCTGACGCAATAGATGTGGCATTCGGAGCGGCGAAGACAGCGGACGCCCTTGGATTGCCAAAGTCCGTATCCTTGGTTACCGATGATGCAATCAGAGTGGATGCCAAGGTGTCATGGGATGTAGATGCTTCAAACTATGATCCCAATGTAGCGACTCCACAGACCTTCAATGTAAATGGAACTGTAACTTTGCCAACTATAGTAACAAATCTCAATAACGTGCCTCTGACAACAAGCATTAGAGTATTTGTTAATAAGTTCTCAGTGTCGACCGCTACCGCTACAGCTACCGCTTCATCATATGCCAATGACCGTTATCTGCCCAACAAAGTGATCGATGGCATCAAAGGGGGGGAACCGGGCGTTGGCGAATGGACGGGGGGCAATGATGGAGATCAGGGTCGATGGATCCAGGTGAATTGGCCGACGAATCAAACGATCAACAGTATTACCTTCTATGATCGTGCAAACATAGGCGACTGGACGAAAGGCGGAAAACTTACCTTCAGCGACGGAAGCACTGAGACGGTTTCAGGAATCCCGAATGACGGGAGCGGTTATTCTGTACATTTCCCTACCAGGAAGGTGACATGGGTCAAATTCCAGTTATCCGGTCAGGGAAATATGGGTTTGTCGGAAATGGAATTTTCGTGGATTGTTCCGGCTGGGGTACCTTTGAATCTCATGAGCATCAAAGCGCCTGCTGACATAACACAGGTGGCAATCGGAACGGCGAAGACAGCGGACGCCCTTGGATTGCCAAAGAAAGTATCCTTGGATACCGATGCATACAGTGTGGATGCCAATGTGACATGGAATGTAGATGCTTCAAACTATGATCCTACTGTAAAGACAGGACAGACCTTCACAGTTAATGGAACTGTAGCATTGCCAAAAGGGGTGGCAAACCCCAATAACGTGCCTTTGACAACAAGCATTAGAGTAAGTGTTAATAAGATCCCTCAGTCTCAAATGACGGCAACGGCGACAAGCGAGGAAACGGGTAAAGATATTGCATCCAATGCGATTGACGGAAACCCACAAACGATTTGGCATACAAAGTGGGATAAATCCGACGTTCTCCCTCAATCGATTACCTTAAAACTTGGAACAGCTTTCACAATCGATAAAGTCACGTATTTGCCAAGGCCAGGAGGCGGCAACGGAAATATTACAGGCTATAACGTGTATGTAAGTAAGGATGGAGTGACCTTTACTAAAGTTGCAAGCGGAACTTGGGCAAACGACAGTGCGGAGAAAGTAACAACTTTTGATCCGACAGATGCATTATATGTCAAGCTCGAAGCAACGGCGGGACACAATGGGTGGGCAAGCGCTGCGGAGATTAATGTCTTTGCAGTTGAACATCAACCGCCAACGACAACGGACAATGCGCCAAGCGGCTGGGTCAATCAAGATGTCACGGTAACCTTAAGCGCAAGCGATATCGGATCGGGTGTAGCCAATACCTACTACATCGTAGACGATGGCGCTAAACAAACGGGAACTTCCGTCGTATTGTCAGAAGAAGGAGCTCACAAGCTTGTATATTGGAGCGTAGACAAAGTAGGCAACGTGGAGCAAGCGCATACGGTATCCGTTAGTATTGATAAGAAAGCTCCGTCGATCGCGGTGACCGTACCGGGAGACAACAGCATATATGAAGATTCCGGGGATTTGACGCCTCAGATCGCATTGACGGATAACTTGTCTGGTGTGGACAGCAGCAAGACGAAGGTGACGCTCGATTCGCAATCTTACCAAATCGGAACGACGATCCCACTTTATAAGTTGCCGCTTGGGCAGCATACGCTTGTTGTATCCTCCAGCGATTTGGCCGGCAACCAGGTAAGCAAGACCGTTCAGTTTAAGACGGCAACCAGCATCGATTCTTTAAAGGCATTGGTGAAACGCTTTGCTAATAACAAAGAGATCAGCAAAGCCGATGTTACCACTAATCTGCTGGCTAAATTGGCAAACAACGATCTGAAAGGCTTTATGAATGATGTGAAGGCTCAAAGCGGGAAGAGCATCACAAGCAATGCGGCTAAATATTTGCTGCGAGACGCTCAATATTTATTGACACAAAAGTAGAGCAATTCAAGAGTTTGAAACCAAAAGAATAAACGCAGATGTCATCACATTAGCGAAATTTAGGATGGATCGGTAATGAAACGGGGGGAGATCAATTTTCTCCTCCAACATGTTCAAGTTGCAGAATGAACGTTCGTAACCGGATAAACTATATTGCAGATTGTAATACTAGCATTTCATGAAAAGAGGTTCCGCTATGAAGCAGCGTTCATTTCTGTCCTTGTTCATCATAATGATTTTATTATTTTTTGGGACTGCCACAACTACACTTGCGCATTCCCTAAGTATGAATTACTCGGATTTAAACATTGAAGGGAACGAGATTCTCTATGATCTTTTTATTGATCAAAGAGACTTGATTCAACAATTCGGTACTGACTTGGATAATCTGGTGAACGAGGAACTGTTCTCGCAAAAAATCGAATCCATTCTACAGAAAGGTCTTCGCATAGATGTGGATTCGAAGCCCTTAACGATGGAATTTGATTCGATGAGCATGGCGAATAAGGGTACCGTAAGAGGCATAGAATTTCATCTGACGTTTACCGCAGAYGAAGAAATCGAACAATTTAATCTTCATTACGATCTGGTGTTTGACGATGCGCCTCCTCTTACAAGTGTACTCATGATCCATGATGGGGAATATTTCCAGCATGAAGTAATTGATAGCACGAATAAAGATTTTCTGATCAACCTTCCCCAGGACCCAGCACAGGACCTTCCCCAGCCTAAGCTTGGGGCTGTTTTGTGGAAATACTTTGTACTAGGAATCGAACACATTTTGCTCGGTTTTGATCATTTGCTGTTTTTGTTATCCTTAGTATTAATCGCATCTCGCTTCAAGGATGCATTGAAAATTGTTACTGCTTTTACAATCGCTCACAGTATTACACTGTTCTTGGTGGCGACGGGCCTCATTAAGGTCATCCCGTACTGGATCGAAGCCTTGATTGCCCTGACGATCTGTTATGTGGCAGTGGAAAATATTTTTGTTAAAAAGGCGAAATGGCGTTGGGTAATGACAGCCATATTTGGCCTGATTCACGGTATGGGCTTCGCTGGCGCATTGGCCGAAACGGGACTTCCAAAGAGCAATATGATTGGTACGCTCCTGATGTTCAATTTAGGTGTAGAAACGGGCCAACTGATGATCTTATGCCTATTACTGCCCCTCTTGATTTGGCTGCGAAGGTTCCCATGGTATCGAAAAGTGATGATTTCAACGTCTTGCCTTATTTTTGTGCTGGCATTTTATTGGTTGATTCAAAGATTGCAATGAGGCTATTATTTGAACCGCGAGAGCTGCCAAAAGACCGTTTTAACCCGCTTGTCCAGGCATGCAGGGGCAGTGGGGGAGCGTAACTCCCGAACAACTCGTTTATTCGATGCCGCAAGGAGATCTATTGAGCGCAGAGGCGATGGCGGCATCGGCTGGAGTCTCCAAACGATTTACCGAAATCCAAGGCTTTCTTGAATTGACGTAGCGCAGTAGAATAAAGCGGCACAGGTTGGCTTGCAGGGGGCAGCAGCGCTTAGCCATCAAAACGTTGGCGGTATCCCAACAGGGAGGAGGAATAGTACTTTAATGTTATTTGTTAAAAAGTTTAAGAAGTCATTTCTAGCACTATGCGCTCACCGGAATTTGTTGATTTTGTGGTGTAACGAGACAGTAACGGTAATGGTACCATAGTATAATGGCATCAAAAATCGATAGCATCCACGGAAAACTGGCCTACGGGATGAAAATACCGAAACATTAATTTACTAATCTAACACATGAAGCGATTATACTATAGGAGGATTACTAATGTTAAAAATTTTCAAAAAAGTTGTGCCGTTCGCTATAATTTCATCAATTGCAATCACTGCTGTGGTATCGGGATTCATGCCGGTTGATGTAAAGGCAGAAACTGAAGATAAAAAAATCAAAAATGTTATCTTTATGATTGGCGATGGTATGGGGCAATCTTATACAACGGCCTATCGTTATTTCAATGACAATCTAAATACACCTGTAATGGAAAAGACTGAATTTGATAA
Source organism: Paenibacillus sp. 01T443 (assembly GCF_056398325.1). Classification (NCBI taxonomy): domain Bacteria; kingdom Bacillati; phylum Bacillota; class Bacilli; order Caryophanales; family Paenibacillaceae; genus Paenibacillus; species Paenibacillus sp. 01T443. The sequence goes on from NZ_JBFTPE010000020.1 coordinate 79,019, forward strand.
ATATCAGGTAGGTATGCAAATGACGTATCCTGAAGATGAACATCAAAATATTACCGATTCGGCTTCAGCGGCCACCGCTATGTCTGCTGGCATCAAAACTTATAACGCAGCTATCGCTGTTGATAATGATCAATCGGAAGTAAAAACGGTTTTGGAGCAAGCAAAAGAACAAGGGAAAGCAACAGGGCTGGTAGCTACTTCAGAAATTACACATGCAACACCTGCCGCATTCGGAGCACATGATATAAACAGAAAAAATATGGATGCTATTGCAGACGATTACTTCAATGAAATGATCAATGGCAAACATAAAGTCGATGTTCTGCTAGGTGGCGGATTGAATAACTTTGTTCGTAAAGATCGTAATTTGGTTGAAGAATTTAAAAAAGACGGATATAGCTTTGTAACCAATCGCGAACAGTTGTTGAATGATAAACAAGGTCAAATCCTCGGTTTATTCGCTCCAGGCGGAATGGATAAGATGATTGACCGTAATGAACAAACACCGTCCTTGCAGGAGATGACGAAATCAGCTATTCAACGTTTAAGTAAAGATAAAGACGGGTTCTTCCTAATGGTAGAGGGAAGTCAAATCGACTGGGCAGGGCACGATAACGATATTGTCGCTGCAATGAGTGAAATGCAGGATTTCGAGAAAGCATATAAAGAAGCAATCGAGTTCGCCAAAAAAGACGGAAATACACTGGTCGTAGCGACCGCAGATCACTCTACAGGCGGATTATCAATCGGAGCAAACGGCATTTATAATTTTGACGTATCGTCGCTTAAAGCAGCAAAACGTACGCCGGATTTTATGGCTGCAGAAATCGCTAAAGGCACAAACGTAGAAGAAACGCTGAAGAAATACATTGATCTGCAGCTTACAGATACAGAAATTAAGTCCGTAAATGACGCAGCCGTTACTAAAGATCAAAGTGGAATTGACGGTGCTATCGAAGCGATCTTTAATGCCCGTTCTTTCACAGGTTGGACAACAGGAGGTCATACGGGAGAGGACGTCCCTGTATATGCTTTTGGACCGGGCAAGGAAATGTTTTCAGGGTTGATCGAAAATACGGACAACGCAAAAATTATTTTTAAGATTCTTGCGGGTGAAAAAGTTCAGTAATGAAGATTAACTGGCTGCTTTCTCTGGTATAATATCACCAATAATCGGTGATTGTCTTTAAACGAAATAAAGAGGAATGTTTGTGTTGCGAAACTGCGACACAAACATTCCTCTAAGTAGTTTAGTTGGGATTGTTGTTAAAAAGTCCATTTAATGAGATTTTATTTAACCTTCTCCAATTGGTTACTATCAGTTTCCCTATCAAAATCAAAAATTGATGATTTGTAACGCTAAGCCGTCCGAAGTACCTTGAAGACGATGGGCAATTTGCAAGAGGAGATCGTGAACTTCCATAAATGCTGATGGACAAACGCGTCCGAAGAAGGCGGCAATAATCGTATTAAAGCTTTTAACGCCGCCACTATTTCACATGGAATCGAAGTGGTTATAAAGCAGGTCATTCTCATCGAATGCAATCGCCATCCAAAGTTACAAAGGCGAAAAAAGGTAACGCGGTAAAAGTCACGAAAACTCCGTTCGAAAAGAGGTAGAGCCAACGAGATAGCATAAAACCCACGCTAAGCCAATTGATTCCAGTTAAGCGGCAATTGTGTGAGCAAGATCAGATTACAGAAATGACCAACAACCGCGTACATCGGTTGTTGGTCATTTCTTATGGCTCAGGGCTCTCAGGGCTTTTATCCAACAGCTTGTACTGTGATAGTGGTACGCCGAAATGCTTGCGGAATAAGGTGTAGAAGTAGTTCGATTCCTCCAGCCCACATTGGTCCAGTATTTCCTTGGTGGATAGGCCGCCTATGTCCAATAGCTGCTTGACGCGCGTCATGCGCACTTCCGTGATATATTCCGCAACCGCTTTGCCGGTTAAATCCTTGAACATTTTCCCTAAGTAGATGTGGGACATTTGCAGATCATCGGCGATTGTCCGCAAATTCAAATTTTTGTCCTGAAACTGGGACTCAATGTGTTTCACTACTCTCGTGATTACAACATTTCGCTTGTTTTGTTTGTTTTTTTCGCTTGTCGAGACCATTTCGGCAAACAATGAAGCAAACGTCTGATAGATTTCATCCATCGTCTCATATCGGTCGATGTTCGTCATGAAGGACTGAACCTCGTCATATACCGGTGAATTGCTTTGCTCCAGGCTAGCATGCAAGGTGGCTTTCACCATGACCATGAGATGCAGAACCGAAGACAGAAATTGTTCGTAGCTTGCTCCGGCAACCACCGCTACAAACTCGCGATAGGCCTCAATCGTTTTGTCCAGATGCCCCAGCTTGAGCTCGTCCAGCAGCACTTTTGCTTTGCTTTCAGGGAAAGTAACTGCCGAAGTATCAATAGCAGCCGCGAATGAGGGAGTCAATAGACAACCATGTCCCTTCATCATCCGGTACAAGGAAAGCCGGTACGTATCCGCATAAGCATCGTATAGCTGCACATGGGAGTGGATCACTTCGCTTAGAGAGGCGGATAGCGAAATGCGCATGTAGGAATGCAGCGCTTCCTGGATCGATTTGATCAGCATTTCAACCGCTATATCGATTTTATCTTCCCCGTAGGAATCGTTCGTTTCCAATAAGAGCACAAACTGGTCAGTTTTCAGGTCGATCACTTCATTGCAGTTTGTTCGTGAAGCGATTTCGCAGATAATATTGGCGATCCCGAATTTCATCAAGGACCGGTCTTTTTCGTTGTAGCGCTCGACAAACTCGCGGTAGCGGTCGATCCGGAACAGGACAAGCCGAAGAGGCTTGTTCATGTCGATCTTCAGGCCAAGTTCATCCTGCTGTGTCTTTAGCTCATGTTGACTAACATACTTATTGCCCTGAAGGAGATCTTTCAGCCAACTGTTTCTCAGAGGATCGATATAATCTCTTTGCTTACGTTCCATTTCATCTTTCTTCACCGCCATTTCATTAAAGACATCCTGCAAGAAGTAAATATCGCCCGGGTGAGGCTCTTTGCCGAACGAAGCKGTTAAGCGCTGTCGAACTGTATTCACCAGTCTGCCGACCGGTGAATATATCGATCTGGACACGGCGATGGAAAAAAACCATCCAAGCAAAAGAACGGTGATACAGATCAGCAAGGTAGATGCCTTAACGGGTTCGACGGCGGACATAAAAGAATCATATGAAGTTAAACTGATGAATTTCCATTTCGGCTTGTCGGAAGAGACAAAGGTGACATTATAATCCTTCCCGCCAATTTCAGTTGGTAAACTGCCGGAGGCTTGTCCGGAAGCTAATACTTTCTGAACATACGCCTGCTTATGAATGTCGTTAAAGAACATGTTTGCCGAGGCGTGGTTCACGACCGTCCCTTGCGAATCAATGACGATAATTTCATTTCCGGGATGATCCGTTTTCGCGTTAAGCGAAACGATCAATTCTCGCAAGGCGTTTGCCTTGATGTTGACGACCACCGCCTTGTCGAGATGTTTGCCGTTAATCTGCGGGTCGGACACGATGTAGGTGTATACATTGGAAAACTCCGATGGTGTATACGGATTGGGAATTTTACGGGCCACCGGCATACTGGATAACGTTTGAACATCGGCCTGCTGCAGCAGTTTCAGAATATCCCGGTCATAAAAATCATCTTTCGAATAAATACCGCCGGTTTCCGTCGATGCAATACGATTCATTTCGAGACTGACCGTATAAACGGAAAAAACATAGTCGTGCGATACTGTAAGAAGATCGATGTTTCTGAGTGCATTGCTAAGCAGGTACATATCATCTTCTTTTGAATACAACAGGGTTGGAACGTAAGGCGTTACCATGACCGAAGTTATGAAACGTTTCGTTAATGTATCCAGGTAATTCATGCTGTAGCTGATTTGAGATAATACGGACGTATTCATTCGGTTTACGTTTTCAAGTGAAGCTGATACAAAATTCCGATACAATAGCACGGACAGTCCCAAGATCAAGATCGTGACGGTAACGGTAAAGGCGAGCAAAAGTTTGGCGTACAAGCTATTGAATGTCGATTTGAAGGGAAAAGCCATCTTGGTGTCGGAACCTCCTAGTAAAAACGATTTCTAATCCACTCAATATTAGCATATCCCCATTATTTTATCCTGATAGGAACCTCCGATTTGCCACTTAACATAAACATTTTAAAGAAAAATGCTTTTTTTGGAGAAGCTCGTTAGCCGGATATCGAAGGAATATTTTGATTTTTTTGTTTTCCGGAATCCCGTTCCCGTGTAGAGTGAAATTGCAGCGAAGAATCGATATGCAGAATTAAATTCGAAATGGAGTGAATGGCATTGAACAAAGCAGAACCCATACAGATGGGGAATAAAAAGCAGTACCGGCACAAAATATCAATCATAAAAGACTTAAGTTTGAACAAGTCGTTTTATGCAATGATGCTCCCAGGCTTCCTGTTTATCGTTATTTTCAACTATTTGCCGATGATGGGGATCCTTATTGCGTTTCAGGACTACAACCCTGTAAAGGGCATCTTCGGCAGCGAATGGATCGGACTGAAAAACTTCGAGTTTTTCTTCAAATCGGACGCGATGACCACTGTGACTTTTAATACGATATTTAACAATATCATCATTATGTTAGCGGTTACCATTCTGTCTCTGCTGTTCTCGATCTTAATGCATGAAACCGGGAACCGCTGGCTTACTTCTTCTTACAAGAGCATCATGCTGCTGCCTTATTTCCTATCCTGGATCGTATTCGAATATATGCTGTATGCTCTGTTGAATGTCGATCAAGGGATCGTGAACGGATTCTTGACTTCCCTTGGGTTGGAACCAATTCAATGGTACAGTGAACCGGTTTATTGGCGCTTTATTATTCCTTTGGCCTATATCTTGAAGTCTGTAGGATATACCTCGGTTATATACGTTGCAGCGATTACCGGTATATCGAAAGAATATTATGAAGCGGCCGAAATTGACGGCGCGAATAAACTGCATATGGCAAGGTATATTACAATTCCGTTATTAATGCCGGTTGTTATTACGCTCCTGCTTTTATCGGTCGGGAAAATTTTCAATGGAGGCCTTGGGGACTGGGGGGCGTTTTTCAGCCTTCCTCGCGAGTCGGGAGTTCTGTTCTCCACTACGGATGTCATCGATACGTATGTTTTCCGGATGCTGCGAACCGTTAGCGATCTTGGCATGACATCGGCGGTAGGGCTGTATCAGTCCGTTGTCGGCCTTGTGCTTGTACTGCTGTCCAATTACTTGATTAAGCGATACGATCGCGACAGTTCATTATTCTAGGCAAACAAATGTAGGGGGAAGCATGTATGAGCAACATTTCATCCGTTAACAAGTTTACGTTTTCCAAGTTAATTGTCAATTTGATGTTTATCGTTTACAGCGCTTTATGCATTATTCCGCTGCTTGTGGTTCTTTCTATATCTTTTACGAATGAGAATTCATTGTTGCAAGACGGTTATCATCTGATCCCGAAGCAGTTCACAAGTTTTGCGTATTGGTATGTTTTTTCAGGTACATCATCGATAGTAAATGCCTACAAGATTACGATCATCGTCACTTTATCCGGCACGCTGCTTCATCTGTTCGTGTCGTCGATGCTGGCTTACGGCTTGTCGCGGAAAAACATGAAACTCGGCAATCTGGTATCCTTCCTTGTCTTCTTTACCGTTCTCTTTAATGGTGGATTGGTGCCGTATTATATTCTGGTTACGAAATACTTGCACATGAAAGATACAATATGGATCTTGATTCTTGCATTTCTTGTTTCTCCGGTGAATGTTCTTATTATGAAAAATTTCTTCAAAGCTTTGCCGGAAGAAATTTTTGAATCAGCGAGAATCGACGGCTCGGGCGAATTCAGAACCTTTCTGCGAATCGTCCTGCCTATATCCAAACCGGTGCTCGCGACGATCGGCCTGTTCACCGCTGTCGCCTATTGGAACGATTGGTTTACGAGCGCATTGTTTATCGAAAACAATAAGCTATACAGCCTCCAATATTTGCTGCAATCGCTGATGACGAACATCCAATATTTGCAGAGCAACGAGCAGGCCTCAAGGGCAATTGTAGAAGCTATTGGAATGCTGCCTGGAGAAAGCGCCAGAATGGCGACTTGCATTTTGTCCATCGGGCCTATCGTGTTGGCATATCCGTTCTTACAGCGTTATTTTGTTCATGGACTTACGCTTGGCGCTGTTAAATCTTAATCACTTGTCCGATATAAAAGCCTGCAGTAGAATAATCAAGTTAATTTTACTGCAGGCTATTATATAAAAATATGTACTACCATAAAAGGGGGAAAACAGCAATGAAGAAAGCAAGAAAAGCAATATCACTCGTGCTGATTTTGACGCTAGCGGCAGTCTTTGCGTTCGCAGGATGCGGAAATGCCAACAACGATCAGCCAAACAAGACAGAGGGGACCAATGTGGACTCCAAGAACGAAGAACCGGTTGAAATAACGTTATATATGGGAAACTCGCCGGTGAAAGATTTGGACCGCGTTATGGAAGAAGTCAACAAGATCACGTTGGAGAAGATCAATGCAACATTAAAGCTTGTTGTGAACGACTGGAGCTCATTTCCACAAAAAATGAACATGATGATTTCTTCCGGCGAACCGTTTGACCTAACCTTTACCGGAAGCTGGGGGGATCTGAATTACTTCCAGAACGCATCAAAAGGAGCCTATCTGGACATTACCGAATTGCTCGATAAACACGCGCCTGTAACAAAGTCCAGAGTTCCGGCAAGTATGTGGGACGGCGTAAAAGTAAACGGCAAAATATACGGATCGATTAACTATCAAGTATGGGGGATGGCAGGAGCTAGAGGTGTTCAGTTAAGAAAAGATCTTGCCGACAAATACAATTTTGACTGGAAATCAATGACCAAATGGGATGATCTGACACCTTACCTCGCCGCCGTTAAGAAAGGCGAACCCGGTATGATTCCATGGGAGTACAGCAATCAAGCGGATAACTTTGCGGATATGCCGATTATCTACGGCATGGATTCGGTTGGGGACAATAAAATGCCGGGTTGGATCCGTTTTGATGACAAGGACATCAAGGTGTTCAACCAGTATGATACGGAGGAATTCAAAGCCTATCTTAAAACGTTCAGAAACTGGTATGTAAACGGATACATCAAGAAGGATGCCGCTACGATGAAGGATTATGTTCCCGACAGAAAGGCCAAACGAATCGCCGCTCAATATGGTCAGTCTTATCCAGATTCAGTCGATATGCCGGAGCTTGCTTCCAGCTCGTTCATGCCCCATACGGATAAGCAAGATAAAGTATACGCTTATTCAAAACGTTTTACAGAACCCTTCATTCCGGCGAGCGGACCTTCTACGGCTTTGATCGCCGTTGGCGCCAATTCGAAGCATCCGGAGAAGGCTGTGCAGATGATCGAGTTGTTGAATACCAATGATGAAATTTTTCATCTTATCGCTTATGGCCAAGAAGGAATTGATTACAAAAAAATTAACGACAAGCAAATTGAAATGATCCCTGACAAGTACAATTTTAATTGGAGCGAGTGGGAGATCGGCCAGTCTTATGGAAGAGTGCTATGGGATAAAAATGAAGATGTAGCCATACGCGAAAAGTCTCTTGAAATGATCTATGCTGCCGACAAAACGGCAAAAGTATCTCCAGTCATGGGCTTCACGTTCAATACCGAGCCGGTGAAAACTCAGATTGCCAACGTCAACGCAGCTGTTCAAGAATTGCTCTATTCACTTGGTTCAGGTTCGGTCGACCCCGATAAATATTTGCCGATCTTCCAGGACAAATTGAAAAAGGCTGGCGCCGACGACATTATTGCAGAGAAACAGAAGCAGATCGACGAATGGAAAAAAGTGAACGGAAAGTAAGAGCGGCAAATCGTAATTGATAATCGGCTGGAATACGTTGCATTATTCCAAGGTTGGCGAAACAGCCCCCTTTCATAAGGTGTTATCAGATCAATGAGACGGGGGCTTGTTTCGGTTACGAAGCAATCACGCAGGATAATTAAAAGGAGGAAAGGTACAAAATGTTTAAAACTTATCGTAAATTTACTGCTGTAGTATTGACTTCTTCAATGCTCATTGCATCATTCATGGTTGGTTCTCCCGGTACGAAGGTAAACGCGCAGCAAGCAACGGGGAACGCTCCGTTTATTAACTCATGGCTGGTATCAGGTCCTTTCGATTCACCTGTCGTGGACAAAATTTATGCTTGTGAAGTAGGGGAAAGCGTAAATCCTGCCACTGCTGCGATCACTCCCCAAATCGGCGATCCGTTAAGCTTAAATAACGAAAGTCATGAATGGGAATATTTCGATGATCGTATTTATAACAGAAACTACGATGATTATCAGGATTTGTATGGTTATTATAGTGTGAAGAAAGGAATCGATACGAAAAACAAATATGTATACGCTTCCTCATATATATTCAGTCCTGTAGAACAACAAGCTTATTTTAATGTAGGCGCCAGCGGTTCATATCGACTTTATGTCAACGACCGGTGTGTATCTACACCGACCACATCTGTGGAAGTACAAAAGGATTTGACCAAACAAGCAGTCCTGTTAAAGCAGGGTTGGAATAAACTGATGATTCAAATCAAACATACGTATACAGAAGATGTTAATGCAAATAATGTTCCGCTAGGATTCGATAACGATGCAGCATACCTTGGGTTTTATGGGAGAGTTACGGACCAAAATGGCAATAAAATCAATGGACTCGTTCATTCGGTTGAAGGCGAAACTGAAGCTCTAAAAATCGTCACGCAAGGACTATCAACGGAGGATGCCATTAAAACGCCGCTTCCAACCCAAACCATGCCGTCTGGCTACAAGGAATGGCCATATGTATGGAATAAATCGAAAGGGAATAATAAATACGGCGTAGCTGCATCGGCCTTCCAATTTATGGCGGGCGGGGGAACTCCCGGTTATACTTGGAGTATCGTAGAGGGTAAACTGCCTGACGGCTTGGAATTAAATGCCGATGGTACAATTGCCGACGGATTGGTGAATGGAAAAGTCGATTTAAACAGTAGCAAAGGCATCATCAGTATCAATACCAAACCAGGAGATTACAACTTTACGATACAAGTAACGGATGGAAATGGAAATACGGCTAGAAAGAATATGACGATTACAGTAAAGGAACGCCCTAATAAATGGTTTGAAGAAGGGCGAGTGGG
>NZ_JBFTPE010000021.1:0-83378 GCF_056398325.1 Paenibacillus sp. 01T443
CACACATTGCTGTGCTTCCACCCCGAACCTATCAACCTCGTCGTCTTCAAGGGGTCTTACATACTGGGAAATCTCATCTTGAGGGGGGCTTCACGCTTAGATGCTTTCAGCGCTTATCCCGTCCGTACTTGGCTACCCAGCGGTGCTCCTGGCGGAACAACTGGTACACCAGCGGTACGTCCATCCCGGTCCTCTCGTACTAAGGACAGCTCCTCTCAAATTTCCTGCGCCCGCGACAGATAGGGACCGAACTGTCTCACGACGTTCTGAACCCAGCTCGCGTACCGCTTTAATGGGCGAACAGCCCAACCCTTGGGACCTACTTCAGCCCCAGGATGCGATGAGCCGACATCGAGGTGCCAAACCTCCCCGTCGATGTGGACTCTTGGGGGAGATAAGCCTGTTATCCCCAGGGTAGCTTTTATCCGTTGAGCGATGGCCCTTCCATTCGGTACCACCGGATCACTAAGCCCGACTTTCGTCCCTGCTCGACTTGTAGGTCTCGCAGTCAAGCTCCCTTATGCCTTTGCACTCTTCGAATGATTTCCAACCATTCTGAGGGAACCTTTGGGCGCCTCCGTTACATTTTAGGAGGCGACCGCCCCAGTCAAACTGTCCACCTGACACGGTCCCCGAACCGGTTTCACGGTTCTAGGTTAGAACTCCGATACGATCAGGGTGGTATCCCAACGTCGCCTCCACACAAGCTGGCGCTCATGCTTCTCAGGCTCCCACCTATCCTGTACAGATCGTACCAAAGTCCAATATCAAGTTACAGTAAAGCTCCATGGGGTCTTTCCGTCTTGTCGCGGGTAACCTGCATCTTCACAGGTATTAAAATTTCACCGGATCTCTCGTTGAGACAGCGCCCAAGTCGTTACGCCATTCGTGCGGGTCAGAATTTACCTGACAAGGAATTTCGCTACCTTAGGACCGTTATAGTTACGGCCGCCGTTTACTGGGGCTTCGGTTCACAGCTTCGGGTTTAACCCCTAACCGCTCCCCTTAACCTTCCAGCACCGGGCAGGCGTCAGCCCGTATACTTCGCCTTACGGCTTCGCACAGACCTGTGTTTTTGCTAAACAGTCGCTTGGGCCTTTTCACTGCGGCCCCCTCGGGCTATTCACCCTACCGAGGCACCCCTTCTCCCGAAGTTACGGGGTCATTTTGCCGAGTTCCTTAACGAGAGTTCTTCCGCGCGCCTTAGCATGCTCTGCTCGCCTACCTGTGTCGGTTTGCGGTACGGGCACCTTCACCTGGCTAGAGGCTTTTCTTGACAGCCGGAGTACATGACCTTCGCTACTATAATTTTCGCTCCCCATCACAGCCCAGCCTAAYAGTGTGCGGATTTGCCTACACACTAGCCTCACTGCTTGGACGGGCTATTCCATCAGCCCGCGTCACTGCCCTTCTGTGTCACCCCATTGCTCATAACGGTTTACGGTGGTACAGGAATTTCAACCTGTTGTCCATCCACTACGCCTTTCGGCCTCGCGTTAGGTCCCGACTTACCCTGAGAGGACGAGCCTTCCTCAGGAACCCTTAGGCTTTCGGCGGACAAGATTCTCACTTGTCTTTTCGTTACTCATACCGGCATTCTCACTTGAATACAGTCCACCAGTCCTCACGGTCCAACTTCAATCCGTATTCAACGCTCCCCTACCCAAGTACCTAATGGYACATGTCATAGCTTCGGTGGTGTGTTTAGCCCCGTTACATTTTCGGCGCAGAGTCACTCGACCAGTGAGCTATTACGCACTCTTTAAATGGTGGCTGCTTCTAAGCCAACATCCTGGTTGTCTTTGCAACTCCACATCCTTTCCCACTTAACACACACTTGGGGACCTTAGCTGATGATCTGGGCTGTTTCCCTCTTGACAATGGATCTTAGCACTCACTGTCTGACTCCCGAGTAGCACGTCTATGGCATTCGGAGTTTGACTGGACTTGGTAACCCTTGGCGGGCCCCGCACCCAATCAGTGCTCTACCTCCACGACGCTCATTCCTCGAGGCTAGCCCTAAAGCTATTTCGGGGAGAACCAGCTATCTCCGAGTTCGATTGGAATTTCTCCGCTACCCCCACCTCATCCCCGCACTTTTCAACGTGCGTGGGTTCGGGCCTCCAGTGCGTGTTACCGCACCTTCACCCTGGACAGGGGTAGATCACACGGTTTCGGGTCTACGACCACGTACTTATTCGCCCTATTCAGACTCGCTTTCGCTACGGCTCCGTCTTCCCGACTTAACCTTGCACGTGATCGTAACTCGCCGGTTCATTCTACAAAAGGCACGCCATCACCCATTTAACGGGCTCTGACTTTTTGTAAGCGCACGGTTTCAGGTTCTTTTTCACTCCGCTTCCGCGGTGCTTTTCACCTTTCCCTCACGGTACTGCTTCACTATCGGTCACCAGGGAGTATTTAGCCTTGGCAGATGGTCCTGCCGGATTCCGACGGGGTTTCACGTGTCCCGCCGTACTCAGGATCCGTCTCGGAGRGTGCTTGCTTTCGGTTACAGGGCTTTTACCTGCTCTGGCGGGCCTTTCCAGACCTCTTCGCCTACCAAACACCTTTGTAACTCCRTGTGAGACGTCCTACAACCCCAAGGAGCAAGCTCCTTGGTTTGGGCTAATCCGCGTTCGCTCGCCGCTACTGACGGAATCACTATTGTTTTCTCTTCCTCAGGGTACTTAGATGTTTCAGTTCCCCTGGTATGCCTCTKAYYAASCTATGTATTCASTTRRTAGTAACTGTCCATTACGACAGCTGGGTTTCCCCATTCGGAAATCCTCGGATCAATGCCTGCTTACGGCTCCCCGGGGCGGTATCGTTGTTCGCCACGTCCTTCTTCGGCTCCTGGTGCCTAGGCATCCTCCGTGCGCTCTTACTAGCTTAACCCTCTCCCAGCTGAGCTATGGCCCCATATTAAGTTTACGACTTCCGAGAATTTATAGTGGTGGGCCTTAGTGGACTCGAACCACCGACCTCACCCTTATCAGGGGTGCGCTCTAACCAGCTGAGCTAAAGGCCCTTAATTCTCATCGTACGTATAAAAGGTGTAAGAACACCTGCTTGGCGACGTCCTACTCTCCCAAGACCCTGCGGTCTAAGTACCATTGGCGCTGGAGGGCTTAACGGTCGTGTTCGGTATGGGAACGYGTGGTTCCCCTCCGCCATCGCCACCAAACGGATGACATGACTTGCGTTGAAAGAKGATTAATCTYTCAAAACTGACAACGAGTAAGCGATAAACTGCCAMGTTTATCCGAACCTCATCGGGTYCGGGTATTTCCTTAGAAAGGAGGTGATCCAGCCGCACCTTCCGATACGGCTACCTTGTTACGACTTCACCCCAATCATCTACTGAGACCGACTTTGATAGGATTGGCTCCACCTCGCGGTTTCGCTTCCCGTTGTATCGGCCATTGTAGTACGTGTGTAGCCCAGGTCATAAGGGGCATGATGATTTGACGTCATCCCCACCTTCCTCCGGTTTGTCACCGGCAGTCATCCTAGAGTGCCCACCCGAAGTGCTGGCAACTAAGATCAAGGGTTGCGCTCGTTGCGGGACTTAACCCAACATCTCACGACACGAGCTGACGACAACCATGCACCACCTGTCTCCAATGCTCCGAAGAGGGGCACTATCTCTAATGCTTACATYGGGATGTCAAGACCTGGTAAGGTTCTTCGCGTTGCTTCGAATTAAACCACATACTCCACTGCTTGTGCGGGTCCCCGTCAATTCCTTTGAGTTTCAGTCTTGCGACCGTACTCCCCAGGCGGAATGCTTAATGTGTTAACTTCGGCACCAAGGGTATTGAAACCCCTAACACCTAGCATTCATCGTTTACGGCGTGGACTACCAGGGTATCTAATCCTGTTTGCTCCCCACGCTTTCGCGCCTCAGCGTCAGTTACAGCCCAGAAAGTCGCCTTCGCCACTGGTGTTCCTCCACATCTCTACGCATTTCACCGCTACACGTGGAATTCCACTTTCCTCTTCTGCACTCAAGCTTTGCAGTTTCCATTGCGACTTGGGGTTGAGCCCCAAGTTTAAACAACAGACTTACAAGGCCGCCTGCGCGCGCTTTACGCCCAATAATTCCGGACAACGCTTGCCCCCTACGTATTACCGCGGCTGCTGGCACGTAGTTAGCCGGGGCTTTCTTCTCAGGTACCGTCACCTTGGGAGCAGTTACTCTCCCAAGCATTCTTCCCTGGCAACAGAGCTTTACGATCCGAAAACCTTCATCACTCACGCGGCGTTGCTCCGTCAGACTTTCGTCCATTGCGGAAGATTCCCTACTGCTGCCTCCCGTAGGAGTCTGGGCCGTGTCTCAGTCCCAGTGTGGCCGATCACCCTCTCAGGTCGGCTACGCATCGTCGCCTTGGTGAGCCGTTACCTCACCAACTAGCTAATGCGCCGCGGGTCCATCTATAAGTGATAGATTGCTCCATCTTTCCCAGCTTATTACTCGTTGTTCAGTTTTCAAAGAGCAATCTTTTCTTTCGTGTCGGCCATGTGTCTCATTGGCGACTTTTATAATATATCACAGATGCCCAAGTTAATGCAAGTGTTTTTTTTATTTCTTTTTTTGAAGCCTGTTCACTTACTCTTGGCGCGAGAAATAATGTAACATATAAATGATGCAGGAGTCAACCTTTTACCCAAACCTTTTTACAAAACGTTAAACCACTACCCATTGAAGACCAACAATCAAGGCCACTCCAGGAACACCTAATGTTAACACCGTCCCAATTGTGACGGGATTGAGCGGAATATACATCCCAGGCACGAGCCCGGAATAATTCAAAAGGTACAATAATCCCGCTGCTAAAACAAGATGAAGAGCGAAGCTTCGAAGCAAGCCCCAAGACAGCTTGCTTCTAAAGAGGACGATAGCCAATAAAACTGAAGATACAATTAGGATGGATAACCATACCTCTTTCATAAACTCATTCCTCCCCAGGCTGGCCAATTATCACTCGTACGCTTTGCCATGCGAAGCAGCATCTCATATCTCTTCTCCGCTGTAATCAAATAATAAATGGCATAATCAATTTGATCTTTGCCGACAGCAGTGTTAAAAAACCGGTTGGCATTTTCCCAATCCCGATGAGCATCCGCTATTTCCATACGGATATTATCCATTTCTTTGGTCTGTTTTCCCAAGGTCGCTTGTTGTTTGCTGGTCAAACCTATCCCCTCCCGCTTGTCCCGGCTATTCACAGCTCTCTACTATATGTATAGGCTTGGACATTGGATTAGAACGAGATCTTGATCAGCCGTGTCTTAATGGAACAAAAAAAACGGTAGACCGAGTATAGACTCGATCTACCGCTTTGAAATAAATGAAACTTAATTGATTTCTCTTCGACCTTCTAACGCTTTCGATAACGTAACTTCATCCGCATATTCAAGATCCCCGCCAACCGGGAGCCCATGCGCAATACGCGTAACACGGATTCCAAATGGCTTAATAAGCCTCGATAAGTACATGGCTGTCGCTTCGCCCTCAATGTTCGGATTAGTTGCCAATATAAGCTCCTGCACACGCTCATCGCTTAGTCTTCGCAATAGTTCTGCAATTCGAATTTCATCCGGCCCGATACCTTCCATTGGAGAGATTGCGCCTTGGAGAACATGATATTGCCCTTGAAAATCCTTCATCCGTTCAATGGCCACTAAATCCTTCGATTCTTGAACGACGCAGATGACGGAATTATCACGAGACTTATCCTGGCATATTCTACATGGATCAGTATCGGTAATGTTGCAGCAAACCGAGCAATAGAACAAATTGCGCTTAACGCTTACTAGCGCCTTCGCAAAATCAATGACGTCGTCTTCTTTCATTCGAAGCACATGAAACGCCAGACGGGCGGCCGTTTTGGGTCCAATACCCGGTAATCGCGTAAAAGCATCAATTAATTTCGCTATCGGTTCGGGGTAATACAAAACTGGGTACAGCTCCTTTCAAACGGAAGCACGCTGCTTCTTAAAACAATCCCGGAATTTTCATTCCGCCTGTGAATTTACCCATATCTTTGTTCGCAAGCTCATCAACTTTGGAAAGTGCATCGTTGACAGCTGTAAGCACGAGATCCTGCAGCATTTCTACATCCTCCGGATCTACCGCTTCAGGCTTAATTGTAATGCTTAGAAGCTTCTTATGGCCGTTAGCAGATACAGTTACGACGCCGCCGCCTGCTGTTCCTTCAACCGTCTTTGTTTCAAGCTCTTCTTGCGCCTTCATCATTTGATCCTGCATCTTCTTAACTTGCTTCATCATTTGGTTCATATTGTTCATTTCCATTCACCTCATCATTAGTATTTAATCGTTATCCTTCACTACTACCAAGTCTTCGCCAAAAAGCTTTACGGCTTCTTCCACCCATACAGGCCTGCTTGACGATTGTGGTGCGTTAGGAGCATTAGAAGACTCATGCTCAAGCTGAAGCGTCTCGCTCTTCTGCGCGTCGGCTCCTTGTGCCGCGGCCTGCCAATCCTTCAGCATGACCGTTACAATCCGGAACGAACCTCCAAGCACGTCATGCATTACCTTTTCAATAATATCACGATTTGCCTGTTTTTCGGTCGTTTCACGGTGCATTGTATTCTTAAAAGCGACGAGGATTGCATCATCAGCAGAAGCAACGGGTTCTCCATCCTTCAACCAGGCGTGAACGGTTATTTTGGCATCCTTTACGCCCTGCAGCACATCATTCCATTTCATGCGGATCTGATTGAATTCCGGGCTTCCAGCTGTCGCTAAATACGGATCCAGCTTAACGGATGACCTTGCAATACCGCCCGAGCCACCGAACGAGGTGCGAACCGCATTCGTACGTGCAGCTTGCTTGCTAGCCGCTTGGTCAGCTGGAGATGCTTGGCCTCCGCCGGCCACGCCATTTTGAATGGCCTGCTCCAGCTTACGCTCCAGCGCTTCAATCTGCTGTCGCAATCGTCCTACCTCAGCAGATTGCGCACCGTTTGATGGAGATGAAGCAGCGCTTGCGGAAGCCGCTCCGCCTGCTGTTTGCTCGTCACCCAGGGTACATAACTTCATCAGAGCTACCTCAAACAAAGTTTGCGGCTGCGAGGCATGCTTCAGTTCCACTTGATAACGATTGAGCGTATCAATCATCGCAAACAACCGTGCAGGTGAAAAGGCTTCGGCCATCATTTTGAAGCGTTCTGGATCTACGATGCGTTCCGTCACCGCACCGCCCTGCGGAGCAAGCTTCATAACCAGCAAGTCACGGAAATAGTAAATTAAGTTTTCCATACATTTGTCCGCGCTTTTGCCTGCTTGCATCAAGCTTTCCACGAGCGGCATAACGGCTGATACATTACGATCCTTGACAGCCTCAGCCAGCTGATAAAAATGATCAGCAGCCATTCCGCCAGTCACATCGACCGCCGCTTCAAGAGTGATGCGATTACCGGCAAAGGCAGAAACCTGCTCCAGCAAGCTTATCGCATCACGCATACCGCCTTCGGATAATCTTGCGATATAAGCAATTGCATCCTTCTCAGCCTCTATACCCTCTTCTAGGCAAATCTTAAGCAAATGCTCTGTTTGCTCTTCAAGTGAAACCTGCCTGAAATCAAAACGCTGACAGCGTGAAATAATCGTAGCAGGTAGCTTATGCGGTTCAGTCGTCGCCAAGATAAAAATCACATGCCCCGGCGGCTCCTCCAATGTCTTTAGCAAAGCATTGAACGCCTCAGCCGTGAGCATATGTACTTCATCTATGATATAAACTTTGAACCGCACTTCTGAAGGTGCATATCGCACTTTATCACGAATATCACGTATCTCATCAATCCCGCGATTTGATGCAGCATCAATCTCGATTACATCCATAATATGTCCCGCAGTAATTCCTATGCAAGCATCGCATTCATTACAAGGCTCTTCAGCCGGACCGCGTTCGCAGTTAACCGCTTTCGCCAAAATTTTTGCGGCGCTTGTCTTTCCCGTCCCCCGAGGCCCGTTAAAAAGATAAGCATGCGACACGCGTTGTTCGCGAATGGAATTCTGCAGCGTTTGAATAATATGCTGTTGTCCAACCATGTCCTGAAACGTCTGCGGACGCCAGGCACGGTATAAAGCGATATGTGACACGCAGACCTTTCCTTTCAAGTTGCCTTTTCGTTACAAAAAAATTGCTATACCCCTATTATACAACAACTGTGTAGCAAGCAAAACTTTCTTTTGCCCGCCCCAATCCCATTCTATTAAAATAAAGTTCAATACACAAAAACACCTGCATCCGCTATTTCCGATAAAATTATCGAACAGCGTCAACAGGTGCTTCATTTGTTATTGGTGGTAAAAATCTTTTTAGTACCGTGCACCTACTCCTGATAAATGCGACCCAGGCGGCATCCTTGCACTACAGCTCGAGTCAGGCACTCCTCCGGCACATGAACTAATTTGCTTATGGCTGCTTCCTTCCGGACCTGACCGGGTTCACAAACGTCCATTGCGGAGGACCCAACTGTCAACACTGCTCGCAAGTGCCAAGACCCTACATCAGCATAACCTCAAGTAGGAATTCAACCTCGCTACAGCGGATTGCGAGTTACAGGGCACCGCTACCTCCCCATCTAGCACGGCAAAAATAAGTATAGCCCATTCCGTTGCAAAGCGCAACTCGTACAATTGAATTGGAAACGGATTACTGCTGATTATCTTTTCGCTTCCACATGAACCGAGTACCTCTGCATATTATGCTGTACAACAGATTGGGCCTTCGCGCGCAGCTGCTCAATCTGACCATCGGACAAGGACGAGTCTACATCTAAGTTCACATGAAGGTCCGTTCCGTTAAAATAAATTTGCGTATGCTCAATGCCGGCAATGGGCTCCAGCACTTGTTCGATCATGTTACCGTCCGCGTTATAGTTAAGGTATTGATGGCGATTCGGCAAGTTTGGATTGCTGTTGGAGTACCCCATATATCCATCGTGGCCATAGGTTTTCATCTTGTCCTGCTTGTTGCTCCCACAGGCAGTCAGCGTTATGGCTAACACCAAAACACATACCGCCATAATAAAAATTCGACATAAATGCAATGGTCTAGATAAATCAAACGGTTTCTTTTGCAATCAAAAAACCTCCCTTCTAACCAATAGGATGGCTGAGGGAGGCTCTTGTATTCTGCCAAATAAAGGCGGAACGATTTGTTGGATTAAATACCGTATTTCTTCTTGAAACGATCGACGCGGCCGCCAGCATCCAGGAACTTTTGCTTACCCGTGTAGAATGGGTGGCATTGGGAACAAACCTCTACGCGAAGGCTCGGTTTAATCGAACCAGTCTCGAAGGAATTTCCACAAGCGCAAGTTGCTGTAATGATGTGGTATGTCGGATGAATAGCTTGTTTCATCTCGTTCACCTCTTTCTGCCCTGAATCGCATGCGGACCCAGAGTTAAATCACACATCTCGGATTATAGCATGAACTCTTTTACAGTTGCAATGAATAATCGCTCATATGTCAATATTAGCTTTAATTACCGAAAATGGGACCTTTAACGAAGCAAGGCCGCCGGCGGAACATGCGTATAGGAGCCAATCACAACATCTGGCAGCTCCTCGCGGAAAATCTCAAGCATTTGCTTCATTCCATATATCTCGCCTTGCGCCTTTGGGATAATCGCCAAATAGCTTTCAGGATCGATATTCAGATTTCGCATTTGAATGAGCTTCAATCCCGTACGCTTCACAAAACCGATCATCGCTTCGATTTCTTCCTCACGGTCGGTAACGCCAGGGAAAATCAAGTAGTTAATAGAAGTATATACTCCATTATCGGACGCATACTTCAACGACTTCTCGACATTTTTTAATGTATAACCACGAGGTTTATAATAAGCATTATAGTGATCATCGAGCGCACTAATCGTGCTGACACGCATAAGATTAAGACCCGCATCGACAATTGCGCGCATATAGTCGGTCAGGCCGGCGTTCGTATTAATGTTAATATAACCAAGCGAGGTTTGACTGCGCACACGCTGCATCGCCTCAACAATAATTTTTGCTTGCGTTGAAGGTTCACCTTCACAGCCTTGTCCAAAGCTAATGATCGACTCCGGCTCGCGCAGATGCTCCAACATAATTTCAACAACCTCATCGACCGTCGGCTTGAAGTTCATCCGTGTCTGTGGAGCGACAAAGCCGCTGTCATCGGGTTGCTCGGAAATACAGCCAAAGCAGCCCGCATTACAAGAATAGGATACAGGGACAGCTCCTTCCCATCTTCCTAAAAAGGTGTTAGATGAGGTCAAGCACTCATAACCCAAAGCACAATTGGATAGATGCTTATAAAGCCGGTTCTCAGGATATTTGGCAAGTATGCGCTCGACTTGAATGCCTAACTCGCCACGGTCGCAATTAAGCGGATCCCATCTCTCCGGATCATCGCATTGCTCTGCCGTAACATAGAAGTTTCCATCTTTCCATACGACAGCCGTATAGCCGAAAAGAGGCAACTTTTCGTTCTTATCTGCCTTTACATAACCAGGCAGGCATAGCCGGGTAAAGCCTTGCGGCAGCAATGCACCCACAGCTTGAGCTCCGCCGGGCAGCATTTGCATTTCGCCAGTGTCTGGATTAAGTCCAATCGGCCTCGTGAAGGGCAGGCTTACTAAGGTCGCCCCGTTCGGAAGAGGAATCAATTCCTCCTCCATAATTTCCACAATCATATCACCGCTTCTGCCCAAGGCTATGAAGTCGGGATGGTCAAATACATTTCCTTGTTCATCCGCATATACGAGATTCATGTTGTTCTCCTTCCTGCGGTCTTACGAACCGTGCGTAGTTCTTGGCGTTGGGCGCCTGCTGGTCGTTGTCGTACTGCTTTTAATACCGGACCGCTCCGGCTTCGCTTCAACCGTTGTATCAAGAGACATGAGAAACTGTTCGTTATTCTCGCTGTCTTTAAGTTTTTTCAAGAAATTATCGACATAGTCCGGCGTATCCGTCATCCCTCTGCGGATGGCCCAAACCTTCTCAAGTTCTTCCTTCGTCAGCAGCATCTCTTCACGTCTCGTGCCTGATCTGCGCAAATCGAGAGCAGGGAAAATACGGCGCTCAGAAAGCTTACGGTCAAGATGAAGTTCCATGTTGCCGGTACCTTTAAATTCTTCATAAATGATATCATCCATACGCGAGCCGGTTTCGATCAATGCAGTTGCAAGAATCGTCAAGCTGCCGCCCTCTTCAACGTTACGGGCCGAACCAAAGAACCGTTTTGGACGGTGGAACGCTGCAGGATCAATACCGCCGCTAAGCGTGCGTCCAGATGGAGGAATAACCAAGTTATACGCCCTCGCAAGACGGGTGATACTATCCATCAAGATGACAACATCCTTCTTGTGCTCAACAAGACGAAGCGCTCTTTCAAGTACCAGCTCGGCTACTTTAATATGGTTTTCTGGCAGCTCATCAAATGTAGATGCGATAACCTCGCCTTTCACAGAGCGCTGCATATCCGTAACTTCCTCGGGACGCTCATCGATGAGCAGGACGAACAGTTTAATATCGGGACGGTTTTCTGAAATACTGTGGGCGATTTCTTTGAGCAGCAATGTCTTACCCGTCTTCGGAGGAGCAACGATTAGGCCGCGTTGTCCAAGTCCTACAGGAGCGAGCAAGTCCATCATGCGTGTGGAAAGCTTCGACGATGTCGTCTCAAGCACCAGCTTCTTTTCTGGATAAAGAGGAGTAAGCGCAGGAAAATGCAGTCGTTCCGAAGCCGTCTCAGGGTTTTCGCCATTTACGGCGTTGACCTGCAGCAAACCAAAGTAACGCTCATTTTCTTTTGGCGGGCGGCATTTACCTGATACAAGATCACCGCTTCTTAAATCAAACCTGCGAATTTGCGATGCTGAAATATAAATATCTTCCTTGCTCGGCAGATAGTTAATAGGCCGTAAAAATCCAAAGCCTTCCGACAAAATATCGAGCACGCCTTCCATAAACATAAGACCGCTCTTCTCAGCCTGTGAGCGTAGAATGGCAAAAATTAATTCCTTCTTCTTAAGCGTTCCGTAATAGGGAACCTGAAATTGCTTTGCTAATTTGTATAGCTCGGTCAACTTCATCTCTTCTAGATCCGCGATCTGAAGGTCTGTCATATTCTCACCACTTTATTCAATTTTCATTATGATTTTGTATATCTAGTAAAATCATAGGACTGATTAAACAGCATTGCCGAATTAGACGCCGTCTATTCCACAGCGTCTGCATCGTCCTACTACCTTATGATGAGGCTTCCGTTTCACGCCATACTTCAGCACCCAGCCGGCATAGATTTTCTACTAGATTATCATAACCTCGGTCAATATATTCGACACCTGATATTTCGGTAACACCTTCGTCAACAGTAAGCGCGGCAACAACAAGTGCAGCGCCTGCACGTAAATCAGCTGCTTTTACTTTTGCGGCATTGAGTTTCCCGCCCTCAATTACTGCCGAGCGACCTTCAACACGAATGTTAGCTCCCATACGAGAGAGCTCTGGGACATGCTTGAATCTGGTACCATAAACATAATCCGTTAAAATACTGACTCCGTTTGCTTGCGTAAGCAAGGTCGTCATTGGGGATTGAAGATCCGTAGGGAATCCAGGATATACAAGTGCCTTCACATCGATGGATGTATATTTAGGCCCGCCAATAATACGGATGGATTCATCCATTTCAATGACTTGAACACCCATCTCTTCCAGCTTAGCCGTCATGGCTTCTAAGTGCTTAGGAATAACATTATCGATAAGGACATCGCCGCGTGTTGCAGCAGCTGCAATCATGTACGTACCAGCTTGAATTCGATCAGGAATAATGGAATGTCGGCAGCCGTGAAGCCGGTCGACTCCTTCTATACGAATCGTCTCCGTTCCAGCACCTTTGATTTTTGCGCCCATGGCATTAAGGAGAGTAGCTACATCTATAATTTCAGGCTCTTTTGCCGCGTTTTCAATAATCGTTAATCCTTTGGCCCGGGAGGCCGCTAGCATAATATTAATTGTAGCTCCTACACTTGATACATCGAGATAAATTTTCGCGCCGCGCAGCTCTTTTGCAAAAATCCGAATCGAACCGTGATCATTGGTTACCGTAGCGCCTAATGCTTCAAACCCTTTAATATGTTGGTCAATCGGCCGCGGCTCAAAATTGCAGCCGCCAGGCATGCCTATCGTCGCTTCTCCAAATCTGCCAAGCATAGCGCCCATTAGATAATACGATGCTCGAAGCAGCTTTACTTTACCATTTGGCATTGCCTTAGAGACAAGCTCTGAAGGATCAATGCGCATCATATCGCCATCACGCTTTACGACAGCACCTAGTTCTTGCAAAATTTCGCTGTAAACAGCTACATCACTTATAATCGGCAGATTATCCAGCACAACTTCTGATTCTGCTAATATGGCAGCAGGCACAAGCGCAACCGCGCTATTCTTGGCCCCGCTGATCTGAACAGTACCGCGAAGCGGCCGTCCGCCGCGTATCATCAATTTCTCCATCTAATTATATTTCCTCCCGTAGATTGGAAGAGAATAAAGGAAGAACCGCCAAAGCAAGCGAGTGTTAAGCCCACTTGCCCTAATTGAGGCGGTTTGGTTCCTTTGCTCCTGTTATTACGCTTGGTTGTTGCTTCCGAACAAACGGATTATTCTTGGGTAACAGATAACAGCCTTCATCGCAATGCGAGCAGGCGTCATGTATTTGCGCGGATTGTACAAAGCCGCTTGGTTTTCAATATTTACATTGATTTTGCCTACGCCAGCTGTAGTCGACAAACGAATGGGTTCATCGTTTGGAACATTCTTGCTCAAGCTCTTCCAACTTGTCATTCTGAGACATTATAACATATTGGGACTTGGAAAAGTAAAGCTTGTTTTGCCACTTCCAAGAAATGAAAAAAAACGACATCGTCTTTGAACAATTGACGATGCCGTTTATTAGCTGAATTTATGAGCCTATTGCGAAGCGGCTTGCGGAATTTCCGCCACGCAGCTGCATGTTTACCGCGATCCGCATCTCGTCGATGTCGAATGGCTTCGTAAAGTGCATTAACGCGCCGAGATCCGTCGCTTCTTTGATCATATCGAGTTCACCGTAAGCAGTCATCATGATGACTTTGATGTTACGATCGATCGCTTTTACATGCTTCAAAATTTCGAGACCATCCATACCAGGAATTTTCATATCCAGCAGCACAAGATCAGGAGCTTCGTTTTTCACGATTTCCAAAGCCAGCTTGCCATTAGACGCTTGGAACGTATTGTAGCCCTCGCTGCTGAACACTTCCATTAGCAATACGCGAATACCGTTCTGATCATCAACGATCAATACTTTCTTCTTTTCCAACTCCAAATCCCCCCGCGACTGAGTTTACCTACAAAAATGGCCAACTCTTCCATAATCGTTAATATATTCGCTAAAGTGGGTATATAATCCTTCTCGCCACGAGAAAAACTTATCAGGTGTTGTTACAGAATATGCCATTGATAGAAATGACGAAAAATTACTCCGAGTAGTTAAGCGCAGCTTGTACGAATCCGCGGAACAATGGCTGCGGACGATTCGGTCTAGAAGTGAACTCAGGGTGGAACTGAACAGCCAAGAACCACGGGTGGTCAGCCATTTCTACCATTTCCACAAGACGTCCGTCCGGCGAAGTTCCGGAGATCGTCAGACCTGCTGATTCAATCGTTTCACGGTACTCATTGTTAAATTCATAACGATGACGGTGACGCTCGTAAACAAGCTCGTCTCCGTACTCCCGCTCAGCAAGTGTTTCGGGCTTCAGCTTGCACGGATACAGTCCTAGACGCATCGTACCGCCCATATCTTCAATGTCCTTCTGATCCGGCAGCAAATCAATAACCGGATACGGCGTGGACGAATTAATTTCCGAGCTATTCGCGCCTGCAAGTCCGGCAACGTTACGAGCATATTCAATGACAGCCACCTGCATACCTAAGCAGATACCGAAAAACGGAATTTTTCTCTCGCGAGCGTATTTGATTGCCGTAATCTTACCTTCAATACCGCGATCACCGAAGCCGCCTGGTACAAGGATGCCATGAACGCCTTGCAGCTGCTCATCCACATTCTCTTCCGTAAGCTCATCGGCATGCAGCCAGCGGATTTTTACTTCTGAATCGGAAGCGATACCCGCATGCTCAAGTGATTCCACAATACTTAGATAAGCATCGTGCAGAGCAACGTATTTACCTACAATCGCGATCTCCGTTTTCTTATGGAGCGATTTAACGCGTTTAACCAGTTCTTCCCATTCACGCATATCCGGCTGTTCGGTTTTCAGCTTCAGATGGTTTACGACAATTTCGTCGAGACCTTCTTCACGAAGCATCAAAGGAACCTCATACAACGTGGAAGCATCGCGGCACTCTACAACGGCATTTGCATCGATATCGCAGAACAGACCGATCTTACGCTTCAAATCTTCTGCAAGCGGATGTTCCGTACGGCATACAATGACGTTCGGCTGAATGCCGATGCTGCGCAATTCCTTAACACTGTGCTGGGTCGGCTTCGTTTTCACTTCGCCTGCAGCTTTGATATAAGGGATCAGCGTAACATGAATGTACATCACATTGTCGCGTCCAATATCACTCTTAATTTGACGGATGGCTTCAAGGAAAGGCAAGCTCTCAATGTCACCCACGGTACCGCCGATTTCTGTAATGACAACATCTGATCCCGCTTCTTTGCCGGCGCGGAATACACGATCCTTGATTTCATTCGTAATATGCGGAATAACCTGAACAGTTCCACCCAAGTAGTCGCCGCGGCGTTCTTTTGTAATTACGTTGGAATAGATTTTGCCGGACGTCACATTATTGTTCTTCGAAAGGTTAATATCGATGAACCGTTCATAGTGACCTAGATCCAAATCCGTTTCTGCACCATCATCGGTAACGAATACTTCACCGTGCTGGTATGGACTCATCGTTCCCGGGTCCACGTTGATGTAAGGGTCAAACTTCTGAATCGTTACTTTGAGGCCCCTGTTCTTCAGCAATCGGCCGAGCGAGGCTGCTGTAATCCCTTTGCCCAAAGACGACACTACGCCGCCGGTTACAAATATATATTTGGTCACTGTGATGATACCCTCCAAGCTCCTATGGTTAATGTTTAGGTTTGCCCATTTACTCGATAAACATGGATGCGGATACACTCCGCCCCTCCATCCAGTTTGTGGAAATGCATCCTACAGACCCATCCCTCACAAACAAAAAAAGTGACACCCGTAGCAACGGGGCACTTTTCCTTTTTTGGCATATATAAAAATATAAGCAAGCATAAGTTTGCTGTCATGCTGCGCTTATATTTCATCGCGTGACGCGCCTTTGCCTCGATTAGACGGCAACTGTCGTACACGATTGTATGCATTATTTGTTAACCGAATCTTTAGCCCATGAGATAGTTTACTCTGCGCTTGTAGCACCTGTCAAGCTAAACCGACAGGATACTTGGTACGCCGCTGCCATTTATTCAGGCAAGGGCTCGTACCACGGTAAATGAAGACCAAGTATAAGCTTGTTGAATTTTCGGCCTTAGCCATTCAGCAAACTACTTGCCGCCACTTTCCTCTTCTTCCTCGAAATCCTCATCATCCGAATCATCGTCATCTGCATCCAATTCGCCGTCGACCTCTTCTTCGTCCAGCTCCTCGTCATCGATGACTACTTCCTCATCAACTTCCGCTTCCTCTTCTGCTTCTTCAAAGTCCTCACGGTCCTCGTCGAATACATCGTAGTCTTCTTCAGCCTCTGCGTAAGTATCCTCTTCTTCGTCTGCGAACACATCATCATCCTCGAGATCATCGTCGTCGTTGATGATCCGAGTACGCTTCGCATTGCCTACAGGATCCTCAGAACGCTCAACCGGATACCAGCGCTTCAGTCCCCACATGTTGCTGCCAACACATGCAAAACGGCCGTCAATATTGATTTCCGTATATACCTGGGCGATGAACTGGTTGATTCCATCCGCGGAAAGACCGCGTATTTTAGCGATCTCCATCATAAGATCGCGATAGTAGTAAGGCGTATTAGCCGCTTTCAGCACTTCAAAGGCCAAATCGACCATAGGCATTTCCTTCATACGTTCAGGATCCAGCTTTAACGTAAAATTGCTGCTGCTCATATGGACACATCCTCTCTTGCCAATCAAATTATGTACAAGTTTATTCCTTCAAAATGCAAGGATCGTGTACGTTTCCCTCTTATACACCGCTCACATTTCATTGCGAAGCGAGCGGATACTGCCAGAGGATGGCATCCGTCGTTTACGCTAGTCAAAGTATAGTAAAACCTATTTCCTCCAAAAAAGCAAGCGACCCTTAGCGCTCCGGCACAGCTTGGACTTAAATGCAAAAAGCGAAAGGATAAACCTTCCGCTTTGACTGTATCCATCCGGCCATGACACGAGGTAACGTACCTTGGACGTAAGAGCCCCTGAGAACTCTTTGTTCATCGTATGTACCCGGGCGATTTTTGACACGGTTTGTTGCCTATTTATGCGAAAAAAGGCAAGTTGCTCATGCGTTATCGAACGCTCGGTCATACAATAGTGCAGCATGGTCCGTCGGGAGGGGAAGCCAAGTTTGGACACCGTCGCTTTTATCCGCTTGTTGCAGGATACGATGGCTTGCACGGACACAACGACTGAAAAACGAATCATTCGTTTTCAGCGTGCGAGCGACTACCGATACTTCCTACAGCAAATGCCTCAGGTCGCTTCGTCGTCACCACAAAAAAGCATCAGAAAAATGCCTAGCATTCTTGGAATAGCTTGCAGGTTGCCGGCCGAGGAAACGCTTGAGCGGTTCTCGGGCCGAATATGGATTGAAAAGGACTGCAAAATAAGCGTTCATTCTTCAACGCAAAAGTCGATTACTGTAGATAAAGGTATTCCTTGGGGCGTCAATCAAATTAAAGCCCCGCAAGCATGGGGTACTACGACCGGCCACCGGATAAAGGTCGGCGTCATCGATACGGGGGTTGATTTCAGCCATCCCGATCTCCAGCACTCGCTCTCGCGAGGCATCAATTTGTTAAACCGCAGCATGCTCCCGCATGATGATAACGGTCACGGCACGCATATTGCCGGAACCATCGCGGCAGCCAATCAGCTTCAGGGCATGATCGGCGTTGCGCCGCGCGCGTTGGTTTCTCCTGTCAAAGCCTTCGACCATAATGGGAGCGCCTTCGTTTCCGACATTATTCTCGGTATTGAGTGGTGCATACGCAATCGCATGAACGTGATCAACATGAGCTTCGGCATGAAGACAAGAAGCAAAGCTCTGCTTGGCGCGGTCATAAATGCCCATAATGCCGGGATTATCATCGTCGCTTCCTCCGGTAACGATGGGAAGCGGCGCTCTGTCGATTACCCGGCGCGCTATCCGCAGACAATCGCTGTCGGCGCAACCAACAAGCTCCGCCGCGTTGCTCCCTTCAGCAATCGCGGCGCATACATCGATGTCTATGCACCCGGCGATAAAATCGTATCGGCTTGGCTCCGCGGCAAATACAACGAGATGAGCGGCACGTCTATGGCTACCTCGCATGTCAGCGGAGCAATAGCGCTCTTGCTCGCGCATAAGCAGGGACTTACGCCTTCCGAGATCAAGGCTATTATTAAACGCTCCGTGCAGTCTCTAAGGGGCAGCAAAGCCCGCCGAACGATCGGCGAGCTTGATGTGATGCGTATGATGCAAGCCGTGGATAAGGCCTGAATCCACGGCTTGTTTTTATGAGGCGGATCTTACATACGCTCAGGGGCAGAAACACCGACAAGACGCAGCACGTTGGCAATCGAAATACGAACGGCGGCAAGCAACGCAAGGCGGGCCTGCGACTGATCGGCATCCTCCGTAATCACGCGCTCCGCTCTGTAATAGCTGTGGAATTGTGACGCCAGCTCATACACATAGCGGATAAGGCGATGCGGCGCGTATTGCGCAGCCGCTTCCGAGATTTCCTGCGGCAGCTCGCCAATCTTACGCAAAAGATCGAACTCGCCTTCAGCAGTCAGCTTACTGAAATCAATGCTATCTGCAGCATTGAGCACTAGGCCCTGCTCTTCGGCTTGCCTAAATATGCTGCAAATCCGCGCATGTGCATATTGCACATAGAAAACCGGATTTTCATTTGAAGTAGAGATGGCAAGATCCATATCGAAATCAAGATGCGAATCCATGCTCCGCATGGAGAAGAAGTAACGAATCGCGTCGATGCCAACCTCGTCCATCAGATCCTCCATCGTAACGGCTTTACCCGTACGCTTGGACATTTTCATTTTTTCGCCGTTTTGGAACAAGCTGACCATTTGTGCAATGAGCACGGTCAATTTCTTCGGATCGTTGCCAAGCGCCTCCATGGCTGCTTTCACACGCGGGATATAACCATGGTGGTCGGCGCCCCAAATGTTGATCATTTGATCGAAGCCGCGACCGAATTTGTCGCGGTGATAAGCGATATCCGGCGTCAAATAAGTGTAGGAGCCGTCATTTTTCACAAGGACACGGTTTTTGTCATCGCCAAAGGTCATCGTAGACAGCCAAGTTGCGCCTTCTTCTTCATAAACATGCCCTGTCGCTTTTAGAGCTTCAAGACCTTGCTCTACTTGACCGCTCTCATATAGCGCTGTCTCGCTGTACCAAACATCGAAACCTACGCGGAATCTTCCAAGATCGCGTTTGATCTTGTCCAGCTCGCGCTCCAAACCAAACTGACGGAAAAACGTAAACCGTTCTTGATCGGGGAGCTCCAGCAGCTTGTCCCCTTCTTGCTCGACCAGCAGCTTTGCAAAACCGATGATATCCTCGCCGTAATAACCGTCTTCCGGCATTTCAGCAGTTTGTCCAAGCGCCTGGCGGTAACGAGCCTCGATGGACACGGCCAGATTCTCTACCTGCTTTCCGGCATCATTAATATAGTATTCGCGAGTAACATCGTATCCCGCGTAATCCAGCACGTTACACAGCGCGTCGCCCACGGCCGCACCGCGCGCGTGTCCAAGATGCAGGCTGCCTGTCGGATTCGCGCTGACGAACTCCACCTGAACGCGTTTGCCGTTGCCGTCTAAAGTCCGTCCGTAGTTTTCGCCGGCTTCGATCGCAGCACTTACAACCGGATAAAGGTAGCTGTTGTCCATGCGGAAGTTGATAAAGCCCGGGCCTGCAATCTCTGCGGATTGAATGGACGCTTTTTTCGTATCCAAGTTCGCTATGATCGCTTCCGCAATCTGGCGTGGATTTTTCTTCGCAAGCTTCGTCAACTGCATCGCAGCATTGGTTGCCAAATCTCCATGGGATTTATCCTTAGGCACTTCTATGACGAAAGCAGGAAGCTCTTCCCGCGCCGCTAGGCCTGCTGCTACTGCTGCATCCGCGATGGCCGCCTTTACCTGCTCGTACATTTTCTCTAATACATTTGCACTCATTAATTTATATCCTCCTGTATATGGAGCCGTATATGGAAACGACCCGACATTTGATCATCTACGTGCATTTCGTACTTCCATTCCAACGTAAAAGGCAGCTGCTCCGGCAATGATTCCGCAGCTACGCTCCCGCCTTCGCCATCCGGCAGCTGCAGCGATAGTAGCGTCGTATCCGTTTCAAGCGAAAATGAGGTCATTGACGAATCGTATCGGCCCGTGCGCCTAAGTCCCGGCACAAACAGCTGCTCCGATTCAATCACGCCCCGACGCATGATGGACAGCTCGCCCTGACGGTATTTTACAAGCGTACGCACTTCTCCGGCCTTTGGATCGCCTTCTACTGCCGGCTCGCTGTAGCGAATATAAATCGACCGCTCCTTGCGGAACCATTCGCCTTCATAAACGTGAACATGCGAGCTTCCGTCCTGTACGCTCTCCAAAGTAATTCGCACTTTCCTGTTTTCAGCCATCATCTTGCTCCTGTTATCAGTCTAATCTTATGTAACTACTATATACAGGTAGCCTCTTAATTTCAACGCTAGAGCACGGTTAAGTTGTGGCATACGGCACAATTGCTCGCCACGCCTCCACCCGATCCTCCAGTGTTCGCATTCTCTGAGTAGGAATCGGACTCGAAGAAGGAAGCTTAAGCAGCGTTATTTGTTTAAAGCTGTCATGCCCCCGGTAAAACTTGTGAAAAGTGTCATAAGCCTTCGCACCGTTAAAAGCAAAACATCGCAGCTCTGGGTATTTGGCAACAAGCTCAGGCAATTTCTGCGGCACCTCCGCGCGTATATTCACGTCCAAGCTGCCTTCCCGCTCGCAGGACTCGATCACGTCCCACAGCGCCAGTCGATGCTCCTTCAGGAAAGCAAGACGGTTTTCATAGACGGGATCCATGTCTGAGTCGTTAAACAAGCGGTATATGATTCGCCACATAAAGTTTTGAGGATGCCCGTAAAATTGCTGGTGCTCAAGCGATTTCACGCTTGGCGCAGTCCCCAAAATAAGCACGCGGGCGCGTTCGTCAATAACAGGCGGAAATGAATAGATGCGCATAGAAGATTGCCCCTTTATGTTAAATTCCATTGTGATAGTTGTGACAAACGATAATTCAATTCTAGCCTAGTCCATCTCCTTGTATTTACCCTATCGGAGAGCTTCGGTGTCTCGCCCTGGACTACATCAAAATAAAAGCAGTCCTAAATGCAGCTAAAACTATTTGAAGACTCCCGATCTATTACCTAGGTTCATAGCGCGAAAATTGGGCCGCTAGCTTCCGGATCATGAGCTACATCGTAGTTTGCACATTGGACTCTTTCCTTAATCGCCTCGTCTAAACGGCATCTCCATTCCTCACCGCGGCCATCAGTCGAGAGCTTCACCAGCCCTCTATTGACCTTTGACCTTTCTAAAGCAAAGTATGCAGCTAGCGAGCCGCAACTGCATGAAAGCAAAGAGGCTGTCTACATTAGGCATTCAGCCTTCTGTGACAGCCGCTTGGATCTACGGGTTCTACGGTTTAGCAGGTATTTTAATTTTTTGACCAGGATAAATCAAGTTCGCGTTATTGAGCTTATTATAGCTGGCCAGCTTCTGCCACGTTGTTCCATACTTCCGCGCAATGGCAAATAACGTATCACCCGGTTTCACTGTATATACCGTTTCCTGAGGCACCGAGACGACCGGCTTTTCAGGCTTGGATGGTTCTGCCGGCTTCGATGGCTGTTCCGGCGGCACAACAGCAGTCTTCTTGCTCAGGTCCAGCTTAAACTCCGCGTATCCATCTTCCGTATCCGCGGCGAAGGCAATCGATTTATTCGCTTCATCTACATTTTTCGCTTCCGGCGAGGTCTTAAACGTAACATTCACCGTGTCGTTGATTGGGGCGAGCGACCAGTTCCCGTCAGCTGTCGGATTAATCGTCTTGAAGGATCGGATATAGTCGATTACAACCTGGCGGTTCTCGTCGGGTGCAGCAAGAATGATGCGTTTGCCGTCAGGGTTTGCGAATTTGCTGGAGGATGCGCGGTAGTTGTTAGAAGCAACAACAAACTTTTGATCCGCTTTAATCGGTTTGCCTCCAAATTGCAAATTAACAATCCGTTTCGCACCCTCGTTCTTGAGCACTCCGTTCGCTTCATACTTCGGCGGCTGCGTGACATCAATTTGATAAGTGACACCGTCAATAACATCAAAATTGTAGGTTGGAAAATCATAATTGATCAACTCTTGCTTCTCCTTGCTCTTTGCGTCAATCTGTTTGAATTGTCCTGCAGACCACTCAAGCCATTCTTTAAGCTCGGCCCCCGTGACGAGTACAGCGTTCACCGTATTGGAGTACAAATACAAATCGGCCACGTTCTTTATTGCAATGTCGCCTGCTTTAATACTCGTATAATAGTTTGGCCCTTGGCGTCCTCCTGCTTTGAAAGGAGCCCCTGCCGACAATACGGGAAGACCCTCGTATTCCGTTCCTTGCAGCTGCTTCTCGACATACCATTTCTGTGCGTTGGTGACGATCTGAATGGATGGGTCGTCCTGAATAAGGGCGAACCAGCTATTGATGGACGCTGTTGTTTTGCCGACAGGTCCCCGCACATACGCCAGCGTATTCTCATGATCCTCTTTTACGGCATCGATGACGGTTTGGTCAGCCTCGACGAGGGGCACCTTGTTGACCGCATCATAAATGGGTTTCACCTCGGCCTTCGAATCGGTAACCGTCCATTTCCCTTCCTTTTTCTCCAGCGTAAGATCGATAATGCCAAGATTATTCCCCCAGAAGCCCGGCTCGACGGACGGAACCCCGTTAATGGTGCCTTTGGCAAGATCGACTCCTGTTTTGCCTTCAAAGGATTTGTCGGGGAACACTTTATGCGCATGCCCGAACAAAATCGCGTCAATGCCCGCTACCTTGCTTAAATAAAGCACCGAATTTTCCATAAGTGGCATTTGCGGGATATCCTCAAAGCCCGAGTGTGGAATCGCAACGATAAGATCCGCACCCTTTGCCTTTATTTCCGGCACAAATTTCTCAGCCGTCTTCACGATATCCTTAACGATAACCTTTCCATCCAAATGCGCTTTGTCCCATTGCGTAATTTGCGGCGGCACAAACCCGATTACCCCCACCTTCAGATTATGCTTTACGCCGGCGCTATCTGTGACTTCCTTGTCGAGAATGAGATAGGGTTCAAATAAATTAACATCATTCGTCTCGTCTTTATCTCCATCGTCCTTATATATGTTGGCATTGATGTATGGGAAATCCGCCCCTGCCAGAGAGGTTTCCAAAAATGAAAGGCCATAATTGAATTCATGATTGCCTAAATTGCCTGCGTCATAATCAAGCAAATTCATTGCTTTGTAGACGGGATGAGTCTCTCCCTGCTGCAGTTTATCGACTGTTGCGACGTAATCGCCTAGCGGATTGCCTTGAATCAAATCGCCATTATCGAATAATAAGCTGTTCGGGGCTTCCTGCCGGGCTTTCTTAATAAGGGACGCTGTTTTCGCCAGCCCATATTCATCCGTAGGCTTGTCCGCGAAATAATCATAGTTCACCATGTTCACATGCAGATCCGACGTTTCCAAAATACGAAGCTTCACAGTGCTTTCCGTGCCCGCTTCAGCTGTTACCGTAAGCGGCATTGCGACGAGACTGGCAGAAATGACAGCCGCTAACGTTCCCTTCCACATCGATTTGTACGGTTTCACCACCCATAACTCCTCCTTTAATCTCTTTCTGATATTAAAGTGCACTTATGTAAGGGCATGATGTTCCAATGTTATCCTAAAATATAATAATTTATATATTCAGAATTGTCATTTTATTATTTTGAAAACCATTTGCACTTTTTGTCGAACGAATCGCGACAAACGCAAAAACCGCGAGAAAGCTGCCCCGCGGTTTCTTATTGTTATCGTTTCTATGACGTGAGATACATATATTGAAGCTTCTCCCGGTCTGCTTGCGTGAAGCCTAGCGCCTGCTCCCAATACTGCTCAAAGCTGCCGTAGCGCGCGTCGATCTCATCAAATGATGCCTGCAGGTAAGCCGGCCTTGCTTCCATGAGCGCTTGCGCCACTTCAGGTGTAAGTTTGCTCATAAACGGTGTATGCGACTGGCTTGCGCCTCTCAAATGTTCTTTGAAACGGTCGGCGAACAAATTCGTCAGCGCATAGTCATTCAGCACCGTGCTTCGCGGGACGCCCATCGCTTGCAGGATGACAGCAGACACAAAGCCCGTTCTGTCCTTGCCTGCCGCGCAATGGAATAAGGCAGGAGCCCCGCCGCCCTCGATCAGCTTTTGCAGGATTGTTGCCGTAAGCACTGTGTTGCTCACCATATGGCGGTTCATATCAACCAGCATCGATTCCGTTACGTCCGTCATCGCCGCCATCAGATCCGGGCTCGCTGTCGGCATAAAGGACAAGTTTTCATTCCGCTCGAATCCGATTTGCGGGCTCGGGCTAAGCGCGACCTCTTCGGCCGTGCGCAAATCGCAAATCCATTGAATGCCCAGCTCCTTCAGATAAGGCAGGTCGGTTTGCGACAAACGCGACAAGTCAGCCGACCGAAACAGCGTGCCCCATTTCACCCTTCTGCCGTCCTCGGTTACGTATCCGCCCATATCGCGGAAGTTTAGGGCACCCTCCAGCGGCAGCACCCGGTCCGTAACGGAAATGACCATGCTCTCGCTAAACTTGACATAATAGTATCCCCTTGCATTCGGCTGCGGGTCCTGGAACGTCCACTCGCTCCCCTGCGTCACAATCGCAATGAGATGCGACTCTGCTTCAATAAATTCGTTAGCTGCGCTTCTATAGATAGCAACCTTCTCAAGCTTGACCGGCGGATGCCATGAAATTTGAATTTGGTTTTCTCCCGTGCGCTCCATTTTTAATTCGATAGACTGTGCGATGATTTCCGTCTGCTGAAGATTCATCCTGGTTCTCTCCCTCATTGAGCACGCGCCCCGTTAGGCCCGCTTTCTCATTTTTAATTTTAGTCGGTTCGACACGATTTCCACGCTAAACACCATCAGAAAAATAACAAGTCCAACAAACAGCGCTTGGTCAAAATGGTAGCTTCGCATCGCATGCGACAGCTCAAATCCAATACCGCCTGCACCAACCGCGCCTAATATCGTCGATTCGGCAAGATCCCCCTCGAAACGCATGACGCACCAAGCAAGCAGCGCCGATAAGGCGCAGGGCAGCACCCCTTGAAGCACGATTTGCAGCCAGCTTGCCCCTGTTGAACGCATGGCCTCAATAACACCCTCATCTACCTCTTCAAGTGACTGAGTAAACACCTTAATCAGCCCGCCTATCGCATGCACCATGATTGCAAGCACCCCAGGCAGCGGCCCCATGCCGACCGCCACGATAAAGATCAGCGCCCAAATGAGCGTCGGAATGGCCCTCAGCAGTGAGGCAAAGCTGCGAATAAGCCAGCTAACCATTTTATTAGGCGCGATGTTGTTAGCTGCCAGAAAGGCGAGGAAGAACGCAATGACAATACCGATAACGGTGCCTAGTATAGCAACCTGTATCGATTCCACCGCCGCCAGCAGCACATGCTTCCACTGCGAGGCGTCTGGCGGAAACATGAGACCCACCGTCTTCGCAAACTTTCCGATGCCCGGGAGCAAT
Organism: Paenibacillus sp. 01T443; assembly: GCF_056398325.1. Lineage (NCBI taxonomy): Bacteria > Bacillati > Bacillota > Bacilli > Caryophanales > Paenibacillaceae > Paenibacillus > Paenibacillus sp. 01T443. The sequence continues at coordinate 26,161 of NZ_JBFTPE010000021.1, forward strand.
CGGCTGTAATCGAGCTGCAGCTGAACAAGACTGAAAACAAAAAACAATGCGGCGAATATGCCGTACAGCTTCAGCGTCCGATTCCTCTTGGATCGAATGCGCTCCGCCGGCCTTGCTTCCTGCTTGGGCAATTCATCCGAACGTATCACAGTAGCCATTAAATAATCCGCTCCCTAATCCGATTCGTCATAAATTCCGTCACGAGTACAATCGCAAGAACAAGCAACACAGCCATACTTACCTCTTTATATTGGAACAGCTTAAGCCCGGACTGAATCGTAAAGCCTAATCCTCCTCCGCCTACCATGCCAACAATCGTGGACGCCCTAACGTTAATTTCAAGATTATAGAGCGACCAGCCTACAAAGCTTGGCAGAAACTGCGGCAGCACCGCTTGCGTCATCACCTGCGCATAGCTAGCTCCCGTTGCCCGCAGCGCCTCTACTTGCCCCATATCGATTTCCTCTAATGACTCCGCAAAGCAGCGCACCAGCATCCCGATTGACACAATAATGAGTGATAGCGTACCGACCAGCTTACCGAGACCGAAGGAAGCAACGAGCAGGATCGTCCATATAATGACGGGAATATTGCGAAACAAAGCTGAGAACGCACGGAGCCCGATTTGCAGGATGGGATGCGGCGACGTTGTCGCTGCGGCGAAAATAGACAGGAAACCCGCTACGACTGCGCCAATAACCATGGCCACAAAGCTCATGTAAATTGTATCTAATGCCGGCTCGATCAATCCCGGAAATGAAGCTGCTTCGGGCGGCATTAAATCGACGAACAAAAACCGCGCGCCATCGCCAAGTCCGCCCCAGAGCGCGCCAGGCGTGAAGTCCGTGCCAACCGCAGACCAAACGGTCAGCGCAGCCAAGAACAAGGCCATAATAATGAGTTGATTCCGCTTGCTGCGCCTTACCATCTGAAGCTGCTGTGCTTTCATGCTTATGCCGTCTCCTTCTGCTGCGAAATGATAGAATCTGCATGCATTGCGTTAAGTTTTTTATTCTGGTTGTAAATGAGATCAATCATGTCGTCAGTCAGCTGCTCTGGCGTGCCGTCAAACACCTTAGTCCCTTTATAAATGCCGATAATTCGGGTTGCGTACTTCTTGGCTACATCAACTTGATGCAGATTGCACACGCAGGCTATGCCGTCTTCTTTGCAAAAGGTATATAAGCTGTTCATGACGATATCCGACGCTGCAGGATCTAGGCTTGCTATCGGCTCATCCGCCAAAATCAGCTTCGGCTTCTGCGCGAGTGCTCTAGCGATCCCGACTCGCTGCTGCTGTCCGCCGCTAAGCTCGTCAGCCCGCTTATGCACTTGTTCGCCCAGCCCGACTCGTTCCAGCAAACGAGTCGCTTCCCGCACATCCGATTTTGCATACAGACCGAGCGCACCGCGCCAGCTGCTCATATAACCCAGCCTGCCGTGGAGGACATTGGTGAGAACAGACACACGCTCAACCAGGTTGAAGCCTTGAAAAATCATGCCCATTTCCCGGCGGATGCGCTGCAGCCTGCGGTTGCCCGCTCCGATTGTTTCTGCCCCTTGGAACAGCACCTTGCCTGAGGTCGGCTGAACCATCTGGTTCAAACATCGGAGCAGCGTACTCTTACCCGCACCGCTCGGCCCGATTACAACGATGAATTCGCCTGCCTCCACTTTCATATCAATACCGCTGAGCGCGGCTGTTCCGTCGGCGTACACCTTCTTCAAGTTTTCTACCTGCAGCAATGTCATTTCACTTATCCTCCCTCATCCTCGTTCAATTTCTATTTCAGCATTTCCTCAGGCGACATCTCGAGCATTTTCGCTACCTCGCGAACGCCGTCAAAGTCCGAATCCTCCGCAGGGAAGAAGCCGGCTGCTCCCATCGCTTTAAAATACTCTGGATGCTCCTTGCTATAGCCGAGCGCAAACTCACGCATTTTCTCTACAAGATCCTCCGGCAAACCATCACGGTAGGATAAGGCCCCGCCGCCCGCAATCTTGTCCGACTCGGCAATTACGCGTACATCTTCTTCCTTAATCAAGCCTGCATCCGCGATCATTTTGATACACTGGCTGCATGTTGCCGCTCCATCTGCATCGCCATTGGCAATGGCAAGAAGCGATTTGTCATGTCCACCCGAGAACGATACGTTGCTGAAGAAGGTTTCGATCTCGTCATTGGTAATGCCAAGCTTCTTCATCAATGTCGCGCGCGGATACAAATGTCCGGTCGTAGAAGCCGGATCGGCGAACAAGAAGCTCTTGCCCTTCAGATCCTCAACCGTTTTGGCCGGGGAATCCTTCGGCACAATGATTACGCTGGTTCCTTCGGAACCGGGACCATTATTCATCGCGGCGAGCAGCTTAGCGCCGCTTCTCTCTACCGCAATAATGTAGCCGAAGGGACCGAATGTCGTAACATCTATCTTTTTGGAGCGCATCGCTTCAATCATCATGTTGTAATCCTCGCCCTCGAACGTCTCTACCTTTATGCCGAGGTACTCGCCAAGGTCCTTTGCGAACTGATCTGCATTACGGGAGGATTCGCCGTCCTCCATCGGAAGATTACCGACTCGCAGCACTTCCGGCCATTTGGTTGACGCTGCCGCTTCCTCCGTGTTTGCCTTTCCATCCGCGCTTACGCTGCCGTTATCGGCGTTGTTCGATTTCTGACCGCACCCTGCAAGCACCAACATTACCGCTGTTATTACAAGAGCCATTTGTACACCTGTTTTCTTTAGCACCGTATAGCCTCCTATATTTCTATTGAATATTCATCTGGTACGCAACTAGAATACAAGTTGAATGTCAATGCAATGTTCGCGTATTTTTGAGATATTGTTAAATTCGAAATCATATTGCGGACTGGAAAGCGGGACTGTTAAGATGGGGTTAACCAAATGAAAAGCAATTATGAACGTGAAAGGAAATAGAGCCATGACATCACAAACGCTCATGAATACGGCCTATACGACGCTTCGCGAGAGAATAGTGGGCGGCAGCCTAATGCCCGGAACGCTCTTATCCGAAAATGAATTGGCGGAAGAGCTGCAAATGAGCCGCACGCCTGTCCGCAATGCTATCACCCATCTTGAATCGGAGGGTTTTGTCGTCTCGCTCAAAAACCGCGGCGTGCTGGTGAAGGAAATCAGCGGTAAAGAAATGCTTGATATGTATGAAGCGATGATGTCGCTGCTCGTCTACGCCATTGACATAAAGACAGAAAGAAACAGCAGCATAGACATGGCAAAGCTGGAGGAATGCTTGGAGCGTCAGTTCAAAGCGGAGCAGGAAGACGATTATTTCACTTATATCCAAAACACATTTTTGTTTAACCGTATCATCGTATCATCCATCAACAACCATGCGATGATGTCTATTATGGACATGTACGTGGATAAAATGGCCATGGCCTCTTACATCAACTACAAAATGACGCCCCATATCAAGCATTATTCGGCCAATATGCTGAACAAATCGATATACGACGCCTTGAAGGCCGGCAATGACGAAGAAGCCCGGCGCATAGCGAAGGGCGCTTACGTGTATGCGCGCAGCCGCATGTTCGATAACGGGCGGTTCTAGCGGCAAAATCAACAAGCGTAAACGGCTGACGCCGTCCTTGCGGCAAAAGCTCGTTTCGCGGTGAAATATAAGCATCGTATAAGATTGAAATTTATACTCTCTTATATTTTAAAAAAAGGCTTCGCCCCAGCGGATGGAATACCGCTGGCGGCGAAGCCTTTTTTGTTGCAAGCAATGACTATTTCAAGAAGCCAAGCAGCATCTCACGGATAACCTTAGCCGCTACGATCTGCGTTTGCTCTGTCGGATCATAGGCCGGCGCAACCTCAACGAGGTCAAAGCCGACGATGTTCACGCCGGAGCGAGCGATGGCATGCACCGATTCGATAAGCTCTTTCGATGTGATGCCGCCCGCTTCCGCCGTACCTGTACCAGGAGCCGCGGATGGATCGAGCACATCAATATCGATAGTCAAATAAACCGGGCGGCCCTCAAGCTCTGGAAGCACCTTTTTCAATGGCTCCAAAACCTCAAACGGGTGGAAGTTGATGTTCTCGCGCGCATACTGCCATTCCTCACGGGAGCCCGAACGGATACCAAATTGGTAGATGTTCTGTCCGCCCATTAGTCCAGCTGCTTTACGCAGCGGCGTGGAGTGAGACAACGGCTCGCCTTCATACGACTCGCGCAAATCAGCATGAGCGTCGAAGTGAATGATCGCAAGATCAGGGTACTTCTTGTACACCTCTTGGAAAATCGGCCAAGACACCAAATGCTCGCCGCCGAGTCCAACAGGGATTTTGCCATCGTCCAGAACGCCGCGAACGAATTCGCCGATGATTTCCAGACTGCGCGCTGCATTGCCGAAAGGTAGCAGCAAATCGCCAGCATCGAAATATTCAATATCTTCGAGGCTGCGATCTAAGTAAGGGCTGTATTCTTCAAGTCCGATCGATACCTCACGGATGCGAGGTGGACCGAAACGGGAGCCCGGACGAAAGCTAACCGTGAAATCCATCGGCATGCCGTAGATAACCGCTTTGGAAGCTTCATAATTGTCTGAACTCAGAATGAAGACATTACCCGAATATTTTTGATCCAATTTCATGAGGATTGTCCTCTCCTTCTATCGCGTAGCCGCTTGTTACTTGATTAGATCTTCAACGAATTTAGGCAGCACGAATGCGGCTTTGTGAAGACGCGGCGTGTAGTATTTCGTATCGATTTCCGGAATCGCCGTTTCGTCAACAGCTGTCGGATCGTATTTTTTGCTGCCCATCGTGAACGTCCATAGACCGCTCGGGTAAGTTGGAATGTTCGCACCGTAAACACGAACGATCGGGAATACTTCCTTCACGTCTTTATTTACGCTTTGGATGAGGTCAGCCTTGAACCAAGGGTTGTCCGTTTGCGCAACGAAAATGCCATCTTCCTTCAAGGACTCATAAATGCCTTGGTAGAAACCTTTTGTAAAGAGGTTGGCAGCAGGGCCTACCGGCTCTGTGGAATCAACCATAATTACGTCATACGTATTTTTATGATCATGAATATGCATAAAGCCGTCGTTTACAAGCACTTCAACGCGAGGGTTGTCGAGCTCGCCAGCGATGGATGGCAAATATTTTTTGGAGTACTCAATTACTTTACCATCGATGTCGACTAGAACTGCCTTCTTCACCTTAGGGTGTTTCATAACTTCGCGAATGACGCCGCCGTCTCCGCCGCCTACTACAAGCACGTACTCCGGATTCGGATGCGTGAAAAGAACGGGATGCGCAACCATCTCGTGGTAAACGAACTCATCCTTAACCGTGGTCATAACCATGCCGTCAAGCACAAGCATCGTTCCGAACTCTTCGGTTTCGATCATATCAAGCTGTTGAAAATCCGTTTGTTCATTAACATAAGTTTTAGTAATCTTCGCCGTAATGCCGAAGCTGTCTGTTTGTTTTTCCGTATACCACAATTCCATGTCGTAAAATCCCTTCTTTCCTTCAATCGTTCAACCTGTATTATAGTAAAATTATACCCCTACTACAAGTGTTCAATAGCGACTATCATGTTAATGTATTTTGAAGGGTTTTTCCATATATCCATTGATTTTTCCGTGATGATTATATCCTCAGTAGCATAACACCTGCGCTTCGCATTTATCCTTCGGAATTGCATCGTCATTTCTTTGTCTGCCGAAAAACTACCTATTTCAACAGCAGCACACAAATATTTAGGCAATCGCCCACGATTCTTGAATAGTAAGTTCCCTGTTTTTCCATACTAAGGAAAAGCGAGATTTGCACGGAAGGGAGCCCGCTCCATGAAAAAATCATCCAACCGGCAGGGCAAGCTGCGTCGCCGCCCTGTTCTTCCTTATATAACCGAGAGGTTCCTTCCCCATGTTCTGAAAATGAAAAGATGGCTCCGCTGGTCCATTGCGGCATTCACCTTATTCATTCTAATCATGGCAGGCACGCTCATTTATTTGCGCACGCAGTCTCTGCCTGTCACCGCTATCAGCCAAACATCGCAGATGATTGATTTACAGGGTAATGTCATTGACACCTTTCACGCTGGAGAGAACCGGCGTTCCGTACAGCTCCCCGACATCTCGCATTACCTCATTGAAGCGACCTTAGCGATTGAGGACCGGCGGTTTTACGACCATCGCGGCTTTGATATGAAGGGCATGGCGCGCGCCGTCATGGTGAACGTTCAAAGCTTATCCGCACGGCAAGGCGCGAGTACGCTCACGCAGCAGCTGGCGCGCAACCTTTATTTGACGCATGAGCGAACCTGGCAGCGCAAAATGAAGGAAGCGATGTACACCGTGCAGCTCGAGATGAGCTACTCCAAGGACGAGATCCTCGGCATGTATTTAAATCAAATTTATTACGGACATGGCTCTTATGGCATTGAAGCCGCAGCCATGATGTATTTCAATAAACATGCCTCTGAGCTCTCGCTGGCGGAAAGCGCGATGCTGGCAGGCATTCCGAAGGGGCCCAAGTATTATTCCCCCTACCTGAATATGAAAAACGCGAAGGACCGTCAGCTTACGATTTTGCAAGCCATGCTTGAAGGCGGCTCGATTACATCCGAGCAAGCAGACGCGGCCTATGCGGAGGTGTTGGACTTCCAAACGCTTGGGTCCGGCTCGCAAGAGGGCTTTGCACCATATTTCCGCGATTATATCCGGTACGTTGCCGTGGACAAGCTGGGCATCGATGAGCATTTGCTCAACGAGGGCGGCATTACGATCTATACGACGCTGGATCCGGAAGCACAAGCAACGGCCGAGGAGGTCATTGCGGAAGGGATCCCGGAGAGCTCGGAGCAGCAAGCGGCGCTTATCGCCATCGATCCGCGCAACGGGTATATCAAAGCGATGGTCGGCGGCAGAAATTACAAACAAAATCAATACAACCGTGTATTTGCCAAAACGCGCCAGCCCGGCTCCTCCTTTAAGCCATTCCTGTATTTAACGGCTTTGCAAAGCGGCTTCATGTCACCGGTAACCCGGTATAAGAGCGAGCCGACCGTATTTACCTATGACGAAGGCCGCAAAACCTACGAGCCTCGTAACTATGGCGATAAATACTTGAATGAGCTCATTGACATGCGGAAGGCGCTGGCAAGCTCGGATAACATCTATGCGGTCAACACCATCATGACCGTTGGCGCCGACAAAGTGATTGAGACCGCAAGGAAGCTCGGAATCGAAAGCCCAATGCAGCCTGTTCCCTCGCTAGCGCTTGGTACCTTCCCAGTCAGCCCGTTCGAAATGGCCTCTGCTTTCGGCACATTTGCGAGCGGCGGCATTCATGTCGAGCCGACCGCGATTATTCGTATCGAGGATCGAAAGGGACAGGTATTATATGAAGCGGAGCAGCATGCCGAGCAAGCCGTGACCGCTGCGGAAGCCTATGTCATGACCAGCTTAATGGAAAGCGTATTTGAAGAAGGCGGCACTGCATTTCGGGTATCTTCTATAATTAAGCGCCCGGTTGCAGGCAAAACAGGCACTACGCCAACCGATGCATGGCTGGTCGGCTATACACCTGAGCTCGCCACCGCCGTATGGGTAGGCTACGACAAGGATCGAAAGTTGACGGTTGCCGAAGCCTATCGCGCGGCACCCATCTTCGCTAAATTTACGGAACAGGCACTCGCTGCCGTACCGCCGAAGATTTTCCCCATCCCCGAGGGAGTCGTCAACGTATATATTGATCCTACAAGCGGTAAGCTCGCAGAAGGAAACTGCCCGAATAGGCGACTGGAGTCCTTCTTAAGCGGAACCGAACCAACCGAGGTATGCGGCGAGCCCGCTTCTGGCGATGATAGCAGTGATGACGGAAAGAACGGAACAAACGGGGCAGGCCGCCGCTCATGGTGGAGTGACTTGAAGCGTTGGTGGACAGACTAAAGAACAGCAGCCTTCGATTATATATCAAAGGCTGCTGCTCCTGCCGCCATTTCTGCCGTCATGACCTCTGCACATTTTTGTCCGTTTTATGATCAAAAAGTGAATTTTCTTTGAACAAAAGCATAATGTTGTGGTATAGTGAACATAAGAAAACACTTACAATTAACCGGGAGTGTTCAATATGACAACAAAAACAGCAACAATAAGCCACGTTCAGCATTCAAAATCAGATGTCAAGCGTCTTGTCAAAGCAATGACTGCGATCGCTTGGGTCGTTTTAGCCGTTGGCGTTTTTCTTAGCCTAATCAATTTAAGCCATTTCAGCGATCAAAATGTTGGACTTATGGTCGGCATCGGATTTCTAATCGGCAGCGTTCATATTTATGTTATCGGCACGGCAATCGGTCTCGTCCATGCTCGCCTAAACCAAGAACAGCCGCCGAACGATTCAAACCATCAATAACAGCAGATACTTCACGTATCAATGGAAAGCAAATAGAAAGCCCCGCTCGGTCAATACCGAGCGGGGCTTTCTATTTGCTTTAAATGGTACGAGCTTTCAAAGCGCAGCGTCATCGCTGGTTATGTATGGCATGAGACAAACAGCTGTAATTTGGGTAATGATAGGAAAGATTATTTCGTGCAGTGAGGTTCCTAAATGTAACAGTTGTCTAAGCCGTGAACTTTCTATTACAGAAAAAAGACGAATTATTGACGTAATTGTTAACCCCGCAGTTATTGCCTTGTAGATCTGCTATTGTAGTCGTAAGCAGTAATTTTGAGGAGTTGAACTGATGATGAGACCGTTTCTTCGTGTGCTGACACCCGTATTCATTATGCTAATGGCCGTTTTGCTTTCCGGCTGCGGCGAGCAATTTATTGTGCTCGATCCAAAGGGGCCAATCGGCGAGTCTCAGAAAGATTTGATTTATTTTTCAACCATTCTGTGCGCGGTTATTATCGTGCCTGTACTCATCCTGACAGCTGTCATCGTCTGGCGTTACCGTGATAAGCCAGGCAGCAAAGCTTCCTATAAACCAAACTGGGAGCACAGCACGAAGCTTGAAATTACATGGTGGAGCATTCCGATTGTTGCGATCCTCATCCTTGCAATCGTCACAGTTAAATACACCTATGCGCTGGAGCCGTCCAAACCGATTGAATCGGCTAAAGCGCCAATCACGATCCAAGTGACGTCACTAGATTGGAAATGGTTGTTCAAATATCCGGATGAGGATATAGCGACCGTCAATTATATTAAAATACCGGAAGATGTGCCGATTAAGTTTCAATTAACATCCGATACGGCCATGAATTCCTTCTGGGTACCACAGCTTGGCGGTCAAATTTATTCCATGTCGGGCATGGCAATGACGCTTTTCCTCCAAGCCGATGAACAAGGCAGCTATTACGGCTCCGGAGCGAACTTCACAGGCAAGGATTTTGCGCAAATGACGTTCAAGGTGGATGCCACCACCGAGGAAAATTATAAAGCATGGATTGACGAGGTTAAGGCAACGTCCCCTGCGCTTACTATGGAGGGCTTTGAGAAACTAACCGAACCAAGTGCCTCTGATGTGCAGCTGTTCTCCAGCTTCCCTAAAGGCCTATTCAATAAAGTGGTCACGCAGTATGTGAACGGCGGCGGCGGTGCTCATCAGCATCATGGCAGCACGGAGGCAGAATCTGCTGCAACCGCAGATGAGCAAGAAGCTCCGGCGGATACGACCGAGACGCATAATCATAATGCCAGTAACACTGATTCTACGGTTCATAACCATGCGGGCCATTAACCCGCTAACAAGCGAATGCTTAAGAAGCGAGTTTGTTCCACAAACTTTTAGGAGGACCCCTCATGTTAGACAAAATTAAACAATTCGCATCCGAATTTTTCGTTACTGGCGATCCGCTTATTTTAGGGGCTCAAGTATCCATTGGCTTGTCGCTCGTCGCGATCATATTCGTGCTCACCTTTTTCAAAAAATGGCGTTGGCTCTGGACCGAATGGTTAACCAGCGTCGATCATAAGAAGATTGGTATCATGTATATCATCGCTTCCATTCTTATGTTGTTCCGCGGCGGCGTAGACGCACTGATGATGCGGGTTCAGCTGGCTGCTCCCGAGCTTGAGTTCCTGCATCCGGAACATTATAACCAGATCTTTACCACGCACGGCGTTATTATGATTTTGTTCATGGCGATGCCGCTCATGTTCGGTTTGTTCAATATCGTCGTCCCGCTCCAAATTGGAGCCCGCGACGTTGCATTTCCGTTCCTGAACTCCCTTAGCTTCTGGATGTTCTTCTTTGGAGCGATGCTGTTTAACGTTTCCTTCATTATCGGCGGCTCGCCGGATGCAGGCTGGCTGGCTTATCCGCCGCTTTCCGAGCTTTCAGGCAGTCCAGGTCTTGGTCAGGACTTCTATATCTGGGGTATCCAAATTTCAGGTATCGGTTCCTTGGCTACAGGAATCAACTTCGTTGTAACGATTTTGAAAATGCGCGCGCCAGGCATGAAGCTCATGCAAATGCCAATGTTCGTATGGTCCGTGCTTTCGTCTTGCATTACCATTATGTTCGCGTTCCCGATTCTGACCGTTACATTATTCTTGCTATTCATTGACCGCTATCTAGGCGCACATTTCTTTACGCTCGACGGCGGCGGCAATCCGATGATGTACATCAACCTCATCTGGATGTGGGGACATCCCGAGGTTTATATCGTTATTTTGCCGGCATTCGGCATATTCTCTGAGATCGTATCCGCATTTTCGAAGAAAAAGCTATTCGGCTACAAATCAATGGTGTTTGCTCTTATGTCCATTAGCTTCTTCTCGTTCTTCACCTGGGCGCATCACTTCTTCACGATGGGCTCCGGCGCGAATGTCAACGCATTCTTCGCTTTGACGACAATGTTGATCGCTATCCCTACCGGGGTTAAAGTATTCAACTGGCTGTTTACGATGTACCGCGGCCGAATCAAATTCACGACCCCGATGATGTGGACGATTGCATTCATTCCATGCTTCGTTGTCGGCGGGATGACCGGTGTACTTTTATCCGTTGCGCCGGCTGACTTCCAGTTCCATAACAGCTACTTTCTTATCGCACATTTCCATCAGGTGCTGATCGGCGGCGTAGTGTTCGGTTATTTCGCAGGTCTCTACTACTGGTGGCCAAAAATGTTCGGTTTCCGCCTGCATGAAGGCCTTGGCAAATGGGCTTTCTGGTTCTGGAACATCGGTTTCTATGTTTGCTTCATGCCGCAATATGCACTTGGTCTAATGGGTATGACGCGTCGCTTCAACGAATACGACTTTGATATGGGCTGGCAGCCGCTCAACGTCGTATCAACAGTCGGAGCATTCTTAATGGGTGTCGCGTTTATTTTCCAAGTGTGGCAAATCGCTCATAGCATTAAGTTCTTCAAGAAGGAGAAAGACGGCGACGCATGGGACGGACGTACACTTGAATGGTCGATTCCATCTCCTGCTCCGCTCTACAACTTTGCTCGCTTGCCGCAGGTTACGAGCCAAGATGATTGGTGGGAAGAGAAGCAGCGTATTGCAAACGGCCAGCCTGCGAAGCCTTTGGCTCCGCTTGAGCCGATTCATATGCCAAAAAACTCAGGTATTCCATTCATCATGTCGCTTTGCTGGTTCACGGCAGGCTTCGGCTTCGTATGGGATTGGCTGTGGATGGCCATACCGGGCCTAATCGGCGTAGCCATTTGCATGCTTGTTCGTTCGTTCTCCTACGATACCGATTATTACATTCCGGTGGATGAGATCGAACGTACGGAAGCAGCGTTAAGGGGGACAAAATAATGGCACATGCAGTTTCTACTCCAGCGGGAGCGCATGGCGGACACGGTGCCGGTCACGGCGGCGGTCACCATGACGATCATCATGATCAAGAATCGATGAAAATGTTCGGCTTCTGGCTGTTTCTTATAACTGACGTAATCTTATTCGGTACTTTGTTCGCCACTTATGTCGTCCTTCGTCTCAATACAGACGGAGGACCGACAGGCGCGGAGCTGCTCGAGATGAACGGAATCATTATTTCCACCTTCATCCTCCTGACGAGCAGCTTCACAAGCGGTATCGCTGTTCTTGAGATGAACAAAGGCAACAAGCGGGGCCTCATCTTCTGGCTCGCCATTACTGCTTTGCTCGGCGCATCCTTCATTTTTCTAGAAGTAAACGAGTTCATGCACTTGGTGCACGAGGGGGCTACCATCGGAACAAGCGCATATTGGTCCGCCTTCTTCGTTCTCGTCGGAACTCACGGACTTCACGTTTCGGTTGGTCTGGTCTGGATGATCGCGCTTATGCTCCAGCTGAGCCGCCGCGGAATCACGCCCGTTACGAAGCGTAAGGTCGGCATCATCAGCTTGTACTGGCATTTCTTGGACGTCGTTTGGATCTTCGTGTTCACTATCGTTTACTTGATGGGGGTGATGTAGGATGGAAAAGCATGATACGCATTCGCATAATGCACACGAATCCCATGGCGGTTCGATGAAATCCTATGTTATCGGTTTCCTCTTCTCCATCATTTTGACGATTATCCCGCTCGTTGTTGTGATGAATGATATGCTGAGCAAAAAGGCTGCAACCGTGCTTATCCTTGTCATGGCCATTTTGCAGTTTGCCGTGCAGCTCCTCTTCTTCATGCACATTAGAGATGAGGAGAAGCCGCGATTCAATCTTATGGCGCTCATCTTCGGCCTTGTTATTTTGCTGACGATCGTTGCCGGCTCCATTTGGATCATGACTTATAATACGGTGGCCTGATAGCTGACTGTGCATTAATAAATTCCAGAAAAAAAACTGCGCCAAAGTCACAGTGACTGCGGCGCAGTTTTTTTCTTATATAAGAAAGCAGCCGCATCTCTCCTCGTATGTTCTTTATTGTTTATAATCATATTCTCCCTTCCTACTCCCCTTGCCGTCATGTCATAATTCCCCTAAAGAGAAACAAATAAAAACATGGGGTGATCACGATAACCATTATTCTTCGTCCCTTGCAGCTGCCGGATGATTATGAGCAGCTGGCTGGATTGCTAAACCAAGTATGGTCAGAGCCGACTTCAGCGGAGCGTCTTCTAGAGGATGACCAGAAGCTCTACGAGGTTGGACACACATGGATGGATGAGAACGGCTTGCTCGCTGGATACGATCGCGAGCGTCAGGTTGCGGTCAATGAGCAAGGGGAAATTGTCGGCTATATTTGGTCATGGCGAGCGCCATGGACAGAGCCCGGGCATTTATGCAATACACTCATCGTTGCGGAAGCATACCGCAAACAAGGAATCGGTCAGCGCTTGCTGCTTCACATAGGCGAGTGGGCTTTGAAGCTCGGGGCAACCATGCTCATATCGGAAGTATGGGACGATAACGAGGATGCGCAGCATTTTGCCAGCCGCCGTGCTTTTGCAAAAGAACGCCATGCCTTTCAGTCGCTTCTGCGGTTGGATAACGAAGAGGGTCGCCAAGCCGCACTAATTCCCGATCTGCCCGCGGTGGGGGACCTGCGTTTTCTAACGCTTGCGGATGAGCCTGGCGAGGCAAGCGAGCTCAAGCTTTATGAGCTGTACAAAGAAACGCTCGTTGATATCCCCGGCTTTATGGGAGATGTCCCCGTAATAAACGAATGGCGCAAATGGTATTTAAAAGTAGACGGCTATGCACCGGAACGAGTAATTATTGCAGCTGACGGAGAAACGTTTGTAGGTGTTACCAACGTTTTGCACAACACGCAAACCAATGGTATGTACCATGAATATACCGGCGTGAGCCGGGCTTACCGAGGCCAAAAGGTAGCACAGGCTTTAAAAATCAAAGCTATACAGCTGGCCAAGCATCACGGCGCTTCTTATCTTCGCACAGACAATGATTCCACAAACGCGCCTATTCTCCGTATTAATCGCAAGCTGGGTTATGTCCCGCTTCGCGGCTCCTACCGGCTTCTGGCTCCACTAGATGAAATGTTGGCTAGCCTGCACAGCAAGATTTCAAAGTAAATTATACAAGCGTAAACGGCTGTCGCCGTCCTCTGTGGCAAAAGCTGTCGTTTCGCGGAGATATATAAGCCCATTTATAAGTGAAAACTTATAAATTCTTATATATTAAATAAAGGGCTGTAAATCAAGGTCAATGACCTTGATTTACAGCCCTACGTTATGTCCTAATACTTCTTATTGCTGATGGTCTTGCTCCACAACCTCTATCCCCTGGGGTACAATTAACGTCAGCTCCGCATGAACCGTATCCGAAATCAGCCCGCCATCCCGGCGGTCGACGACACCTACCATTACATACATCGTTTTGCCAACAATTTCGGTTTGCAGAAGCCTATTATCCAGGCGCTCAAGCTTGTCTGCCGACCAATAGCGAATTTGTCCCAGAAGCTTCAGCTCACGTGTATCGGTCTGCTCCAACTTTACCCCGTCCCAAGCATGAAGGACGATTTTGTTTATTTCAGCAGGCACCTTCACGTTTTTCGTATCCACGAAAGCGGAGCGCTGCGTCATCTGCATGCCTCTCTGCAGCTCATCGAATAAGCCGGTTGACATCAACAGGGCGAGTCCAAGACTGGCCATGCCTACGACGCCCACAAAGAAAACACTCATCCAGTCGTAGCGAACGATTGCCCGCTCGCTGCTTGAAAACTTCAGATAAAGCAGCAGTTCTGTCCCAAGCATGATAAATACAACGGGAGCCACCCACATCAGCACTTCGTAGGCCTCTATATCCTGCCAAAGCGATACTGCAAGCGCGGTACCCATAAGCATCAGCGTAACCCCCATCGATAAGGAGCCGACGCGCCAGGTACGCAAGCCTTCCACTTTATTAACCGCCGGGTTCGCCATATTTACGGGATTCAACGAGATTCCTCCCCGTGCTTAGCAAGTAACGTCGGTGGAAGCTCCGGAGGTTTTCCCCTGCCTCTATCCCCAGCTGCTCTGCTTCCGAATGCCAGCCGCAATCCAACAATGATCATAATGAAAGCAACAACCGCCGTTGGAATCATATATTTGACCGCCATATACTGCCTATAAATCTCATTCGAAAAGTGGGATGTAACCTCTGCGGCCACACGGTCGAGCAAATAGTAAACACCAAAGCCTAGCAGCCCGATGCCAAACCAGCGCTGATAAGRGACCAGCTGCGTCAGCACAGGCTCATCCGTAAGCGTCTCACGCTCATAACGCGATGTCTGCTGCAGCGCATCGAAGAAAGCGAAGCACCAGAACAGCGGAAGCAGGAAGAAAAACAGCGACAACCGCAAATTGTCCATAATAAAAACGGTCAACAGAAAGCCGCCCATCAGCTGCAGTCCCCGCTTTTGCAAGCCCAAATAGAGATGGCCTGCACCTGGGAATATCGATAGCGCTATAGCAAGCACCTTGCTTTTGCGCCCCGAAGCAATATAGGCTTCCATATCCTCGAATATGGCGCGATCCACCAATTGCTCGCCGCGCTGCTTGGCATGCAGCTTGCTGATCGCATCAAACATGCTGTATATCCATATGACTGGCAGTGCAAGCAGGAAGATAAGCAGCTCTCCCCTTTGAATGATTGCGCTTAAAAAGACGATAATCGCAAACCAGCCGATAAACGAAATCAGAATGGTTATTCCCCGCTGCATGAGACCCATATTCATATGGCCAAGGCCCGGTACGAGAGAGTACAAAATCGTCCGCGATTTCTCGCGCTGCTGCTGGGGCTCCAAGGGCACAAAGCCGGGACCGAAGTGCTCCGCTTGATACTCATGCGGGTAATGCTGTGTCGGATGCACCGGATGCCGCGATACGCCTTTGCCTACCAGCAGGGTAAACAGCATATCGATCATATTAATGACCCAGACAAAAAAGGCAAGCATTAAGAGTACGATTACTTCATCATTACCAGACCCGTTAGCCATCGATAAAAGCAGAAGCAAAGCCAGCGATCCAAAAAAACCTCCCCCATACAGCACCGCGCGCACGGGCCGGCCTATATAGCCATGTCCTACGCCGGGCATAAATGCCAGCAAAAACGCCACTAAAGGGCTTTTATTCATAAGCTATCCTTCCTTTCCATGTCCTTGTTTTCTATTATTTAAAACGGGTCGCTTTCAAGCCATCTAACCATGATCCGGTTTGATCGACTATTTTGTCCGACCACGATTCCGAAGGTTTATCGTTGGCCGCTGGCGGTTTCGGAGGCATGGCCTGCTCCATGTTCTCATTCATATCCATCTGCGCCAGCTTCTGCGAGAAGGAAGTAAAGGTTCCGCTGACAAGCAGCAGCAGCGTAATGGAGGCTGCTATCGTGTAGTGTGTCACTGGGTGCTGAAGCCATGTGCGCAGGCGGGGAGGCTTCTCATGCTTGGACGCAGATAAGCTCGGTGCTGCAGCTTTAGTTTCATGGAGCTCTTGTTCGCTCTTCAACTGCCCAACGACGCGCTGCTCAAGCAGCATCATATCAGGTAGAGGTATGCGAGACTCGCTGTCTCCGACGTAAAAGGATGAATGCTCCTCGTCCTCAGACGATGCAATCGCAGCCATAAAGAGGTTCAAGCAGAAATCACAGCCAGTCAAATGCTGCTCTATCCCTGCACGTTCAGTCTCAGCTAGCCTATCGTTGACATATCGACTCATCAGATCCTGCGGTATGTGCCCATTCCTCATTCGAAATCCTCCTTCCGCCAGTGGCGCTTCATCCAACTTCGTGCCCGGTACAGCCTAGACTCTACGCTTTTGAGCTCTAGTCCTGTTTCGGCCGCGATCTGCTCATACGATTTGTCCTCCATATAAAATGCGGTTACGACCTCGCGATAGTTATCCGGCATTTCTTCTACCCGCTCGCGAACATGCTTCCGGTTAGCCTGCTCGATTGCAACGAGCTCCGCAGCCGGCATTACGGCATTTTCTTCATGCATTTTCTCAGACATCGCATCATCGTCTGCCAGTTCCTCAGGTCTGCGAGCCCTGCTTCGCTTGAAATCAATCGATCGATTAACGGCAATGCGGGTAATCCACGTTTTAAGCCCATCTAATCGGCATTCCGGAAGGGAGCGATAGATTTGCAGCAGCACTTCCTGCGTAACATCCTCCGCATCATGCGGGGAGTGAAGCACGGCGAAGACTGTTCTATATATATAAGAACCATACGCCTGCACGAAAAGGCCATAATGCTCGGGCCCGCCCTTTTGTACCGCTATGATCCAATCCTCGTCTTGAATGTCGCTCCCCTCCTTCCCAGTCTAATAGACGCCAGCCAGTCCTTCTTACCCTGCACTAAAAATAAAAAAACTTTCATGCACTTTCTAAAAAACGTCCGAACACACAGAAAACCCCGTCATTCGTAAGGCAATCCATACGAATGACGGGGATTCTCATCCCTTATTGGCGAACACGCCTGCACTGCGAATCACGAAATGCCCGCTGCTACACGTTCAGCGCTTGCTTGAGCTCTTCCGGAGAGCGGTCCCACCACTCTTGGTTATGCTCAACGAGCAGCTTGCGAAGCGCAGCTTTATCTACCTCGCCAAGCTCCGTCAGGTTATAGCGGCGCTTAATGGAATGGTCCAGTTTGTTGACGTGATCGGCAAGAATTTTCCAGCCGCGGCGCGCCTCGGTATCGATGAGCATCTCGCATGCCGTTGCCCCGGCGTAATAAGAGCCTTCCTCGTTGCGGTCGACGGCTACCCATACGATCCAGCACTGGCGGCCGTTTGGCGTATCCTCTTTGTTCGGCGTAAACTTGATGCCGCGCTCTACTTTACTCTTTGCATGCATGGCGCCTACATCGATATAAGCGACGCCAGCATCGATAATGACACAGGATACGGCGCTCAAATCAATGGTCCCCGCGCCAAAGCCTTTATGTTGTTTGTTGCTCACTACGTTGAGCGACAGTGATTTCTTTTCCTTCTTTTCCGGCTGAGCCGGCTGTCCTTGTTCTTCCGTCATGCGTATTCACACCTTCCCCAATACAATAATTCCATTTTAGCTAATAATCATCGAAAAGCAAACATATACATGCTGTAGATGCTTGTCAACGGGAGGGAAACGTTCAATGACTCCACGCTATTTCAAACGAATTTTACTCGTAATACTCGCAGTCGTCATGCTCGGTTTATCTGTGCAGTACGGCTTCGGGACTGCTTGGCAATCCCAATATACTTATGCTTTCGCCCCTGCCGCCAAAGCCAAGCAAGCACCAGCCCCTGCGCAAAAATCGGCCAAGCCGCCAGTTGTGCAGGAACCGAACACGGTCATGACACCAAAACCGCAGGAGCTCAGCAAACGTATCGTTGAGTACCATATCAGCGTACATTTGGTTGATAACGCAAAGCAATTAAACGGTGAGCAGACTGTAACCTGGACCAACCCCGGCAAAAAAACAGTGTCCGAGCTCTATTTCCATCTGTACCCGAACGCTTTCCATTCAGAGCAATCCACGTTTATGAAGGAGTCCGGGGGCAAGCTCCGTCAGGACAAAGCAACCCAGAACAGCCAAGGCTATATGAAGCTGCTAACGTTAGAAACGCTTAACGGCGAGAGCTTGCTGCCGCGTCTGCAATACGTGCAGCCAGATGACGGCAATGCCGATGACTTCACCTTGGCCAAAATACGCCTGCCTGAGCCTGTGGCCCCAGGCAAATCCGTAACGCTTCAAATGGGCTATGAGGTGAAGCTGCCCGAGGTTTTCGCAAGAATGGGCTATTCCGGTAATTTCGTCATGGCGGGACAATGGTTTCCAAAGCTCGCCGTCTATGAAACGATTGGAACACGGGGACGTACCGCCGAAGGCTGGAATGTACACCAATATCATGGAAATTCCGAGTTTTACAGCGACTTCGGCATATACAGTGTAAAGATTAAGGTTCCTGAAGCCTACACGGTTGCTGCTACCGGCTTCCAAACCAAGCCAATAGAAATCAAAGACCAGATGAAGGTTTACCAATTTTACGCGGATGACGTTCACGATTTTGCTTGGTCAGCCTCGCCGGACTTTGTCTATGAGGAGACGGCCTACTCCGATACGGGTATTCCAGGCGTACGGATCAAGCTATACCTCGATCCCACGCATGCAGCCCTAAAGGATCGTTACATGCACGCCGCCAAGTCCGCTCTCTCCAGCTATGCAAAGTGGTATGGCGAGTACCCTTACAGCACGCTCTCGGTCGTTGTGCCTCCGAAAGGGGCAAATGGAGCCGGCGGCATGGAGTATCCAACGCTCATTACCGCCTTTGCCGCTGAGAAGGAAAATCCCGGCTACGATCTCGAGCGTACGGTCGTGCATGAGATCGGACATCAATACTGGTACGGAATGGTGGCATCCAATGAGTTCGAAGAGGCTTGGCTGGACGAAGGCTTTACGTCCTACGCCGAGGATAAAGTCATGGAAACTGCTTATGGTTTAGAGTCGAATTTGCGAATGGAGGCCAGTTACATGACCGATCCCGCGCCGCTCAAGCAGCTGTCCTGGTCTTATGGCAGCCACTCGCAATACGCGGAAAACGTATATATGCGGGCCAAGCTCGTGCTTGTCGGAATAGAAAATCAGGTCGGCTCCAGAACCATGCAGAAAATATTACGCACCTATTTTCAAAAATTTAAATTCAAACACCCGAACACCGCTGATTTCCAGCGTGTTGTCGAGCAGGTAACCAAAGGCAATTGGCATGATTATTTCAGTCAGTACGTATACGACGATCAAATGGCTGATTTCTCTATTGAATCCATACATGTTCGTCCGGTTACGAAGGATGGAGCTCAGATGTATGAATCGATTGTGCTCGTCAAAAAGAACGGCGGCAGCAATGGCGACATCAAAGTTCTAATGAAATTTACAGACGGCTCCCAAGTAACGAAGCTATGGAACGCCGAAGAATCCCATATGCAATACAAGCTGCTGCATTCATCTCCGCTTGAATGGGCCATTGTCGACCCTAGTTACAGCAATGTGCTCGACAACAAGCTCATCAACAACTATATGCAGGCTCAACTGCCTGAGGACAAGCGGACGAGATGGAGCCTCGGCGCAGTCAAGCTAATTGAAGGTCTGCTCGGGTCGCTGAGCTGGTAAGTAACTGCGTTCAAGGAGCGATAAACGATGAAGATACATTTGAAGCAAGGCTGGCAACTCGCGGTTAAACATTTTTACCTCGTTATTTTGTTATTCTTATATCAGCTGCTATGGGGATTTTTCCTCTACCGTTTCATTGATTCGGTCATATCCCCGCTGCTGCGGAGATATCCAAGCTCATATCCGTCTGATGTGGCCGCTCAGCTCTTCATGACCGAAGCGCAGTTCCAGCTGTTCAAGACTGATATCATCTCTCCTTACGTTTGGACGCTTGGAGGCCTTCTCGTTGCAAGAATGCTGATCACCCCCTTGTTTAATGCCGGGCTTTTCTATTCGCTGAACCAAGCCCGGTCAGACGGGGGGACCCGGTTTTTGGAGGGCATCCGCAAAGCGTGGAAGCCAGTGGTTCTCCTTTACTGGATCGAGGCCATCCTCTCGCTTGCACCCGCTTGGTATGTGCTACCGCGCTCGCTTGATGCCCTGCTGGGGAGCGGCTCTGTACCTGAACTGCTGCAGGCGGTTCTTCCCGGCGCAGCGCTGTGGCTGCTTTGGGGCACGCTGCTGCACCTGTTGTTCCTAGCCATGCAGTTCGGCGCCGCTTCGGGCGAAGGCATATTCAGTTCCCTTTGGCGGGCGCTCCGAAATTTTATCTCGTACGGAGCCCTATCGCTTATCATGTGGGGGATTGGAGCTGCCGCGGGACTCGCTGTCACGAGTTTATCTATGCTTTGGGCGGGGCTGTTCGCACTCATTCTGCATCAGGGCTATCACCTGATTCGCACACTGATGAAGGTATGGACGATAGCCGCGCAGTACGATTACCTGCAGACCAAACAATTGTAGCAAGCGTAAACGGCCGTGGACATTATAGGAATAAGAAGCCTTCGGCCCCACTATTGCTGTGGAAACGAAGGCTTTTTTATTTTGCAGACAAGCGCAACTAAATGATGACATTTCTGTATAAATAGTTAAGAGAATCTGAACAATGGGGGATACACGCAAATGATGCGTAAAAAACTGATTATCATATCGATGGCATTGCTTATATCTGGCGGTTCATTAGTTGCAGCAGACAAATTAATGCAGAAGGTGACGCTGGTTTACAATAATAAGCAAAGCGCAGAGGATGGCCTGCTCGTAGATGATAAGGTATACATCAACATCCGATCCTTAAGCGATTCCTTGCAAGCTTTTATCCAGTGGAAGGGCAGCGAGAAGAAGCTTCTCATCCAGAAGCCCAATGTTCATATGTTTCTGATGAATGAGAAAAGAACGATGTTCGGGCAAGTTGATAAAGGCAGCGTTCAGAAGTTTTTGGTGCAAGCGCAAATCGATAACTTAAATGTCTCCATTACGGAATTTAAGGTCACCCTTGTTGACCCTAACGATAAAGAAACTATCATTGACCGGCGCAGCCAGGATGATGATGATTTCAAGGAATTTGTTGAGAAGGATACCTTCTGGTTCAGCTCGAAGCTTGTCTCTTATGACTTTAAATACGTAGGCAAATACAAGCTGCGTTTTTGGATGGAACAGAAGAACGGCGATCCGCAGCTCATTTCCGAGAAAATCATTACCGCCAAATAAATGAAATGCTTCTTCCCGAAAGGGGCCGTTCATATGAACGGTCCCTTTTTCTTTTGAATAACGACATAGAAGTCGTTCCTTGTCCCAATGCGTCTGTTTGCCTTGTAATCTAGCGCTAAAAAATATGAGATTTTTTTAATCTTATACGAATAATCCGCTAACTACCGCCGTTTATGGGACTTAAGACTAGCCCGCTGGGCGTGGCTGCTAAAGGACAAAACGGTATATTTTACACAATAGCCACATAATTAATGAAATTGAGTCATGGCTTTTAGTTAGAAAGAACTATTATCGAGCGTTTATTTTACACAAAAAACGGTTAAACGGAGCGAATTGCCAAAAGGTTACATGAGAATTATTAGAAATTGCAATTAAAGGCAGGAGATGAATGAAAATAATCGAATAATTCTCAAGAGCAATAAAAAACGGCCTAATTCCCTATCGGGAAACGGGGGAACCACTTTGGGTGAATTGATTCTGACGTCTGATTAATTTGCAGCGCCTGAGGAATCATAGGGAACCTTCAACCGAACCCCACAGCTAACCTCGTCGGCATTGGAAGGAGTTTCACAATTGAAAAAGGTTACCGCAATACTCCTGGGTCTCGTTCTCGTGCTCGCTTTTCAAGCGGGAAGCGCTTTCGCAGACTCGAAATTAAACGGATATATCAGTGATGTTATTGGTACTCCGTACAAAAGCGGCGGAACAACGTCGAGAGGTTTTGATTGCTCCGGCTTTACGAGCTATGTGTTCGATAAAATGGGCATCGATCTTCCGCGCACTTCCGGCTCGCAAGCAAAATCAGGCACGAAGGTCGCTAAATCAGACCTACTTCCGGGAGATCTTGTGTTCTTCGACACAGCCGGCGGCAACAACAGCGCCGTATCCCATGTTGGCATTTACATTGGAGATGGAAAGTTTGCACACTCCTCCTCTAGCAGAGGCGTTGTAACAGACAAACTTAACTCATCTTATTATGAAAACCGTTTTGTGACTGCACGTCGTGTCATGGATGCGGATTCTTTCCAAACGTATGCCGACGCTCAATAGAGTAACCTAATCCCTCGTAATGAGGGTTGCACGGGTAGACTCATCCAGCAAAGCCGCAGTTTTTTGTCCTCTTGCGACAAACAACTTGCGGCTTTGCTGTTTCATTTCAAGCCGATTGCGGAATTTCATTTGCCGCTTTTGGAGAAGGAGCTATGCCTGATGTATTTGTTTATTCATCGCAAGGACTTGCGCACAACAGATATGCGCGCCTTTGACTATTTAAGAAAAAAGGATACACAAGGCATTCATCTGCTAATCATAGATCCCGTGCTTATTGGCGACGGCCGAATGACCAGTCATAGCGGCCGAAACTTTATTGCGCAAGCCGCCTCCTTGCTGCACAGCTACTCTAATGCTGGAAAGGAGCTTCATGTGCTGTACGGAGATCCTGCATCAATTACTGAAGCTCTTTTGCAGGCTCATCCGATTGAAGAAGTCATCGTCCATGCAGACTACACGCCTTACTCACGCCAAAGGGATGATCGGCTGCAGCAGATCACTCGCCGTTTAGGACGTCGCTGGATGCCGATTGCAGACGCGCCGCTTGCTGACTTAGAAGCGTTCCCTGCATTTGCTCGGCGCTCCGAGCCTTATAAAGTATTTACACCCTTTTACCGCATGTGGTGCAGCTTTATGCTTGAGTGCTACAGCAGCGCGAGCGACACAGCGGTTCAGGAACTTGCTACCCTATGCGAAATAGACGGCAAGGTCGCTCTTGCATTCGCACTGCCAGAAGCCGTTTCTTGCGCGCTTGGCGGCACGAATGTAGAAGGAGCGCCGAAGTCGCTCGCTAAGCTGGACCGTTTCGTACGCGAGCGCCTTGCTTCATACGCAAATGGCCGTGACGCTTACGCAGCGGAGCATACAAGCGGTCTTGCTCGGTTTCTGAATACAGGCGCCCTCTCTGCTCGACACGCTTACGAGCTTACGGAAGGACTGCCCGGTGCGGAAACTTGGGTCCGCCAGCTCGCATGGCGTGATTTTTATTTGTATCAAGCGATGTATCATGAAGATTTTTTCCGGTATGAGCAGCTTGCTGATTTGTCTCCGCTTTCGGATACGAATTTTGAAGCATGGGCTTCGGCTGCCACCGGTATTCCGATCATTGATGCAGCTATGACACAGCTCAACCGCACAGGTGAGCTGCCCAACCGTTTGCGAATGGTAACGGCCATGTTTCTAACCAAAAATCTGCTTTGCCCTTTTACGCTTGGTGAGCAGTATTTCCGCCTTCACTTGGGCGATTATGACAATACACTTAACCGCGGCGGTTGGCTGTGGTGCTCCTCTCTTGGCTATGACGCTGCTCCCTATTTCCGCGTTATGAACCCGGTAGCGCAATCGCGAGCACATGATCCTAGCGGAAGCTATATTAGGCGTTGGCTTCCTCATTTAGAGCATTTATCCGATAAGGAGATCCACCTGCCGCAAAGCGGAGCCATTGTAGATTTAAAGGCATCGCGTGCGCGTGCTATTGAAGTATACAAAACAATACTGAAGTAGCCGTCCCCAGTCACCAAGAGTTGGACAAGCCGTTCCATATTTCTTTTGTTTACTAACAAATAAACCTCCGTATTCGCTTTGAAACAGCAAATACGGAGGTTTTTCATTTCTTTCGAAACCCTTATCTTCTAACAACCTTAAATCCGTGAGCGAATTCCCTGCGTCTGTTTTCTTCCCAGAACAAGCATAACCGCCAGCAGAACCAGCATTAGTATAACGAGCGCGCTAACATACCATAAGGTGGACTGTACATTGTACTGATCCATAAACCAGCCCGTCACTCGCGGGAAAATAGCGCCTCCAAGACCGCCGCATGCCACAAGCAAGCTGGTGGTTCTTTCGGTCATTCCCGGAATAAGCTCATTGGCATAAACGAGAGCGATTCCGAAAATACCTGAGAAGAACAACCCGCTCAAGGCAACGAGCGTAAGCATCCAGCTTAGCTGTCCCATAACGGCCATTAAAACAAATATAACGGAAGCCCCTGCCGTTGCGATGAACAAGTAACGGGAGTAGCCCATTCGATCCGCAAGCACGCCGGCAAACAGACGGCCAAGCACCATCGTCCCCCAGAATAAGCTGAGAGCAGCTGCAGCGCTGGACTCATCAACCTCCGAACGAACGATGAGAATAGAAGGAAGATAGTTTGAGAAGCTCATTTCCATGCCCACGTAGATCATAAAAAATAAGGCCGACAACAAGAGGAATGGCAGCGCTTTGCGCGGATAGCCAAAAAAGACGGAAGCTTCAGCAGCACGAGCTGCAGCTCCCCCTTCTGGCTCAGATGCGTTGCCTTGCACCACAGCCCTGGCCGGCATATAGCCGAGCTGGTTATCCAACTCACCGAATGACATGGTCAACCACAGCACGAAGGTGACGCCGGACATAGCAGCCAGTATGGGGAAGGAAACCTGCCAGATGCTTTGCTGAATAAGATAAGCCGCTGCGATGGGAATCAATAAAGCACCAACGCCAAAAAAGGTTTCCAAGCGGCTCATCGCGGACGCCTTACCGTTCTTCGCCATATCAATAATCATGGCGCCGACTACCGCTTCAGTCATCCCAAAGCCGAGCCCCGCAAGCGGGGCAATCGCCAGCATCCAGCCCCAAGGAAGCAGCAGGCTGTAAGCTGCTTCACTAAGCGTGAGTATACCCATTGCTATTAACACGGCACCCCGTTTACCAACCCTCGCGGTAATGGATGGCGCGAGCAGAACACCTACCAGAAAACCGAGAAACTGATTCATGATCCATTGCCCGCCGTCTTTATAGGTTAAACCGTAATAATCGATAAGCTGCTCCAAAATGGACCCGCCCACCACATGGGCAACTCCAATTACAAGGTATGACAAACATCCAAGCCAAATTAACTTCTTCATTCTTATGCTTCTCCTTATATACGCACGCTCTTCTTGCGCCTGTCTGATATAATTATCCTGTTTCAACCCTTTTACCCGTTAAGCAGCAGCTCATTCCAACGGAGGTACCGACCTATGACAAGCAACCAAAGCTCCACCCATTATAATCGAGAACCATTCGATATGACCATACATCCGCTCGAAATTACTCATGCGCAGGATATTTGCAGTTGGAGCTATGATGCGCCCTATGATTGCTATAATTGGCCGTCATGGGAGCAAATGAAAAAAGACGAAATCGAATTTGGCGATTCCGTCCTTCGTGTGTCTCAATATGCTGCTGTATTGGATAATAGTCTCCATTTGTTCGGCTTTGCGCAATTCTTTCCGATAACCGGCGTGACACGGCTTGGGCTCGGGCTCCGGCCTGACCTCTGCAGCCGCGGCTTTGGCCCCGCATTCACACGGCTTATCGTATCGGAAGCCCAGCGCCGCGCCCCTCAAAACGAAATTGATTTGGAAGTGCTGGCTTGGAACACACGCGCCATCCGCGCTTACCAGCAAGCAGGTTTTCAAATTACGGATACCTATTCGCGTTCGACATCTGCAGGCTTCGCTGAATGCCATTGCATGGTCTATGAGCCGGACGCTCGTTAAAGCCGCTGGGCATCTCGCTCAGCATCCTTCAAATCCATAAATAATATAAGTCCAGGCGCAACCAGTACCGAAACGGTTCTAATCCAGGCATGGGAATCCAGATCCGTATAGGCTCGTGATACGATTGCGCGCCGATTCTCGTTTAGTTGAACCAGATTAGGAACAAAATAGGGGCGCCAGCTCCAATTCGCCCCGCGATACTGGTCCTCTCGCCGCCATGCTTGCTCCGATTCCCGGCAAAAATTCGAGGAAAGCTGAATGCCATCATCATTGCATAAGTAAACCCGTATACAATGATCATAAAGCTCAGGAAGCAGCTCCTCGATCCATTCATCCTTGTCTTCGGGGTACTCCGCTTTCTGTACCAGCTCAATCAGCTGCTCGGCCAGCTGCTCCGATTGCCTCTGCCAATACCTCTCGGACCCTACATAATGCTGCAAATGCTGCTCAAGCTCTACTTCAATTATCGCTGCAAAACATCCGGGTTCCCGAAATTCCGGCTCCGCTCTTGCAAACATAAAGCCTTGAACGTACCGTGCGCCAGCCTGTATGGAGCGAGCCAAGTCCTCCCGCGTCTCTACGCCTTCAACCAGCAGTGAAGCGCCAATTTGCTCCGCTAAATCGGAGAAGGAGCGCAGCACTCCGAAATAACCGTCATGCGTCGCGCTCTTTTTGATCATATGAATATCGATTTTAAGCAGATTCGGCTGAATATGTGCAATGCGATCCGTACTGCTGAAACCGCTGCCGACATCATCAATAGCGATTAAGCAGCCTCTCGCCCGGTATAGATCAACCACGGAGCGGAGCTTCTCCATTGAGCCGTGAAAGCATTCCTCCGTGATTTCTATGACGATACGCTTCGGATCAATGCCATATTTGTCGAGCAAGGATAACGTGTACAGCTCGCCGTTCTGCTCATACCGATAAATCCATGATGGCTTTAAATTTATGAAAAGCATAGGCGGCTCTTCTATTAACGTAAGCTTGGAGAACGCCTGCTCGCGAAGCAATCGATCGACAACGATGTGGTCCTCCTCCGCAATTTGATCATCACAGAAAAAAGGACCCAGGCTGCGAACCGAATCGCCCTTTACTGCTCGGCCAAGCACCTCATAACCCATGATTCGCCTTGTATCCATTGCTATAATGGGCTGATAAAATGCAGCTAATGTTTCACCGTCTAAACCAAGCGCCTTCGGCAGAAGCAGCGATGATAAGCACTCATTCATAGCGGCCTCCTCTATGTTACATACATGTTATATTATCTGTCATACTTTGTTGAATAACATTGTAATAGAGTCGACATAAAATGTAAAGATCCGACAATAAGCTCCCTCAATCGTACTCAATATATCGATTATTATATCAGCCTAATAATTTGCGTCACTTTATCATCCTGGGAAACCTCAATAACATGATGTTTGTCATTATAGGTAATTACGCCAGTGCCCACCTCTATTACCGGGTTTTCGCCTAAGCCAAAAAACACATCGTCCGCCAATGCCTCCATTACCTCATGCCGATCCTCTACGGGAAGCACAGACCATTCCTCCGGTTCCATTTCAAAAAAAGTGTAACTGTGCTCGATCTCAGCTACTGCCGCTGTCAAATCCTTCAATATATCTGCATATTCCCTTGCATGTCTAACGCCCATTTGCGTATACCACCTTTATCATCGTCATTTTTTATACACATCTCTCTACTATTCTACCGCATTTTCGTAAATTTTAACGCGTTCGCCTCCAAAACGTTTCATTTACTCTAACTTCAGAATGCCCATATGTCGATAATAGAAGAAGTAGAGAAATGTCGAAAATGATTTGGACGGGGTGTATGATGAAAAATTCAACAATTATCGGACTTGTTCTAGGGTTAGTCGCTGTACTCGGAGGGATGGTTTTAAAAGGAGCACACCTGTCGTCTCTTTTAAATCCTGCTGCTTATATGATTATTATTTTGGGAACTGTAGCGTCTGTTATGATCGCCTTTCCCATATCCGAGCTTTCCAAGATCGGGAAGCTGTTTAAAATGGTATTTACCGAGCAAAAGCTGCCTCAGCGTGATGAACTGATTCAACGTTTCATGGAGTGGGCATCCATTACGCGCCGTGAGGGCTTGCTAGCTCTTGAAGCAAAAGTTGATGAAATTGAAGATACGTTCCTTCGGAACGGCATGCGTATGATTATTGACGGAAATGACCAAGATTTCGTTCGTGACGTATTGCTTGAAGACATTGCTGCAACGGAAGACCGCCATAAGGCGGGCGCGCTTATTTTTACGCAGGCCGGCACATACGCTCCTACGCTCGGTGTACTGGGCGCGGTTGTAGGCTTGATCGCGGCGCTTGCCGATATGAGTGACATGGAGAAGCTCGCCCATGCTATCGCGGGTGCTTTTATCGCTACATTGCTCGGTATCTTTACAGGTTATGTACTATGGCATCCCATTGCTAACAAACTAAAACGTATGTCTAAGCTGGAAATCCAAATTCGTCTTATGATGGTTGAAGGTCTTCTATCCATTCAATCCGGTGTATCGACGATCGCGATTAATCAGAAGCTGTCCGTGTTCCTTACACCTACAGAAAGATTGAAGATGAGGGAGAAGGAGGAAGGCGCCGTTGAGCAGAAAGCATAGACACGAAGAACATGAAGAGCATGTTGACGAATCCTGGCTCATTCCTTATGCCGACTTGCTCACCCTGCTGCTCGCACTCTTTATCGTGTTGTACTCCATGAACTCCGTCGACGTGAAAAAGTTCGAAGAAATGTCCAAAGCCTTTAGCGTTGCGCTCAGCACAGGCAGCGGCGTTCTAACCGAATCATCCATCGTGGAATCTGGTGAGGATGATGGAAAGAAACAGGACGAAGCCGGCGGCATTATTGATTCCAAGGATGATAGCAAGGAACAGACCCAAAGCCAAACCGCTGAGGAAAAAGCTCGCAAGGCCATTATGGAGCAGGAGCAAAAGGATCTTGAGGATCTGAAGAAGAAGGTTGACGCTTATATCAAAAAGAACGGCCTAACAACCGATTTGGAAACGAAGCTCAATCTTTCCCAGCTCATGATTACCATTAGTGACAACGCCTTATTTGCCCCGGCGCAAGCGTCAGTAAAGCCTGAATCGAAAGCACTGGCCGTTGCCATCGGCAAGATGCTCCAGCAATATCCGGATTACCAGGTCATCGTATCCGGCCATACCGATACGACGCCGATCTCGACTGTCTTCTTCAAGTCGAATTGGGATTTGAGCTCGATGCGGGCCATTCGTTTTATGGATATTTTGCTCGAAAATAAACAGCTAAAGCCCGAACGCTTCAGCGCTATCGGCTATGGCGAATATCGGCCGGTTGCCGATAACAAAACGGCGGCAGGCAAGTCCAAAAACCGCCGGGTTGAGGTTTCAATCATGCACAGCTACTCCGATGAAACAAATCCGCAAAGTCTGGCCGTTACGAAATAATAAAAGAAAAACCCTGAACCCACTCGCAAACCGAGTGTGGTTCAGGGTTTTTCTTTTATTCTCGGGTCTACACTGGCTTATAGCTCAGCGTTTCAAATAACGTCGCCTTCTCGGCCTCCGTCAGGTCTCTCCACTTCCCGACATGCAGTCCTGCGAGCTGGATGTTCATAATACGCTGCCGCTGCAGCCGCCTTACATGATAGCCAAACGCCTCGCACATTCTGCGGATTTGGCGGTTTCGACCTTCTGTTAAAATAATGCGGAATACCCGGTCCGTAACTCGCGTTACCACACACGGTAAAGTCATGCTTCCCAAAATGCGAACGCCGCTCGCCATCCCTTGCAGGAATGCGTCTGTCACCGGCTTATCCACCGTGACTAAATATTCCTTCTCGTGCTTCCCTTCCGAGCGGAGAATCGGGTTCACGATGTCTCCGTCATTCGTTAAAAGAATCAGGCCCTCTGAATCCTTATCCAGCCTGCCGATTGGAAAGATACGCTCTGAATGACCGACAAAATCAACAATATTTCCTCTGATATGAAGCTCAGTCGTACTCGTAATGCCTACCGGCTTATTCAGCGCAATATAAACATGGTTTTTTTGCTCGCCGATTTTTTTGCCATCGACTCTCACATCGTCGCCAAGCTCAGCCTGACTGCCGAGCTGCGCCGTAACACCGTTAATTGTTACGCGTCCGCCGTCTACCAGCTTATCCGCCTCACGCCTGGAGCAATATCCCGTTTCACTAATAAACTTATTAATTCTCAAAGCTGTTTCACCCCGTTGTATGTACTGCCAAATCGGCAATTTTGTCCGATGGATAATAATATATAGCCGGTGCCTTGCTTGCAGCGGCTGCAGCATCTTTTGTCATTGCGTTTCCTGCTGCCCGGATCATCGCTAATGCCACATCCGATCCCTTTATCGGCCTATATTTCCGCAAAGGGCCAATCATCGCAAACTGCAGCCCTTTTGATACAAATGCCCCGATGGCTTCGCCTGGTCGAACGGCTGTCCGCTCACCAAGCAGAAGAGAGGGCTGGAATACCTGCACAATCGGGATATGCAAACGGGCCAGCGCATCCTGCAGTTCACCTTTAACTCTGCTATAAAAGATGTTCGAGCTTGAATCCGCTCCCATTGCCGTAACAACAGAGAAAAGAGAGGCACCCGTTCGTTCTGCAAAATGAGCCAGCATTAGCGGATAATCGTAATCAACTCTCCGGAATGCTTCCCGCGTCTTGGCCGCTTTAATCGTCGTCCCTAACGTGCAGAACACTGCGTCGACGGTTACCTGATCTAACGCTTCATCCATGTCATCAAGGTCTGCCACGATAACCCTCAGCTTCATCCTCTCGCTTGTTGTCCCTAACCCCTTGACCACTATTGGCCGCCTGGCGAGAACCGTTACCTCTTTTACGAGCGGATCGCGAAGGAGCTGCCCAAGCAAAGCAGAGCCTATTAAACCGGTAGCCCCCACAAGCAAAGCACTACAGCCGGCTGTTTCATTAGCAGACAAACCTTTATTTAATCCTGTCTCCTTCAATACGATATCATGCTTCAATGGAGAATTCCCTCCCTCGTACCCCTAAGAAGCCGGTTCCATGCTCATGCTTCCAGTATAACGCTCTCTCCTGTTTCTTTCAAAGCCGGAAGCATAACATGTATGGTAGTTCCAACATTCACTTGGCTTTTGATCTCCATCGTTCCCCGATGGCTGTTAATAATCCGTTGAGTCACCATTATGCCAAGTCCAGTGCCCGTTTCCTTGCCCGTAAAAAAAGGATCGCCGATTTTCGGTATCATTTCATCCGGGATGCCCATGCCCTCATCCGTAATCGAGATTGAAATATGCTCCCTCTTATGTCCGATATGGATGTGGATCTCACCACCGCTTGGCATGGCTTCAATCGCGTTTTTCAATAAATTAATAAATACCTGTTTTAATTGATTTTCCTCGCATGAAATCAGGCAAATTTCTTCCGTCAACGAAATACAGAACTCTATATTATGCAGAAGGGCTTCACTATTCATTAAAGCAATGACATCCTGCAGCACGTCCCGCACATCCTTGGTCACAAATCTCGTTGCCTGCGGCTTAGCCAAGATTAGAAACTCCCCGACGATGAGGTTGATACGGTCGAGCTCCGAGAGCATAAGGGTTACGTGGGAAAGCGCCAGCTTCTTGCTCTCCTGCTGGAGCTGCAAAAAACCGCGCAGCGTCGTTAGCGGATTCCGAATCTCATGCGCTACGCCCGCCGCAAGCTGTCCTACCGTCGTCAGCTTCTCCGATCGGCGCAGCAGCTCCTCCATTTTATTGCGGCTTCTCATATCTCTTGAAATACTGGCAAAAGCTCGAATCGTTCCATCAGAATCACGGATAGGCGAGAGCGTCACGCTAACGGGAATCAATTCGCCTGACTTGGTAATTCGCATCGTCTCCTGTGCAGGCAGCGCCTTCCCTAACAACAGCTGATTCAGCATATTTTTCATTTCCGTCCGATGCGTTTCCGGCAGGATCGGAAAGATAAGCCCGATAACCTCCTCTTCCTCATAGCCGAAGAGCTGCTCGAAAGCCCGATTTACCTGAATCACCTTGCCGTCCAGATCATTAAGATGAATCGCATCACTAGTATGATTTATGAATGACTCCAAATGCTCCTTCATTCGCCGGTTTTCCTCAAACGCTCTTCGCAGCTTGTTCATATAAATACTCAAATTTTGCGACATCGCATTCACCTTTAACGCAAGCAAACCAAATTCGTCCTTGCGCTTAATGCGAATGGGCTGCTGAAAGCGTGCGGAAGAAACTTCATTTACCTTCCATAAAATATCCTTTAGCGGCCTAATCATAACGCCTACCAGCCAATAACTGATGATGAGCACAAGGATCATCGTTATTCCTGTGTAGATCAGCGTATCATTGCGTTTTTGACTGATGAGCTGTTTAAACCCCTCGCCGTCATAAACTACGCTTATGATATACCTGCCCATCTTCTCGCTTGAGTAATAGCTGCGATAATAAGTCTTCCCGTTGATTTGCATTTTCCGCAGCTCAAACCCCGTTTTCTTCGCCTCGGTTATAACGGACTGCTCACTTATCGTATTCAAATAGGTATACGTGCCGTACGGAACCGATAGTGTGTCTTGCTCAAATACCGTAATTTCCTTTATATTGGGGATTATTGTTTTTACGATGTCAAAAAGATGTCCGGGGCTGGAAAGATCGCCGTCTTCGAGGGGAATTCCGAGTCCCGACTGCTTCTCATAGGCGGAAAAGGAATTAGCTATATGCATAGAGGTATCCTGCATCGTACGGCGAGCTTGCTCCCGCATGTCATGCATCATCGAATATTCACTTAAAATGTGGTGTAATATGAAGAATGTAAATACGATAAGCGTAATCAGGACAGAGAATTTCATCTTAATCGACAATGTATGACACATCCTTTTACACAAAAACGTGTTTATTAACAACTTATACACATTACTAACAGTTATTGTGCACAGCTCTGAATAAAATGTGAGTATTTTTGTGCATATCCCACTAGTTATCCACAATGTTATCCACTACATGTTAACAACAGAATATTTGTTCGTTGTATAATGATAAAAAGTAAAGGGGTTTTAACTTATGACAAGAGAACAAGAAGACCAGAATTGGATGCTAGAAGCCATAGAAGAAGCCAAAAAAGCCGAGCAAATCGGAGAGGTTCCAATCGGGGCCGTTATAGTTAGAAATAATGAAATCATAGGAAGGGGCTACAATTTACGCGAAACACGGTTTGATCCAACCGCGCATGCCGAAATGGTAGCCATTCGTGACGCCTGCGATCGCATCGGCGCATGGAGATTGTTAGATTGCACATTATATGTCACGTTAGAGCCTTGTCCAATGTGCGCCGGAGCCATTGTCCAATCCAGGGTTAAACGTGTTGTATACGGAACAACTGATCCAAAGGCGGGATGTGCCGGGACGCTCATGAACTTATTGCAAGAGCCCCGTTTCAATCATGAAACGGAGCTCACTAGTGGTATTTTGCAGCCTGAATGCGCATCTTTATTAACGCAATTTTTTCGTAAACTTAGAGTAAAATAGTATCCTTCTATAAGTCATCACGTCGTAATGTAATATGTGATAGCTCATTTCTTTGTATATGCTGTAACGCAACAATAAGCTGATCGGCCTCTTCGCTAATTGCTAGAACATCCGGATCTGTCAAGCTGCCGCGTTCTTCGGCTATTTCATGAAGCTTTAGCCGTAGCGACTGCAATTGTTTAAGCAAGTTTTTTTTGTCCATAGCTCGCTTCGGGGCACGCTCCTTATCTAGCACTCGTGTGGTAATGCTTCTATTATACTCGTAGAGCAATAAGGAGTTTGTAAAAACTTGTCGACGAAAGCAGACAATTTTCGGGCATTATTCGACAAAATGAAGTTAATTATTCCAATTTATAGTCCTTTTATACTATAAAAACCTATCATAATATGGTAATTTATATTCTTGCCAGCATGACCTTTCATGAAACCGGGGACTGTATGCAAACCATCGGTCTATTCTTGCTTTTCCCCTTCTAATTGGGAAGCAAAATCCGTTTGCCATCCGCTATTATGAGGATAAATCCATTTGTATTATAAGAAAGTATGAAGTAAAATTATTTAAACATTAGTCGTAATGTGATAGAAATGAACATAAATTCGGATGTCGGGATGTGCCCTTGTGAATAACAAAGCAGTTATTTTAGGTTGTAATTATTATATTGGTTTAAGCACCATTCGTTGCTTGGGAATTAACGGCGTACATACGGTTGCCGTTGATTATTCTACTAAAGATACCTATGGCGCGGATTCAAAATATACGTCGGAGAGACTAATCTCTCCTCATTATAAAGATGATACGGCTGCATTTATTCGTTTTTTGAAGGAGTATGCTCGCAAGCAAAGCGCCCCTCCTGTCCTTATACCTTGCCATGACTCCTACCTTGAGGTCATCGATGAGCATTTGGAGGAGCTGAGAGAACATTATCTCATTCCGCAAAACGTGCCAGGCATTTATTCAGATATGATGAATAAGGAAGTACTGCAGCGTTTAGCGCTTGAAAACGGCGTTTCAGTTCCTGAGACCGTCCGGGTAAACGAAGAAAACTTTTTCGAGAAAATCGATCAAACGATCAAATATCCTTGTATCGTTAAACCGACGGACTCCCCTTCCTTCGTTGCGAAATTCAGAAGAAAGCTTTTTAAAGTGAACAACCGCGCGGAGCTTGAGCAAGCCTTGGACAAAGCAAAGGAAGCCCATTTGGAAGTCATCGTACAACGAATCATTCCAGGCTTTGACGATCATATGTATACCTTTGACGCTTATTTAAATCAGGACTCCAAAGTGACGCACTGGGTAACCTGCCAGAAATTCCGCCAGTATCCCATCAACTTTGGGGCATCCGTGTACACTGGTCAAAGATACGTGCAAGAGCTGTTCGACATTGGCGCTCCTTTTCTGGAGAAGATGAAATGGAAGGGCTTTGCGGAGATCGAGTTCAAGAAGGATGCCGAAACTGGCCGCTATTATTTAATCGAGGTCAACTGCCGGATTACAAACTTGAATAACCTGCTCTACAAGGTTGGCGTGAACATTCCATGGATTACCTATCAGGAGCTGACAGGCGGCAACCTAGTTCCCCCAAAAGCCGTCAAAGAAAATACGAACCGCGTATTCTGGTACGGATATGAAGACATGCTCGCGGTCCGCGACTACGTCAAGACTGGACAGTTAACCTGGAGGCAGGTATTCGTATCGTTGTTTAAGCCAAAAGCTTATGCCATTTGGGATTGGAAGGATCCTAAGCCAGCCTTCTCCTATGCCTCTATTATCGGCGGCAAGCTAACGAAAAAGCTTCTAAGAAAATAGCCCGAACAGACAGAAACAGGTCACTAGAATGGAGCTGATCGTATGTTATTGACCTCTTTAATTACAGATCTTGAATATAAGCTCGTGAAAGGCGATTTACATAGAGAAGCAGCCTCGATTGCCTATGATTCCAGGGAGGCCGCGCCAAACGGTGTGTTTGTCGCGATTTCAGGTTTTTCGGTAGATGGCCATCGTTTCATTGATAAGGCGATCGAACTTGGAGCGACCACGATTATAGTAGAGAAGGATGTTCCTGTCGCTGCAGACGTAGCCGTTCTGCAGGTAGCCGACACGCGAGAAGCGCTTGCGCGATTAGCCGCTAATTTCTATGACCGCCCAACGGAGCAAATGAATCTTCTTGGAATAACGGGAACGAACGGAAAAACTTCGACCACTTATTTTCTCAAATCCATTTTCGAGCAGACGGGTACCACGCTTGGGATAATCGGTACGATAGGCACGGTTATCGGGGATAAGGTGTTCCAAAATAAAAACACGACGCCCGAGTCTCTTAATCTCCAGAAGATCTTCGCTGAAATGACGCAAGCCCACATGAAGCATTGTGTCATGGAGGTGTCCTCGCATGCGCTTAACCTGAGCCGGGTTGCCCATTCCAGTTTCAATACCGGAATTTTCACGAACCTAACGCCGGATCATCTCGAGCTGCATCATACGATGGAGGAGTATTTCGAGGCTAAGGCGAAGCTGTTTGACATGACATCGGACTACAATATCATTAACGCCGATGATAAATACGGCCGGATTCTTATCGAGCGTTTAAAGGGCAAGGCGCCAAAGCTTCTCACCTACGGAATTGAGCAGGAAGCCGATATCTATGCGACGGATATTAATTATTTTTCCGATTACACTACCTATACCCTAAATACGCCAAAGGGCAGCATCTCCATCAAGGTGAATCTCCCTGGGACGATTTATGTATATAACAGTTTGGCGGCTGTCGCAACCGCATACGTCAACCAATTCAGCCTGCAGCAAATCGCTGAGGGTATATTGGCTGTCGATGGCATTAAAGGCCGTCTAGAAGTCGTTTATCAAGACGAAGACACTAAAATTATCGTCGATTTCGCACATACCGAGGACAGCTTGGAGAAGGCTTTGACGACGATAAGACCGTTCGCCAAGGGAAGAATCATTCTTGTATTCGGCGTTTATGCGTCAGATGGAGAATCCGGCACGGAGAAGCGTAGAGCAATGGCGAAGGTTGCTGCCAATTTTGCTGATTTTTCCGTTATCACCTCGGACAATCCGAAGATGCAGGATAACAACTTGATTATCCGTGAAATTATAGAGGGCGTTGAAGCATATAACGGTGCTTACGAGGCTGTTGTCGACCGGAGAGACGCGATTGCTTTTGCCATTGAAATCAGTAAAAAAGACGATGTAATCCTTATCGCCGGCAAAGGCCATGAAACGACGCAAATTATCGGGAAAACAGAAATTCCTTTTAACGAAGCAGAAATCGTCCGAGAAATTAAATTACAAACAAAATAACAGTGCACTAAAGAACATAGGGATCTGATTAAATGCAACTAACACTTCAATAAAAGTAGGTTGAACAATGGAAGCTAAAAGCTTAGGCGTCATTGGCGGGATGGGACCGAAAGCAACATCCGTATTTTTCGACATGATTATCGAACAGACAGCAGCGGACCGCGATCAGGACCATATTGATATGGTCATCCTTAATCATGCCACGTTGCCCGATCGAACAGGAGTTATATTGGGCAACAGAGGCGAGCTTTTTCTAAAAGCGGTTGCTAAGGATTTAAAGCTGCTTGAAGCATCCGGCGTGTCGAATATAGCAATACCATGTAATACCTCGCATTACTTTTATAACGAAATGCAGCAGATGACCAGCATTAACATTATCAACATGGTAGATGAGAGCTTGAAGGAAATTTACGATACTTACGGTGAACACTGCAAAGTCGGTATTTTGGCAACAAACGGGACGGTTAGCAGCGGCGTTTACCGCAAGGGCTGCGAACAGTACAATATGCAGCTGCATGAGCCGGAAGCAGCGGTTCAAGAGCATGTGATGGACATTATCTACAATAAGGTTAAACGAAATCTTCCTGTAGAGCCTTCCGAATTCGAAGGTATCATTAACCATCTTCTAACTCATGATGAATGCCTTTGCGTCATCATTGCATGCACCGAATTATCATGCATTCCGATTCGGGAAGAAGTAGCAAAAAATTGCGTGGATGCGATGTCCGTGCTTGTTCAGAAGTCAATCGAGCTGTCCGGCAAACAATCCATTTTTAAATAATGAACGACAGCACTAACGGAGGCTTGGCATGACGGAGACAGGGTTCGAGGCATTTGAGTCATTTTTTTCGGAGTCTTTTGCAGGCGCCGTACGTATCAGGGAAATAAGGCTGTCTTCCGCTGAAAGGGACTATATCGCATCACGTTACCCCCACGCTTCGCTAAAAGCCATTCAAACGAAAGCTTATCCCGATGATAAGCTTTGGTTTGAGGTTGTGCTGCATACCTAGGCCTCTGCTTATTATTGCATGCAAGTAAAAAATCCGGAGAGTGATCTCCGGATTTTTTGTATTGCAACGCAAGGTTAGCTTTATTTTTCCTTATACCAGGTTGAACTCTACGTTAATATTGCCGCGAGTCGCCCGCGAATACGGACAAACCTGATGAGCCGCTTCGACGAGTTCCTGTGCAACATCCCGCTCAACTCCGACAATAGAAATATCAAGCTTTGCTTCCAGCTCATACCCTCCGCCGTCATCCTTCCCCAATGTTACATGGGCGGTTACTTCCGTTTTCTCCACCTTGATTTTCTTCATCCGGCTTACAAGATTGATCGCGCTCTCGAAACAAGCTGCATAACCGCCAGCAAACAGCTGCTCTGGATTTGTTGCTCCGCCTTGACCTCCAAGCTCCTTCGGTGCTCTCACATCCACATTTAAAATATTATCACTCGATACGAGCTTACCGTCTCTTCCGCCTGTTGCCGTTACCGTAGCTGTGTATAGTTTTTGCATAATCAATTCCTCCAATTTGTTTTTTAAAATCTTTGCACTCCCGCATCGCATAAAGTCGGCTCTCATTACAGAAGAAGGCATCAAACATTCGTATTGCACGAATGCGTACTTTCTACTCTGATTAAGCAAACCTGCCAACATCGAGTGAATTAATTTGATACAATTTAATTTGATACAATTTAATTTTATAAAATTTAATATACACGGTTATGGGTTGGTTGTCAATAAAGAAGCGAGCTTCGGTCGATCATAAAAAAAGACCTTTATGGATTTCTCCATTAAGGTCTTAACGTTCATCTTTATTCCGTTTCGAACAGATCCTCATTCTGATCTCTCACTTCGAGTATAAGGGGCAGCTGCTGGAAAAAAACATCAACCACCTGCGGGTCAAAATGCCGTTCCCGCTCTTCCTTAATCAGTTTCAAAATGCGCTCTAACGGCCACGCCTCTTTATATACTCTAGCGCTGCCTAAGGCATCGAATACATCTGCCAGCGCCGTTATTCGTCCATAAATATGTATATCCTCGCCTGCAAGCCCCTGCGGATAACCTGTTCCATCCCATTTCTCGTGATGCTGCCATGCCACAATGGCTGCGGCCTGCAGGAGCTGTCTCTTGGACTTTCTCAGCAGCCGGTAACCAATCATGCAGTGCTCCTTCATCTGCTCGAATTCCTCGGCTGTGAGCTTTCCAGGCTTTTGCAAAATCGCATCCGGAATAGCTACCTTCCCAATATCATGCATGGGTGATGCGCTTCGCAGCATCTCTGCTTCTACCTTGCTCATGCCAAGGCCTACCGCTAAAATATAGGAATAATGAGCGACCCGCTTTACATGGTTTCCCGTTTCCTTTGATCGTCCCTCGCCAATATTGCCCATAGCCAAAATAATTTCTTTCTGTGTCTCCATTATTTCCTCATGAAGCATAATGGATTCAAGAGATTTGCCTGAATAGGCCGCAGCAAGCGTAAGATAATCCATATCCTGCGTTGAAAACGACTGTTTTTTCGTTAGCTTGTTAATCGCTTGATACGCCCCGATAACCTCTCCCTGATTGTTGCGGAAAGGAATGGTCATGATCGACTTTGTCCGGTAGCCCGTCTTTCTGTCGCTGTCCGGATTATGCCTCGGGTCACCGTAAGCATCATCGATAAAAATGGGCTGCCCGGTACTGATTGCATTCCCTACTAAGCCGCTCCCGTAAGGTATTCTAATTTCTCCGACACCAGGCGCAACTACCGTAAACAGCTCATTACGCGCAACATCAATTAGCCAGACCGTACAACGGTCGGCAACGACCATTTCCCTGCCCATATTCGCCATTAAGACGAGAACAGCTTCTAACTTTTTCTCATTGGCGATTTTGGCGGTATATTCAAAGATGACCTTAAGCATTTGTTCTGGGGATAAATCTAATCTAAAAGAGTTAGGTTCATTGAAGTATTCGTACATACGGGGTATTCCTCCAGCCGTTCGAACTCATCGTCCTTACAACTATTCGCCTTCCCGTACTTTTTATCCTGCTATTCAACCCGAAAAAAAGACCTTTTTCGACAATAACTGCAGAATCCCAAATCATGGCTGGTTCATCTTGCTTCCTTAAAAGTAAGCATGTTATAATTAATTTTGCTGCGCGTCCGTAGCTCATCCGGATAGAGCAAACGTTTCCTAAACGTTAGGTGGGAGGTTCGAGCCCTCTCGGGCGCGCCATATATTTTTAGAAGCAGCTATCGTCATTATAATAAGACCTTCTACGCAGTCGTCGTAGAAGGTCTTTTTGTAATCTTTATGCTATAGATAGGTTGACTACAGAACGTTTGTTCCCCTATAATGTGCATGAGGTGATTTACAAATGGCCATGCCGTTATATAAGGTAAACAATCATTACCAGCCGCCTGCGTTGGAAGAGCTTCAGCTTATACAGAATTCCATTATACTTCCCCTGGCACTCGTTGTCGTTGAACGAAATAGGCGCGAGCTGGATAGAAAAGCCCGCTCCTTGCGTGCGATCTTTGCTAAGGCCGCAGACATTATCATTTTGAGAATGAAAGCAGATTTAGCGGCGAACACCCAGCTGCTGGTTTCAAAAAGCATAACCGTATGTAAGGATAACGGAACACCTAACAAGCTAACCTATCGTTTCAATTGCCGCGGCTATGAAGATCGGCTTACCCTGACACATGAATACATACGAAATGAAATAAACAAACAGATATCCGCTTATAATTCCGAAATCTTCGCGAAGCATGCATCCACCGATTCATAGAATAAGGGGCAATGAAATGTGCTTTCCTTTAAAGTCT
The DNA here is from genome assembly GCF_056398325.1 of Paenibacillus sp. 01T443. Taxonomy (NCBI): domain Bacteria; kingdom Bacillati; phylum Bacillota; class Bacilli; order Caryophanales; family Paenibacillaceae; genus Paenibacillus; species Paenibacillus sp. 01T443. The sequence continues at coordinate 67,050 of NZ_JBFTPE010000021.1, forward strand.
CGCTGACGTGCGGGGCTTATTGTCCTACGCAGCCGTAAATAGATGTAACCTGTACGTCATTTCATGCGTAAAAAGTAAAAACAGAGAACGTGAAGCAATTCCTATTTTTAAGCATCCGATCCGCTGTTAACCATAAAATTTCGTTAGGAGGAATAGATATGAAGGCCGCTGGCACGCTGCTGCTGGTTACCGCAATTATGGAAGGCATACTAGGCTTTCCTTTTCTGGGAGGTACCTTGGTTGTATTTTCCGGTTACACCGTGCTATTCGTCGCACTTGTGCTCCACATTATAACGTTGGTGCTTTGCTCGCAGCACAACAAACCCATTGTGGGCAGCATACTCGGCATTGTCACATCGGTATTGGCGTGGATTCCATTTCTAGGAATGATCATGCACCTTACAACGGCTGTATTTCTCTTCATAGCCGCTTTCAAAAAGGAGCCGAGCAACAATCCCCCATATCCACCCGCTCCAGGAAGCTTCTAAATAAACAGGACTATCCCATTGTAGAGCTTTTCTACGGTTGGATTGTCCTTTTTTCATCTTAGCGGATGAACCTTTTTCAAATCGTTTGTTCCCCTAACACGATACGAGCGCCAAATCCCAGCATATTTATGCATATGTTTCAGCCTTGCCAACGTATAAGTACATAAAGCCATTTAACATCTTTTAAAAACTAAGGGAGGCAACACATGATGAATCAGCCCTTTGGGCTCCACAAAGAGGAAAAAACGTACGGCATGCTCTGTCATCTGCTTGCATTCAGCGGTTTGATTATTCCGCTCGGCAACATTCTTGGTCCACTCGTCATCTGGCTCATGAAGAAGGACCAATCGAGCTACGTAGATATGCATGGCAAGGAATCGCTTAATTTCCAGATCAGCAACGCGATCTATACCATTATTTCAGGCTTGCTTATTTTCGTTCTTATCGGCTTTATCACTACGCCGCTATTATTTGTTTTCTGGCTCGTGTTCACCATTATTGCTTCCATTCGCGCCTCCGAGGGTAATGGCTATCGTTATCCACTGACGATTCGTTTTTTCAAATAACAAGCGTAAACGGCTGTCGCAAAACTTATAATTTCTTATATTTTAAGCAAAGACGCTGGAGCCGATCAGGCTCCAGCGTCTTTTTATTTAGGCAGCAGCGAGGCGTATTTCTTCCGCAGCGCATGTAAACGATCCAGCTGCTGAAGCGCCTGCTCCCCGCGACGCTTCGTTACAGCGACCGATAATGCATCCATAAGCGCGACCGGCGCTGCCATCGAATGAAAGCCCTCCAGCTCGCCTCGATCAACCTGCAGAACTAGATCGCTCTGCTCCAGCATATCGGATACGAGCAAATCGGTAATAAGCACTGTTGTATAACCTGCTGTGCGTGCATTATCAAGCAGCACGGTCATTTCTGGAGAGCGCCGAACAAATCCAAACATAAGCACAACATCATTGGGCCCCGCATGAACAAGCGATTCTAGCAGCTCGCTTCCGCTGCCTGCCATTCCCTCGATTTGCACGCTAATACGATTTAATCGAAAGCGTATGAGCTCTATTAAGCTAACAGCCGCTCCCGTACCGAATACATAAACCTTCCGCGCGGCATGGATGGCTTCGACCACCTTGTAAAATTGCTCCCGCTCCACCCGCTTCGACGTAACCTGTACATTCGCAGAAGCAATCTCCAGCATTTCACTTACGATATCCGCCTCTTCATGCTCCATCTTATTCAAAATTTGTTTCATCTTGTGCGCAGGCGTCGCATGCTCGTTTTGCAGCAAATGCTTCTTGAATGCCTTTAAATTAGAAAAGCCGATCGTCCGCCAAAATCGCGACACAGTCGCTGTGCTTACGCCTACCGCCAGCGCGATATCCTCCTCCGTACAGTATGGAATTTGCTGCAGCGCGCCCATCACGTAATTGGCGATCGCCTGCTGACTCTTTGACATATTGTCGAGATCCATCTCCAAATGAAAGGCTGTCATGTCAAACTATCTCCTATTCTTCTCTATGATCGCATTTAAATTTTTATAAACGGAGTATAACACCTTTTTGACGATTAGTGATAATTTTTTTTCATAATTATTAAAATGTATTTTATTTTACACAATCCATACAATTCGTTGATGATCCGAAAACACTTAATCCCTATATTGTAGAAGGATTCGCTTTGAAACGAGGCTTTCAAAACGGAATCCGCCTCACATAAAAATTTAGGAGGAATCCCAATGGTTTCAGCGCCTAAGCGCCGTTACGAGTTAACGCAATCGCAAAAGCTTATGGTCTTCATATTATCGATGTCTTTGTACGGTATCTCCAACATGTTCTCCGAGCTCATTCCTGAGCTTAAGCTTGGTCCGGTTGAGCTGAAAGTTGAATATTTTGCCTTTATACCGCTTACGCTATGCATTCTATTTAATCCACTGTATGCTGCGCTTGGCGCTTCCTTTGGAGAGGTTATTTTCGGCGAGCTGCTGCTTGGGCAATTCGGCGGGCTTGGCGAGCTGGAGAAATTTATTGAATTTACAATTGCGATGTACATAGCGGGACTGCTCGTTAGCGATCCCCGCAATCGGAAGCAGCTCGCGCTCGCCTCCTTCGTCGCGGTCGGTATTGACCAAATGCTAAGCGCAATTGTCGATATCAGCAAAGTATGGTTCGGTATTGAAGAGCTCGAGGCTGTTCCTGGTATCCCAGAGAGCATTTTGCTCATTGAAGGTCTAAGCTTCCTGAATGCCATGGTTATTACGGGTATCTTCTTCTCCCTCCTGCCAACCTTATTTCTTGTTCCTCGTTTGTATGGCAAAATAGAGCCGCTGCTTGGCATGAAGCCGCGTGACAGCCGAGTTATTGTTTCATTGGGCCAGCTCATGACGCCGCGTCTTCTTATTACCGCTATCTTATTCGTTTTTATTGGCGTAATCGCTGAGTTCTTATCCGAAGCGGACATCAATATCGCCGTATGGGAGCCCGAATTTATCGAACAGTACGGCAGCGGCTTCATCTGGGTTAGCGTTCTTGCAGCCGTGCTGGTCCTTGCCGTTACCCTATTCGCTGCCTTCCGCGCCAAATCCAAGTCTGCTCGCACATCGGGGGATATAAAGCTTTGAGACCTACATACACAGAGAATACCCCGCAGGAGCCGCTTCAGGCGGCTCCAATCATAGCTCTGAGGGAAGTTCATTTTCAATATCCTGGTGCGGAAGGCACAGCACTCCACAACATTCATCTTACTATCCAGCCTGGCGAATTTATTGCGATCGCCGGCACAAACGGCAGCGGAAAGTCGACTCTGTGTAAATGTCTCAATGGCCTTATTCCGAACTACTACGTCGGCGATTTAAGCGGCTCAATCGAGGTGGCTGGTCTTACTGCTGCTGAGGAGACCGTGTCCTCCTTATCCCGCAAGGTTGCTTATGTATTTCAAGATTTTGAGAATCAGCTCGTTCGTCCCACCGTCTATGACGAGGCCTGCTTTGCTCCGCTTAATTATGGTTTTGCGGATTACAAGGAACGAGGGCTGCGCGCGCTTTCTATGCTTGGCATTGAACAACTGAAGGAGCAGTGGATTTGGCAGCTAAGCGGCGGACAAAAGCATCTTACGGCTCTAGCAGGCGCATTGTCGCTCGATCCTGACATTATTATTGTCGATGAGCCAGTGGCCCAGCTTGACCCGTTCCATGCCAGGCTTATTTATGACAAGCTCAAAATATTAAATGAGCAATACGGAAAAACAATTATCGTCATCGAGCATCATACCGAATTTATTGCGGATTACTGTCACAAGGTCGTGCTCATGGATTGCGGAACGATACGTTGGGTCAAACCCGTTCAAGAAGCGTTGTCCGCCGTTGACGAGCTGGCTGCCCTGCATATTTTGCCTCCGCAGGTAACAATGGCCGTTCGCGATTCGGAGGCAGCCGGAATGCATTCGCCAAAAGGCGGTCAGCTTTACCCGATAACAGTCGATGAGGCGGCAAGCTATTTTAGGAAGGTGCTAGCACAGCCTTTCATTGTGGAGGACAGTTCATTCATTAACGAACAAAATAACAATACCATTTACCCTAAGAAACAGCTTATTACGTTTACCGACGTCTCCTATGCCTATAAAACCATCACGAGAGACATGCACCCCGTCATTCGTGATATGTCGATTAGTTTTTATGAAGGGGATCGTATCGCTTTGGTTGGGAATAACGGTGCGGGCAAATCAACGCTTCTGAAATTAATGTCAGGCATTCGTCGACCAAGCACTGGACGGCTGGAGGTATGCGGGCATATGACCAAGCAGGCTTCGCCCGAGCTATTATCCGATTTTGTCTCCTACATTTATCAGAATCCTGAGGAGATGTTTATTGAAGATTCTATCCGTAAGGATATTGAGTATTTTTTAAAAGCCCGCAGCATCCCGGATTACCGCAGCTTTGTCGACGGTATTCTTGATCGGCTGCGCCTGACTGACTTGCAGGAACGAGACGGCAGGCTTCTAAGCGGCGGACAGCAGCGCAGGGCGACGTTAGCCATCGGCTTAGCCATGCGCCCTACCGTCATGCTGCTTGATGAACCGACCGCCAGCCTTGATGCCTCAAGCCGCCGCGAGATGACCGAAATGTTAGCCCAGCTGCAAAATCAAGTGAAAACAACGATTATCGCTACACATGATATGCAGCTTGTCGCCGAATGGGCCAATCGCGTCATCGTCATGCATAACGGCCGGGTGGCACTTGATACCGATCAACGCTCACTTTTCAGCCATACTGCCGTTCTTGAGAAAGCGGGACTCATTGCACCCCAAATTGCCCTGCTTAGCCAGCAGCTGGGCATTGAGCCGCCCTGCTTATCCGTTGCCGAATTCACGGCGCGTTTTACCGGTGCACAGTTATCCACCCGAAAATCACATTTAGATAAGGAGGGCCATACCATTGGAAGCCATTAAGCAAAGCATGCTCGACAAGCTGAGCGTAGAACAAATTAAAATTGAATTAATGCGTACCGCTTTCGGCAGGCAGTCGACCCTGCTGTCGCGCTTTGATCCGCGTATCCTGCTCATCTGGTACTCCTTTTTCGCCATAGCGCCCTGGTTTATTCATAACAAAGCTATTTTGCTCGGCATGCTTATTCCGATGCTGGCGCTCACGTTGTCCTCTAAGGTAAGTCCGCTTGTCCTAATCATCATGGGCGTCGGACTCGTCAGCGAAATCAGCTACATTTTATTCGGCTCCCTCTTCTTCGGCGGAAGCCTAGCCGGGGTATGGCCGCTCATGACATTAACGTTAAAAATATTACTCATCTCATTAGCCAGCATTGCCGTCTTTTCCAGCATGGACCCCGAGAAGCTCAGCGACGCACTGCTTAGTATGGGAATGCCCGGGCAATTCAGCTTCGGCGTCTCTTATGGCTACCGGATGCTTCCGATTCTGATTGAGGAGTACCATAATCTGATCCACTCGTTCCGGCTGCGAGGTCGCGCACCCCGCAAGAAAGGCTTTCTGTATATGCGGTCACTTGTTTATATGGCTAAAATCGGCGTCTTCGCCTTTTATCCGCTCATTTTGAATACGGCCAAGCGGACCAGAACGACAGTGGAAGCGTTAGAGGTGCGCGGCTTCACCTATGCACTGGTCAGTCCTGAAGCGAAACGGCTGAAGCTTTCTCATATGCAAGTTCGACCGTATGATTTTATTTTTCTCGGCTGCTCCTTGCTGTTTATGATTGCGCTAGTTGGTGTTGGGCATTTTATTTCTTTCTAATCTTTCTATGGAATGGAGATTATTTACTTATGATGAATATTGATTTGCATACACATGGCAAGCTCTCGAAGAAAACGCATTTTTCACTTGAATACTTCCTTTCGATGGTTCGCGAAGCGAAGGAAAACGGGCTGCAGGCCGTGGCGCTGACCGAACATTTTAATACGCTGAATTTTACGGACATGCTGGATCAGCTGGACTATCACTTTGACTACAAGAATGATTATTATCTTATCGAGGGATTGAAGGTATTCTCGGGCATGGAGGTGGACGTGGCAAACAAGGGGCATATTCTGCTTATTGGCAATCGTATGATTATTCGTGATCTGAGGCAGCAGCTTGAGCCACATACCACGAAGGATAGCTTCATACCGCTAGAGGAGCTGCTTGACCGTACCGATGATTTTCCCCTGCTTCGGATCGGCGCTCACCCGATGAGGGAGAGCACACCGCTCACGCATCATGCTGTAGCAACGCTCCAGCGTCTCGATACGCTTGACGTGAACGCAAAGGATTTATTCCAGTACGGCTTTGGCATGGCCGATAAAGTACAGCAGTTCGCGGATGAGCTTGGCCTGCCGGTCAGTGCCGGAAGCGATTCTCATCAGCCCCTGCAGTTCGGCAGCGTCATCAACCGTTTGGATCATGAATGCCACACAGCGGTACAGCTGCGTAATGAGCTTCTGAATGGGAATTATCAGCTTGAAATATCACCTTGCCTGAACGTTAAAGTAAAGGCTGCGCAAATGATGAAAGAACTGTTGAAAAAGTCGATGGTTGTTGCCTGAGTTTAACGAATTGCAATACAAAAGAAGCAGCGCTTGGATACCAAGAGCTGCTTCTTTTTATGAGTGATTATAGTCCAGTCGGCATTTGGAACATGTTAGTCAATTCTTCAAGCGTAATCGCGTCTGTCGGGATTTCATTCTCGAACTTCGGTGCTTTGCCGATATTCGAATACGTGACGTCATAATGAATGCCAAACTTCATGTTCTGACCGCTTTCTTTATCCGAAGCGGTAATGTTCAGCTTAGCTGCTTGGTACGAGAGATAACCATCCGAGATCGCAGCCGTAGCCTTCAACGTGTTGATTTTGACATCATTTTTAAGCGTATCTAAAATTTCTGTTTTGTTCGTTTCAAGGTCAGTCTTGAACTTCTCGATATCCGCTTTCTCAAGCTGCAACGATTTAAGCGTGGCTTCATTGGCCAGAAGCACGTTCAGCACCTCAGGAAGCACCTCATTAACGATTGTATCTACCGTTTTCGGGTAGTTGCTCTCGTTAATTTCGAATACAACGACTTGGTCGGCTTTCATATCAGCCGGTAGACCCGCATCTTCGGCCTTAGGCTCGCTGAAATAAGTTTTCTCGTCAAAATGTTTAAGCAGCACTTCGCCAAGCTCTTTGACTAGCTTCTGCTGGGCAGCTGTATCAAGCTCAGCCGCGCCCTGCTGCTCTGCAAGCTCTTTTAGATCAATCTTGATGAACTTGCCTGTAATCGTCTCAGGCAAAGGCAGCATTGGAATTTGCGGCACCTTTACGTACAGCGTTTCCTCTGTCAGGATCATCGGCACCGTCAGCTTCATTTCCATGTCGCCCGGAATGACGATTTCCATATTCAAGTCTGTGCGCATCGGGTCTTTCTGATGTACGGCGTCAACGGTAATCGACGCATCCTTAATCATGCCTACAATAGCAGCTGTTGCAGCAGCATCGCCTTGCATGGCTGCGTCCTGCGGGATCTCCAGTTCATCTAATCCAATGGACATTTTTATAGCATATGAGTCCGCCTGTGATGTCTTTGTCATAGCCGCTTGCAAAGCTTCCTTCGGCGGTTTGCCCGAGCTGCAGCCTGCAATAACGACCAAAATAACGGCTAATAAAAGCACCGCTACTTTTTGAAACTTTTTCATGTAATAAGTTCCTCCCCTATCTTTGTATGAGCACCTCCATTCTATACTAAAAAAGCACGTTTTAGAAGTTATATCCAAAAAATCCCGTTTCAGCTGACTGAAACGGGACGTTTGATCTATTCATTTTAATGCCAAAGAATTATTGTATTACCCCTGACGGTTATTATGGCTCACATGATTACTTTGCTTTGTTTTCTTCGATCCGGATAACGGCTCCTGCTGCCCGCCTCCGCCATTTCGCTGCTGTTTGATGTTCTGAGGATTTTCCGGCACGGGTACGCTGTCTGGCTTTGACATACACATTCTCCTCCAGTAAGAGTTTTATTTTAACTTCAGCATTTGCTAACTCTTCTGATGCTCTAAATTGGCGGGCTGATCATGATTTAATGCGTCTTGGTGACGACGATCGTTTTTGTCCTGCTGTAGCTGCTGAGCCTGGTGACTATTGACCGGTTCTACAGCTAGCGCATCCACCACATTGGATAAATTTTTATCAGCCGTTCCCTTTGCTTGCGTCATGGGTTATTCTCTCCTCTACACATGCGTCAAACGCTGCAGCGCCTGCGCACATTCATGCAAATGTCTTGTATAATCCTGTATAAGCTCTTGAATGACTTCTCCACGTTCATCGACGGATATCTTATCCTTCTCCACGTCAATAAACTCGACCTTGACCTCACGGCTGTCTACATAAGTTACTTTAAAATCGAACGAATACGCTTGATGCCCCGCCGTTTCAATTGTCACACGCAGTGACTTGGAATCGGACTCGTCAGGCAACACCTTGCTGCGATCCGCACTGTTTAACATCTCCGGCAAGGTTTGCCGCCAAGCATCTGCCAAATTTTCTTGATTCATTTGCAGCTCATCTGATTTACCCATTTAATAAAGCACCTCCACATCGTATAACATGCGAAAAGCGGCATTATTTTATACGAGGGGAGCTATTACAAAAAAAGCCCAAACGCTTAGCGTCTGGGCTTGTTCATATGTAATCTGAGAAAAATATGGAGGAGAGAGTGGGACTCGAACCCACGTGGGCTTGCACCCTAACAGTTTTCAAGACTGCCCCGTTATGACCGCTTCGGTATCTCTCCGTACATTCAATTGTCACAAGAGATATTGTACCACAGGTCAAAATACAGATGCAACTATATTTTGACCTTGTGGCAAAAAAAATTTTTTTAAAGCTTAGTTGATGGAATCGAGCTGACTCCACCCATATACGGACGTAATACCTCTGGAATGGTTACAGACCCGTCTGCTTGTTGGAAGTTCTCGATAATAGCCGCAAACGTGCGTCCGACAGCTAAACCGGAACCATTCAAGGTATGAACGAATTCAGGCTTGCTCTTCGTATCTCTGCGGAAACGAATACCTGCGCGACGTGCTTGGAAATCCTCGACATTCGAACAGGACGAAATCTCCCGATAAGTGCCTGCACTCGGCAGCCAGACTTCAAGGTCATACGTTTTGGCCGCTGTAAAGCCCATATCGCCTGTGCAAAGAGCCAGAACCCGGTAAGGCAGGCCCAGCAGCTGCAAAACCTTCTCCGCATTGGCTGTCATCTTCTCGAGCTCGTCGTAGGAATCCTCGGGCTTCGTCAGTTTGATCAGTTCAACCTTATTGAACTGATGCTGACGGATTAAGCCGCGCGTATCGCGTCCAGCAGAGCCGGCTTCCGAACGGAAGCAAGAGCTGTAGGCCACAAAATACTTTGGAAGCTCCTCAGCCGATAAAATTTCTTCCCGATGAAGATTCGTAACCGGAACCTCAGCCGTTGGAATTAGAAAATAATCGGAATCGGATATTTTGAACAAATCCTCTTCAAATTTTGGAAGCTGTCCCGTTCCAACCAAGCTGTCGCGATTAACGATATACGGAGGCAGCACCTCTTCATAACCGTGCTTATCGCTATGCAAGTCCATCATAAAGCTAATCAACGCACGCTCAAGACGCGCGCCAAGGCCCCGGTAGAACGTAAACCGTGAACCCGTTACCTTTGCCGCACGCTCGAAATCCAAAATACCGAGCGCTTGCGCAACTTCCCAATGCGGCTTCGGCTCGAAGTCAAAGCTAGGCACTTCGCCGTTTTTGCGAAGCTCTACATTGTCCTCCTCCGATTTACCGATCGGAACGCTATCGCTAGGAATATTCGGAATCGCTAGCGTAAGCTCCTCCACTTGCGTTTCTAGCTCACGCAGTTCATCATCCAGCTCTTTAATCCGGTCGCCAACCTCTCTCATCTCAACAATGAGTGATTCGGCATCCTCGCCCGTTCTTTTGAGCTTGGCTACTTCTTGCGATACCGTATTACGACGGCTTTTTAGCTGTTCCGTTTCCTGGATAAGATCACGGCGCTTCGTATCAAGCACAGGGAAATTAACGATCAGATCGAGTGAAGCCCCGCGGTTGCGAAGTGCTGTCTCCACTTTTTCGAACTCATTTCTTAACAATTTAACATCCAGCACGTTTCAAAAGCCCCTCTCTGAAGGGAGTGATTTTATAATATTTTTGTAAATCCTACTCTTTACCTGCAGCTGCTTCCTTCACCATATCAACGAAATAAGCATGCAGCCTAAAATCGTCGGTAAGCTCTGGATGATACGAAACAGCAAGAAGATGTCCTTGTCTAGCCGTAACGATCTCGTCTCTGTATGTAGACAATACCTCAACGTCAGAACCGACTTTTTTGATCAAGGGCGCTCGGATAAAGACTGCGCGAACAGGCTCGTCTATACCCTTTACATCTAAGTCCGTCTCAAAGCTTTCCTGCTGCCGGCCAAAAGCGTTCCTAGCAACTGTCATGTCCATGAGACGTAAATGTGCATCCTCTTGTCCTTCAATCTGATCCGCCAAAACGATAAGGCCTGCACAAGTACCGAACAATGGCTTGCCCTGTGCGGAGAAATCCGCAATGGCTTCCATAAAGCCGTATTTCCGCATCAGCTTACCGATTGTCGTGCTCTCGCCACCGGGAATAACAAGACCCTGCAGCCCTTCAAGCTCCTCAACCCGCTTAACGGCGACCGCCTCTGCGCCCGCCAATTCTAAGCTTCGTATATGTTCTGCCACAGCGCCTTGAAGCGCCAGTACGCCTATCTTCATTGCTCTAATCGCCTTCCTTTACGGGCAAGGGCCGGCAGCGCTATACGCGCTAAGCCGGCACCTGCATATTACAACTATTAGATACCGCGGTCCTGCATGCGCTCAGAAGAGTTAAGCTTGGAAATTTCAATCCCCTTCATAGCAGCTCCCAAGTTTTTCGATACTTCAGCAATTAGCTTGTAATCTTGATAATGAGTAGTTGCTTCAACGATTGCACGAGCGAATTTCTCTGGGTTTTCCGATGTGAAAATACCGGAACCAACGAATACGCCGTCTGCTCCAAGATGCATCATCAAAGCTGCATCGGAAGGTGTAGCTACTCCGCCTGCTGCGAAGTTAACCACTGGAAGCTTGCCAGTMTCATGTACGTTAAGAAGCAATTCATAAGCTACGCCAAGAATTTTTGCTTCATGATAAAGCTCGTCCTTCGACAAGCCTTGAATTTTACGAATTTGACCATTGATCAGACGAAGGTGACGAACAGCCTCTACGATATTGCCTGTTCCTGGTTCACCCTTCGTACGAAGCATAGCAGCTCCTTCTTGAATACGGCGCAAAGCTTCTCCAAGATCTTTCGCTCCGCATACGAATGGAATCGTAAACTCATTCTTGCTGATGTGGAATACTTCATCGGCTGGCGTAAGCACTTCACTCTCATCGATATAGTCAACGCCCAGTGATTCGAGCACTTTAGCTTCTACATAATGCCCGATACGAGCCTTTGCCATTACTGGAATAGAAACGACTTTCATAACTTCTTCTACAATTGTCGGATCCGCCATACGAGCGACTCCGCCAGCTGCACGAATTTCTGAAGGGACGCGCTCAAGTGCCATTACCGCTGTTGCACCTGCTGCTTCTGCTACCTTCGCTTGCTCGGCGCTCATAACGTCCATTATGACGCCGCCTTTTTGCATTTCTGCCATGCCGCGTTTTACGCGCGATGTACCTGTTTCCATGCTTCAAATCCTCCTATTTTCATCCATTAAAATGTATATTACCGCAGTTGTTCTAACCATTGATTTTACAGGAACGAAGATTAATCGACAAGCCTTGATTTACTTTATTTCCATGTTCATTACTCGGATTAGAACAAATTGACGATTCCGTTAAACAAACCTGCAAAAAAATTGCCGATAGCGCGGAACATCAAACGGAACCAACCTGCTTTTTGTCCGTCTTCAGTCGTGATCAAGTTCACAGTATGCTTCAATTCTTGCTTTGTTTCCGCATCCGTATACTTGTAGGTAACCGTTCCAACCACTGTGCCTACCGGGATTGGAGCAACAAGTTCGTCCTCGCTTTTCACTTTGCTCTCTACAACCTCGATCTTAGGCTCTGAGCCCTTTTTCACCATGAAAGTAATATCCTTGTCCGTTACTACCGGAAGGGATTTCTTTTTACCCTTCTTAATCTTAACCGTTTGTACCGTTTCTACCACGGATTTTGGAGGAAGCACCGTCTTTTTCTCAAAAGTGCTGAAACCGTAGTTGTACATCTTTGCCGTTTCGTTAAAACGGGCCGACTTGGTTGCTGTATCCATAACAACGCTTATAAAGCGCTGTTCGCCCTGTTTAACCGTGCCCGTAAAGTTGTAGCCGGCTGAATTAATAAAGCCTGTCTTCATTCCGTCAACGCCTTCATAGGCTAAATGCTTAAGTCCTGTTTGATTTACATTCGTGCCCAGCATCCAGTTGATGTTAACGATAGGATTTTTGTCACGCTCGCGAAATTTATATTCCTGCAGCTTCGAATATTCCAGAAACTCCGGATGCTCGTTCAAAATGATTTGTGCCAGCTTGGCCATATCGGATGCAGAAATCACAGTTGTTTCCGATAGTCCCGTTGCACTTGTAAAAATGGCCGTTTTAAGTCCGAGTTTATCCGCCATTTCATTCATTTTGGTTACGAAGCCTTGTTCGCTGCCCGCAATTTGAGAAGCTAGAGCAATCGTTGCATCATTAGCTGAGCCTACTGCCATCGCTTTATATAAATCTCTAACCGTATGTTGATCGCCTTGTGCTAGAAATACGGACGAGCCATCCGGCGGCGTAGAGGCAGCTTCTTCGCTTGTTTTCACTACATCATCCCAGGATAGACGCTCATTCGTAATTTCTTCAAGTACGATATATTCCGTCATTAGCTTAGTCATACTTGCAGCAGGAAGCGGTTCCTCTGAATTAACCTCATACAAAACTTGACCGGATTCCGCGTCAATTAAAATAGCTGCTTTAACCTGCAAGCCTAAAGAGTTTTCCGTGCTAGGTCTTCCTTCGTAACCATTCGCCAGCGCCACCGCAGAACCAAGCGACAGCATTACCATCCAAACCGCCAAACTTGCAGCGATGACCGACTTTAACCGAACCGGTCTTACCATTTCCTTCAACGTCGTCTCCCCTTTTCCCACTTGGTTTGTCCGTTGTTAATTGTAACATATCAAACCCTAACAATTAAACCTCTTCACGGTGTTAGAAGAATGAGTAATCCTTCATAAAAAAAGACAAGGAATAGCGACTCGATCGCTTTCCCTGTCCTTGTTCATTCCTATTAAATAAATGTAAATTATAGAGAGTAGTTCGGAGCTTCTTTCGTAATTTGCACATCATGCGGATGGCTTTCGCGAAGGCCAGATCCTGTAATGCGAACAAATTGCGTATCATTCTTAAGCTCGTCCAGTGAGGATGTACCGCAATAGCCCATGCCGGAACGCAAGCCGCCTAGCAATTGATGAACTGTGTCCGCAAGCGGTCCTTTGTAAGGAACACGACCTTCAATACCTTCAGGAACAAGCTTACTTTCGTTTTCTTGGAAGTAACGATCCTTGCTTCCTTCTTTCATAGCGCCGATCGAGCCCATGCCGCGATATACTTTAAAGCTGCGACCTTGGAAAATTTCCGTTTCGCCAGGGCTTTCAGCTGTGCCTGCAAACAAGCTTCCGATCATAATCGCGCTTGCTCCAGATGCGATAGCTTTCGTGATGTCACCAGAATACTTAATACCACCGTCTGCAATAACCGGAATGTTGTATTCGCGAGCTACCGATGCACAATCGTAAATTGCTGTAATTTGTGGAACACCGATACCTGCAATGACACGAGTCGTACAAATCGATCCAGGACCGATACCGACTTTAATTACAGATGCGCCAGCTTCAATTAGATCACGTGTAGCCTCTCCTGTCGCAACGTTACCCGCAATAATCGTAAGATCCGGGTAAGCAGCACGAAGCTTGCGAACTGCGTCCAAAATGTTAATGTGGTGACCGTGCGCCGAATCGACAACAAGTACATCAATACCTGATTGTACCAAGGCTTCCGCACGATCCATTGTATCCTTCGAGATCCCTACTGCTGCTCCGCAAAGCAGGCGACCATGCTTATCCTTAGCCGCGTTCGGGAACTGAATCGCTTTTTCGATATCTTTTATTGTAATAAGACCTTTAAGCGTGTTCGACTCATCGATGAGTGGAAGCTTCTCGATCTTATGTTTCTGAAGCAATACTTCAGCTTCCTGAAGCGTAGTGCCTACAGGTGCTGTAACGAGGTTATTGCGAGTCATGACTTCATTGATTTTAATGGAATAATCATGTACAAAACGCAAATCACGGTTGGTCAAAATGCCGACAAGCTTCTTATCTTGGTCAACAATCGGCACGCCTGAGATGCGGTATTTTCCCATCAACTCTTCTGCGTCATAAACATGGTGATCAGGCGTAAGCGAGAATGGATTTGTAATTACACCGCTCTCCGAACGTTTTACGCGGTCTACTTCCTCTGCTTGCTGCGCAATCGACATGTTCTTATGGATAATGCCGATACCGCCCTCACGCGCTATTGCAATCGCCAATGCGGCTTCTGTAACGGTGTCCATGCCAGCGCTAATGAGCGGAATGTTTAGCTTAATGTTCTCGCTTAATCGAATCGAGATGTCAACTTCTCTAGGCAGCACTTCTGATTTACGCGGAATAAGCAGGACGTCGTCAAACGTTAGCCCTTCTTTGGCGAATTTCGTTTCCCACACGAGTATGTTCCTCCCTTAATTTAAGTACGTCTCACATATATTATTAGCAATATTAGCAGAGGGGGTATAGGCTGTCAAGGCTGATGAATAGCTTTGTTACATCCACTTTATACTCCATTTGGAAGACTCGCTGAATGGTATTTCTTTAGAAAAAGTCGGGTAAATACGTTGTTCGTTCGGGAATACGAACTTGTAAGCGTTTAATCAGCTCAGTATCTCCTTCAATTCGTGCAAATTGGGCGAGTTGGGTTGGTCTCAGGTACCCTAAAAGCAACGTTGTAAAAGACCCAATATCCATTTTTAATGCATTTTCTATGGCAGCATTTTCGTCCAAACGGGTAAAAACACCTTTTCCAGCTGTATCTATTTGGAGCAAATAACAGCCGTCATTCCAAGTGGCATGCTCATCGATTAACCGTATTGGAATTTGATCGTTGGCATTCGATGCCGTAAAGGAATAGCGGTCAATAAACTTCTCTGCATCCACGACACGCGCCATAAAATAAGGAATGATCTCCTGCTTAATTCTCGGATCAGACAATAAAAATGGAAGCTGATCATCCGATGGTACCGTAATGGTGAGCTCATTGATCATGGAATCATGCTGCGAAATAAACGACCATAATGCGCCTCTCGCCTCTTCATTTAAGTATATGAGCTCATGAACCGATAATCGGCTATTTTTCACTTCATAAATCACATAGCCAATCGCATCGCCGGCTTTATCATAATACAGACCGATCTGCCCAGGCTTTCTTTTCCCAATTCTATATTTCCACCATAGCTCCGTACGCACTAATGAACCATTATACTTTGATGCAAAGGCATGGTATATAACACTTAATATGCTATAGTCGCCATCAAATCGCTCAATCCGACCCTCATAAGTAGTTCTCGCAGGCAGCTGCTCTGACTTAATCGTGTAAGCTTTTTGTTCGGTATACGTCTCCCAGCCAAATTTACGATAGAAACCAAAGGCAAAAGGAGCAAGAAATGAAACTAACTGGCCCTTGGATTTCATTTCGAGAAGCGCTTGATTTATGATTTGAGCTACTAATCCTTGCCTTCTATACTCTGGCCATGTCGCAACCCCGGCAAGACCACCCATTTCAAAAATTTCTCCGCCTATGTAAGTTTGAAGCTCCAGTACCGCGGCTTGCGCTGCAAATTTATTATCGACATACGCCGCATACCTTACTGCTGGCTCCAATTCAAACTGCTCCTTAGATTTTTCAAGCTCATCAGCTGATCTCTCATACTGAAATGCAAATTGCGATAATGCCATACTTTCATAAAAATGCTCCATACTCATATGCTTAATTTCAATTTGCTTTGCCACTAAGAAACGCCTCCTCATTTCATATAGCTCTATCATAACGCATAAACAACAAAAAAACCTATCGCATCACATGCGATAGGTCTCTCGTGCTTGGCGACGTCCTACTCTCCCAAGACCCTGCGGTCTAAGTACCATTGGCGCTGGAGGGCTTAACGGTCGTGTTCGGTATGGGAACGCGTGGTTCCCCTCCGCCATCGCCA
>NZ_JBFTPE010000022.1:0-79057 GCF_056398325.1 Paenibacillus sp. 01T443
AAAGGTTTCAGCAAACCTAACTTTCGTATCCAGTTTTCAGCGTGYAAAYACGCTACGTTTGGTGGCGATGGCGGAGGGGAACCACGCGTTCCCATACCGAACACGACCGTTAAGCCCTCCAGCGCCAATGGTACTTAGACCGCAGGGTCTTGGGAGAGTAGGACGTCGCCAAACACGAGAGACCTATCGCATGTGATGCGATAGGTTTTTTGTTTCGTTGGAGTTGAATAGGGAGAACAAAGGCCTTAGAGTGCTCTATTTGAGCTTCTAAGGCCTTTGGTTTATCGACGGTAATACGATGCTTCTCGAGCCTCGAGTCGAAGCACACCATCCTTCTGTTCTCTACGGAAAGAGAAGGAGAGCAGTAAACGCGGGAAAAGCAGCCATAGATGCCAGCTTACGATACTAATCATCAATGATTCTTTAATCCAAGGGTATAGAAGGGCAATGGCACAAAGGCCAATCCAAAACATATGTCGATGAACTCGGCGGAATAATAGAAGCTTAATATCGTTTGCAGGCTTAAAACCGATCCAAGGCGGTGTAATTCGCCAAATCCACTTGCGGTCAGCGGCTTCGTCTACTCCAATAAAGGTGAGCAGTATTATTGCGATATGTATGATTTGGACCACCGCGAACCCGAACAACCAGGAAAAC
Source organism: Paenibacillus sp. 01T443 (assembly GCF_056398325.1). Lineage (NCBI taxonomy): Bacteria > Bacillati > Bacillota > Bacilli > Caryophanales > Paenibacillaceae > Paenibacillus > Paenibacillus sp. 01T443. Next base: position 658 of record NZ_JBFTPE010000022.1, read on the forward strand.
AAACCGTCCATTTGGTACATAAGCATTTGAAATGCCAATAAAATGGCCGCAATTAGCAAATGGCTTTGAATTAGTTCCGGGCGTATGACCATTCGTTTCACAAGCTGGTATTGATAAATGGTGGCATTTTTTTGTTCTGACAATTTTTGTTGCATGGTCGAACGTCCTTTCTATTTCAAAGTATAGGGACTCTCGTTAACTATATCGGTTTTTGCGAGCAATCTGTCCATATCTTTTGTGAAACAATTTCACTGATTTAGTAACCATTAGCCCAGATGGGGCATACGATATATAAATATTTGAAATGCGCTATGAAACAAGTATAAATAGATAGACTATGTGTCATAATAATAGCTATATAGGATCAAACTGAAAGCGGGGATTGTTATGGACGATAATCGCGAGTATCAATGTAATATTTGTTATGAGAAAAAGGAAGAAGGACAAGGCATCCGAATAGTTTCGGGTTTCATTTGTGAGAGCTGTGAAGAAGAAATGGTAAAAACCGATGTTAAAGATGCGAAATATCCTTTCTTCATTCATCAAATGAAACAAATATTTTTGGGCGAAAATGCGTGAGCGGTTTCTGACATGAGAAGCCGTTCTTTTTTTTGCCTGTTATTAATGTAAAATAAGATGAAGGTTCTACATGTTTGCTTATTTGAAAGGAATGTCAGAATATAATGAAGCCGTTTATTGCACCGTTATTTCATGCGCTTGTAAGTCATGCTACTTCGCATCCGACGGGATTTCATGTGCCTGGACATCATGCAGGACAAGCGCTTAAGCAGTCTAAATGGAAAGACAAAGCAAACAACGAAATAATCGAATACTTTTATAAAATTATGCAGATTGATGTTACCGAGCTCTCTTCTACTGACGATTTGCATCATCCTGAAGCTTCAATACAAGAAGCGCAGCAATTGGCAGCTCATACCTTTGGGGCGGAGGATACTTATTTTTTAGTAGGTGGCAGTACATCGGGGAACATTGCTTTGCTGCTTACCGTTTGCGAACCGGATGATATTATTATTGTGCAGCGTAATGTGCACAAATCAATTCTAAACGGATTGAAATTAGCTGGAGCCAAGGCTGTATTTCTAACGCCTCAAGTTGAGCCTATGTCCGGGCTAGCGACCATACCAACTGTACAGCAAGTAGAAGAAGCCCTCGTCTCATACCCTGAGGCCAAGGCCGTCTTATTGTCTAACCCTAATTATTATGGAATGGGTGTAAAGCTGAGGCCTTATGTTGAGGCTGTACACCGTAAAAATAAACCAATTCTGATTGACGAGGCACATGGCGCTCATTTCGGAATGCATCCTTCATTTCCAAACGCGGCGTTATCCGAGGGTGTCGATGCAGTAGTACAATCGGCACATAAGACATTGCCAACCTTAACGATGGGGGCCTTGCTTCATATTCAAGGAAACAGAATTTCTAGAGAGACGCTACGTCAGTCATTAGCGATGATTCAAAGTTCAAGTCCGTCATTTCCAATTCTTGCTTCCATGGATATTTCCCGCGCAATGATCGATTCATTGGGGGAGGATATGTTTCAAGAAAGTCTAGATTCAGCAGCGGCTTTTCGCAAATGGTTAAGTGAACAGCAATCGGACATTATTGAATTGAAACCGCGTAACGTTGGAGAAACGGAACTTTATTTTGACCCCTTACGAATCGTGCTCCATGATAAAAGCGGCCAGCGATCCGGCTTTGAGCTTCAAAAGCAATTGGAGCAGCAGGGTTGTTTCGCTGAGATGGCTGATCCGCGGTATGTCGTGCTTGTACTAGGCATTCAAACTTCCTTAATGGACATACATAAACTCCAGCTGGCCATTGAGAAAATGAGCAGCGCTGCTAACAGGACATTAGGAGAAATAGTTAAACCCATTACTCCAAGCGTATCCGTTAATTTATGCAGCAGCATTTCTGAGCCTGTTTCATTTGCAAGAGGAAAGTTTAAAAAGGAATCAAGCGAACGCATATTATTACATGAGGCTGAACACCATATATCGGCTGAGATGGTTACGCCGTATCCGCCGGGTATTGCGATTTTGTACCCTGGAGAAAAAATAACGGCGGCGATGATCGAGCATATCACACAGCTTGCCTTCGCAGGCACAAAATTTCAAGGGGCAGCAGATCCCAAAATGCAAACGATTGCCGTTTACTCTAAATGAGCTGTAATAAGAGTAGGTTTTGTAGAATGAGGCATTTCTTCATTGTACAAGGGGTACCGCTTTGTTAATATAGAATAAAGTATAGTTAACATAAACGATAGGAGAAGCCTTAGTTTGAGAAAAGGTGTTTTCATTACCATAGAAGGCGGCGAAGGTGCCGGCAAATCGACACTGATTGAACAGCTATCGAATAAGATGTTTCAAAGGGGAAAAATGGTCACTACGACAAGAGAGCCTGGCGGGATCCCGATTGCGGAACAAATTCGTACCGTCATTTTGGACCGTGAGCATGTCGCGATGGATGCAAGAACGGAGGCTCTGCTTTATGCAGCTGCCCGCAGGCAGCATCTTGTGGAAAAGGTTGCACCTGCGCTTGAACAAGGGCAAATGGTCATTTGTGATCGTTTCGTAGACAGCAGCCTCGCCTATCAAGGTTATGCCAGGGGCCTTGGAATGGATGAGGTTTGGGCAATAAATCGATTCGCTATCCAAGATCTTATGCCGGATTTGACCATTTATATGGATATATCCCCTGAAGTAGGCCTGAAGCGTATCTCGCAAGCGTCTGAGCGGGAAATCAATCGGCTGGATTTAGAGAAGAATTCCTTTCATGAAAGGGTACGAGAAGGCTATTTGCAGCTGCTGAAGCAAAATCCTGATCGAATCGTGCGAATTGATGCCGAACAAAGTCCTGAATTGGTGCTTAATGACGTTTTAACGGCAATTGACAGCCGACTTGCAGGATTTCTTGCAACCGATGTCTAATTTTAAACAATAGGCTTTTTTGAGGAATAGAAGTTATTCTCTCTAAAAGGCTTTAAGGGATACAAAGGCATACTAAGAAACAAACGCAAGTTATTAATAACCTATTCTAATAGTAGTCAAGGGGGAATGAAGATGAAATTAGTAATTGCGGTTATTCAAGATAAGGATAGCAACCGGTTGTCGAATGCACTTGTGCGTGAGGGTTTTAGAGCCACAAAGCTTGCAAGTACGGGCGGCTTCTTAAGAGCAGGCAACACAACCTTTATGATTGGTATTGAAGACGAGAGAGTGCATGAAGTGCTGCAGGTCATTAATGCAAATTGTAAGGTGCGTGATCAGTTGGTTACGCCTGTTTCACCGATGGGTGGGTCGACAGATTCTTATATTCCTTTCCCTGTTGAAGTACAGGTCGGCGGCGCAGCGGTATTCGTAATGCCTGTTGAACGATTTGAGCATTTCTGATTGGGCGTGACATTAAATGAAAATTGATCAAGGCTTCCGGCCATTAGGGCAAAATAGAACGAACAACGATGCGTTAAACAAGCAGGTTCAGTCAAGAAGCTTTGCCGACACCATGGTTCAACAGGATGCTGATCGTACCCAAGAGCAGTTACAACAAAAGCTGCAGGACATTCATAAACAAGGCGAGCGGTTGGCTAGAATAATGACTGTCCGCGAATTAAAACTTTACCGTCAAATGATCAAGCAGTTTTTGGAAGACACCATTAGGCGAGGAGTCGTTCTGAAGGAAGTCAAAGGCTTTGATCGTAGAGGACGAATTAAGCGATATAAACTGCTGGATGAGATTGATGCCACGCTTATCTCAATGGCCGAGGATTTACTGGATAGTGAGCAGGGAAGAATTGATTTGCTTAACAGGATCGGTGAGATACGTGGTCTTCTTATTAACTTGTTATTTTAATGAGAAGAGAGCAGGGAAAGGTTAGGAACGACGATGAGCCTTGAACAAATTCCAGGGCAATGGAAAGCACAGAGGATTTTGTCACATGCGCTGCAAAGTGGTAAAATTTCTCACGCTTATTTATTTAACGGTCCATCGGGTACTGGCCGAATGGCAATGGCACGCGAGTTCGCTAAAGCGTTGTTCTGTACGGCAGGCGGTGCGGATGCATGCGGAGAGTGCCTGGAGTGCAGGAAGTTTGAACATGGAAATCAAACAGACTTAACGACGATCGTACCCGATGGACAATCGATAAAAATCGACCAAATTCGAGAGCTGCAGCGCGATTTTTCTTATCGCAATAGCGGGACGAAGCGCAAAGTCTATATGATCGCGCAGGCTGACAAAATGACGATGCAAGCAGCGAACAGCTTGCTCAAGTTTCTAGAAGAGCCGTTGTCTCCTGTCGTAGCTATTTTGATAACCGACAATGGACAAGCCGTTCTTCCTACGATTCGCTCTCGTACACAGTGGGTTCCATTCTTACCGATGTCACCTGAAATTATGCTGCAAACGCTTATTGCTGAGGGTGCTCCATCTGTTTTAGCCCGAACGGCTGTTCAATTAACATCAGGATTGGATGGTGCAAGACAATTTCTCCAGCAGAATCAGTTTGCAGAAATCAGAAGCCTAGTGATACAATTAGGTAAGGAGAGTTTGACCCGATTCACCGCGGCGATGATCACTGCTGGACAACAGCTATTTAAAACAGATTTAGTGGAACATACACAATTGCTGTTGTCGTTATTAGTTATATGGTTTAAAGATTTGATACAGTTCCAGGCCGGCAGGCAGGACAACATCGTTTTTATAGATCAGTTAGATTGGATAAGCAAGCATGCTTTTAATCGTTCGTTCGCAGGCTGGGTGTCCTGCATCGAACATACGTTAGAAGCGAGTAAGCGTATGCGTGCAAATGTTACGCCACAGCTCGCATTTGAGCAACTATTGGTAAACTTACAGGAGGGCTAATTCTTGTATAATGTCATCGGTGTCCGCTTCAAGAAAGCGGGCAAGATCTATTACTTTGATCCGGTTGAGCATCCCGTGGATAAGGAGCAACATGTTATTGTTGAAACAGCACGCGGAATCGAATACGGTAAAGTGGTGGTGGGACAGAAGCAAGTCGGTGAATCGGATGTTGTTCTTCCTCTTAAGAAAGTAATACGCATTGCAAGCGATGTCGATGCAAAGGTCGTCGAAGAAAATCGTGCAGCAGCCAAAAATGCGTTTTCTACTTGTCTTGAAAAGATTAAAGGTCACCAGCTTCGTATGAAGTTAGTTGACGTAGAATTCACGTTTGACCGCAACAAAATTATTTTTTACTTTACGGCTGAAGGTAGAGTCGACTTCCGTGAGCTAGTCAAGGATTTAGCCAGTGTATTTCGTACTCGTATCGAACTCAGACAGATTGGGGTTCGGGACGAAGCGAAAATGCTAGGCGGGATTGGCCCATGCGGACGAGTACTATGCTGTTCTTCTTGGCTGGGCGATTTTGAACCCGTATCGATAAAGATGGCCAAGGATCAGAATTTATCGCTTAATCCGACAAAAATCTCCGGGTTATGCGGACGCCTTATGTGCTGCCTTAAATATGAGCATGACAATTACGAAAGCATTCGTGAAGAGCTTCCGGCAATTGGTAAATTCGTAGTCACCTCATATGGTGAAGGTAAAGTAACGGGTATTAACACATCTACCAAAAGCGTGTATGTTCAATTATTTGATACACCAGGTAAACCGAAAGAACTGTCGATGGATGATGTCGTCATCAAATAAGCGGCAGAGTGCGATTCTCACGGGTGAGGTTACACTCACGCTTGAAGCTCTGGGGTGGGAACTTGGAGAAGAACGATATATTCGCAAAAATGGACGAGCTGGATAACCAAGTGGGTGTGTTCCATAAGGAGCTTACGGATTTGAAGCAGAAGGTAAAAGAGCTGCTCGAGGATAATAAGCGACTTAGTGAAGAGAACGACCAGCTGCGTCAGTTGTTTAAGAGAGAAGCAGAGCTGGAGCGTGAAGTTGTTAAAGCGCCAGCTAAAGGCAAGAAATCGGGAGCAAATCAAGAGGCACATTCGCCCAATAATCAATCATTTGCAGAAGCGAGTGTTGCGATTGGGGAAGGCCACGATAATTTGACCCGGTTGTATCATGAAGGATTCCACATATGCAACGTTTATTACGGGCATTTGCGGACGGAGGGTGACTGTTTGTTCTGTCTATCCTTTCTAAATAAATAATGGAATCCGTATCGACATGCCGTCCTTGCCGCAAAGGGCGGTATTTTTATTAAGCAGGCCATGAAAAATTATAGAAATGCATACCGAATACTTAAAAGGAGCGGCTTAAATCGTGTCGGAACAAATTATTTTAGCAGAGAATGAAAGACTTGATGATCTCATGACAGAATCAGGCCTAAAAATTATACAAAGCAGGGAAGTATTTAGCTTCTCGCTTGATGCGGTATTGCTCTCTCGCTTTGCAAGCGTGCCAAAGCATGGCCGTATCGTAGATTTATGCACGGGTAACGGAGTTATCCCTATGCTCCTAACGACTCGTACGAATGCTCGGATCGATGCGGTTGAGATTCAACCGAGATTAGCGGATATGGCGAGAAGAAGCGTAATGCTTAATCAGTTGACTGAACAGATTACTGTTATTGAACAGGATCTGCGATTATATCCAAAGCTTGCTGGAAACGGCGTATACGATGCCGTAACGGTGAATCCGCCTTACATGCCGGTAACGGCAGGAGATCAGAATGAAAATGAGCATTATGCCATCGCTAGGCATGAGATTCACTGTACGCTGGATGACGTGGCAGAAGCATGCTCACGGCTCGTACGTCCCGGAGGCAAGGTGTCCATGGTTCATCGTCCATCAAGACTGCTCGATATCGTTGAAACCATGCGTAAGTGGAGGCTTGAGCCAAAGCGCATTCAATTTGTACATCCGCATGCAAAGGCGGAGGCCAACATGGTATTAATAGAAGCTATGCGGGATGGAAAACCTGATATTAAGCTACTTCCACCTATCATGGTTTATGAAAACGGGGTGCAGATCGTTTGAATATACAAAAAAGCTTTTCTGATGCTGCCCAAGAAGGTTTCGGCAGCCTATATTTAGTTGCTACGCCAATAGGCAATTTAGAGGATATGACTTTTCGTGCGATACGTACCTTGAAGGAGGTTCAGCTCATCGCAGCGGAGGATACGAGGCAAACGCGTAAGCTGCTTACTCATTTTGAGATCGGAACACGGATTGTAAGCTACCATGAGCATAATAAGCGGGCAAGCGGGCCCGAGCTGATAAGATTGCTGATGGAGGGACAATCTATTGCATTAGTAAGCGATGCGGGATTGCCCGCTATCTCAGACCCCGGCGCTGATCTCGTAAAAGAAGCGATTGAAAATAACATCCCTGTTATTCCGGTTCCTGGAGCGAATGCAGCATTGTCCGCATTAATTATTTCAGGCTTACCGACTGAACGGTTTTTATTTGCAGGGTTTCCGCCCCGTGAAAAAAAATCATTAACGAAATGGCTGATGGAGCTGCAGGGCGAGAAAGGGACCCTCCTTTTTTACGAATCTCCGCATCGGATAATCAAAACACTTGCGGTACTTCAGGAATGTCTCGGTGATCGCCAAATTGCTTGTGTCAGAGAACTGACAAAACGTCACGAAGAAGCAGTACGCGGCCGTGTAACGGAATGTATGGAATGGTTCGAAGAGCATCCGCCGCTGGGCGAGTTTTGTATTGTAGTTGAGGGGGCAGAGGGGATAGGGGCGAGTGAACAGCTGCTTCCTGAAATTTGGTGGTCAGAATTAGACCTTGAGGCACATGTTGCTCATTATGAAGAGCAGTATGACCGAAAAGAAGCGATTAAAAGGGTTGCTGTGGATCGAGGATTACCAAAGCGGGATGTATATAATGAGGTAAATAGATAGAAAATGTTTCTAAAAAGAAAAAAAGACAAAAAAAGACCTTCCTGGCCGGGTTCAAGCGCAGGAAGGCAACAAGGAGTATAAAAAAGGTTAGAATTAACAAGTTGATAAGTACAGTATAACCTATTTTTTTTATTTTGTCACAGGTGTAGGCATCTCTGACAAACAAATATGGCAAACAATTTTTCCTTTGAAGTAAGAAACGTTTTCTGCATTGCCACAGAAGATACATGCAGGCTCATATTTCTTAAGCATGATGCGCTCGCCGTCTACATAAATTTCAAGTGCGTCTTTCTCGCCTATACCGAGTGTACGACGCAATTCGATTGGTATAACGACGCGTCCCAGCTCATCAACCTTACGAACAATACCAGTAGATTTCATCATAATCTATCATTGCCCCTCTCAAAATACGTTTCGCCATCGTTCGACATAGTTTTTGCTTTTATGAATACTATAATACCAACGATTACCATAATAGTCAACTAAGAATATTGCCAATAAATGCCGTTACCATAAGTATTTGACTAGATACTAGGCTCATATTACTCTGTAATAGAATACAACAGCTTCGACAATTTGGAAACTGATTTACGACACTATTCGACATCGTATTCACTTTTTGTGTCGAAAATATGAACAAAGGAGTTGAGAGACGATGAAGCAACAGCTGACTGAAGAAAAAGTTTTTAAGGATCCGGTCCATAATTATATTTATGTTCAAGACCAAACGATTTGGGATTTAATTAACACAAAAGAGTTTCAAAGGCTGCGGCGGATACGTCAATTAGGAACCTCCTATTTAACATTCCATGGTGCTGAGCACAGCCGTTTTTCTCATTCGCTTGGCGTATATGAAATTACACGTAAAATTATTTCTCAGTTTGAACGTAACGGGTATCCGGATTGGCCTGCTGAGGAGAGATTAGTCTCACTCTGTGCAGCGCTTCTTCATGATGTCGGTCATGGTCCGTTCTCCCATTCATTAGAAGAAGTATTCGACACGGACCATGAAGAGTGGACATGTAAAATCGTGCTGGAGGATACAGAAATCAATCGAGTGCTGCGTGCAGTATCGGAGCAGTTTCCTGCGCAGGTAGCGGCAGTCATTCAAAAAACATATCCAAAGCCAATTGTCGTAAGTCTAATATCTAGTCAAATGGACGCGGACCGTATGGATTATTTACTTAGAGATGCTTATTTTACCGGTGTCAATTACGGTACGTTTGATCTAGAACGAATTTTGCGCGTATTACGTCCCTATAAAGGGAAAATTGTTGTCAAAGAAAGTGGAATGCACGCGGTAGAGCATTATTTGATGTCGCGTTACCAAATGTATTGGCAGATTTACTTCCATCCAGTTACAAGAAGCTCTGAGATTATTTTACGTCAAATATTTCGTAGAGCGCAGGAGCTTTATGTGGGTGGGTACGTATTTGAATGGATGCCGAAGCCGATTAAGGGGCTTATTCATAACACGATGACGGTCCAAGACTATTTAAAGCTGGATGAGGCTTTGGTTCAAACGGCCTTCACGCAATGGGCTGAGGAGCGGGATCCTTTGCTAAGCGATCTTTGCAGCAGGTTTATGAACCGTCAATTATATAAGTACATAACCATCGAAGATCCTGATGAAGCACTTCTAAATGAAATTAGTGATTGCTTCTCTTCTATAGGAATGAATCCAGATTATCATATGGAGATTGACTTCCCCTTTGACCTGCCGTATGACGTATACCGTCCAGATAAAAAAGAAGGCGAAAAGAAAGAAAAAGCGCCGATTTTGTTGTTAGATGTTCAGGATGAAATATGCGAAATATCTGCCAAATCCGACATCGTTCGTTCAATTACGGGTCTTCATCAAGGTGAATATCATTTGTATTACCCAGAGGAGCCGCTTAAAAAAAATATACACTTAATCCCAGAAAGACTAAAAAACCTATTCAAACTCGCTTAAAGGAGCCTGACATAAATATGACATTACTTTTTGATACACATACCCATTTAGACTCATATAAGTTCGATGAGGATCGCGATGAAGTCATTCAGCGCGCAAAGGACGCAGGCGTGCATATGCTCGTCAATATCGGCTTTAACCGTGAAACAATTCCAACAACTATGGCGCTTGCAGAGAAATACGATTTTATTTATGCAGCGGTAGGCTGGCATCCCGTAGACAGCATTGATATGGCTCCTGGTGATTTGGAATGGATCGAACGGCTATGCTCTCATGAAAAGGTCGTTGCTATTGGTGAGATTGGTCTTGACTATCACTGGGATACTTCACCAAAGGATGTCCAGCAGCGTGTATTTCGGGAGCAAATTCGACTTGCCCGCAAGGTAGGAAAGCCGATTGTCATCCATAATCGAGATGCACATGAAGATGTCATTCGCATTTTACAAGAGGAAAATGCAGCTGAGGTCGGAGGTGTTATGCACTGTTTCTCAGGCAGCTGGGAAACGGCTAAGCAATGCTTGGATATGAACTTCTATATTTCATTCGGAGGACCGGTTACATTCCAAAATGCAAGGGTGCCGAAAGAGGTGCTGAAGCAGGTTCCACTCGATCGGATTTTGATTGAAACTGATGCTCCATATTTGGCTCCTCATCCATTCAGAGGGAAGCGAAATGAGTCCTCTTTTGTATCGCTTGTAGCAGAGACCGCGGCCGAATTATTGGGTAAAACGGTAGAAGAAATAGGCGTAATTACGACCGAAAACGGAAAAAAATGTTTTGGTATTGTATGAAAATGAGAGAAATGAAGAGAATGAAAGACCTTTATCGCGTAAAAAGTGATTTTTGTACTGAATATCGCTTATTTTTTCCCTCTTTATCCACCATTTTCGCTTAAATCGTCTTTTATCGTATCTTTACAATTGACCTCGTATGAGGGTATGATTCATCTCAGAGCAATAAAATTTTGTATTGGATTTCCAGTTTGCGCTTAATCTCCAATTGGAGAGCGGGGGAACCAGATGCGGGTTAATGTACCGTGTTTTGAATTCTTCAGGGGTGAATTTCGATGCCTTTGCCATGAGCATTGTGTAACGAATAGGGCGACTCTCTTGCCCGAATCCGTCAGCTAACCTCGTAAGCGTTATAGAGAGTGATCAACCTCGTGCATCCATTTTTCTGTATCCCAGTGTAATCAATTACTCGGGAAGCCACGAAACAGATCCTCTGTCGACGGCTTCTTTTTATTTTCGAATAATCGGAAATATGTCGACATAGGGATTAAAGATGGGGGTGGGAGGATCGATAAGGTAGTACTGGATTGCGTGCTTGCACGCCAATATACTATAGTCGCGTCAGTTGTATCATGCGTAACACTTGGCGGCGGGGCTATGAAGGAGGACCGATGAAGTGGGAATACTCCAGGTTAAGGACACCCATGGGAAACGATCATCCAGCATGTCTTTCGCATTGCGATGGAAGCGTGAAAACTTGCGTTTGATTCTTTTGAGTGCTATTATCTCAATCGCTATGACTTTCATGTTTTTGGTGTTGTTGTACGGAACGGCTGTCAAAAGCGTCTCCGTAGTAGTGAACGGACAAGAAACCATTGTTGAAACGAAGCAATGGGTCCTGCAACGCCTACTGGATGAACAAGCTATCGCAATTGGACCACATGATGAGGTGTCCATACCGCTTAACGCGGCAATAAAGGACGGAGATCGTATCGAGGTAACTCATGCGATACCGGTAATTGTGAAAGCTGATGGCAAGACCTCTACTGTGTACACGACAGAGAGAACAGTGCAGGCAGCGATCGAGGAATTACATATTCCAGTTCGTGGTCAAGATAAAGTAATACCTCCACTCAATACGGTTTTGGATGCTGAGCAGATGGTAACGGTTGTTCGTGTTGACACGAAGGTGTCAGAGACCGAACGCGCGATGCCATTCTCTATAGTGAAAAAGTCGGATCCGACACTTGCGGCGGGCAAGGAAAAGCTTGTGCAAACCGGTAAGCAAGGTGTCATTGTGGAGAGCATCGAGAAGCAATACGAGGATGGCGTTCTTATTTCGAAGAAGATGGTCAGCAAGGTTGTTGAGACGGCTGCAGTTGATCAGGTTGTTGCGATCGGAACGAAGAAGGAAGCGCCTAAGGTAACGGTGCTCTCGAACAAAAGCCCGAGCATTGCATCGTTAACGAAAAGTGGAGTAACGTTCAAGGCGAAGAAGGTACTTAAGAATGTCATGCTGACTGCTTATTCTGCAGGTGTGGCTTCAACGGGTAAGGATACAAACCATCCACAATATGGAATTACGGCATCAGGGGCGCGCGTACAAGAGGGACGTACGATAGCCGTTGATCCGAAGGTTATTCCAATAGGCTGGTGGGTATATATTGAAGGAATCGGTTTCCGCCGGGCTGAGGATAAAGGTAGCGCGATTAAAGGAAACAAAATTGACGTATACTTTGATAGCACGAAGGTTGCCAATAAGTTCGGAAGAAAAAAAGGCATCACCGTGTATGTCCTGGGACCGAACAAACCTACTGCAAGCTAAGAAGTATCGTTACCATCATCTTATCGCCATTATCAATTAAATATGCCATCATAAGGAGAGGCACTGCCTCTTCTTTTTGCATGTTTTTGGGGTTAATGCAGCTTATGTAGAAGGGGATGTCTTGATGATCAAAGAGATCATTGTCGTTGAAGGAAAAGACGACACTGTGGCCATCAAACGGGCGGTGGAAGCAGATACCATTGAGACAAATGGTTCGGCAATCGGTGAGGATGTGCTGAAGAGAATCGCGCTGGCGAATGAGCGTCGAGGCGTTATCATATTTACAGATCCCGATCATGCGGGAGAACGGATTCGAAAAATAGTCGCGCGTCATGCACCAGGATGCAAGCATGCATTTTTGCCGCAGGAGAAGGCCTTGTACAAAGGAGATATCGGTATCGAAAACGCGAGTCCTGAAGCGATACGTACGGCGCTCTCCGAGCTTCGTACAGAGACGGCGGATGAAGCGGGAGAAGTTAGCTTCGAGGATTTAATGGAAGCGGGTCTAATTGTGCATCCCGATGCGTCTAATCGACGTTTGGTTATAGGCAGACTGCTCGGGATTGGGTATGCGAACGGCAAACAATTTTATAAACGCTGTACAAGCTTTCGAATTTCCAAAGCGGAATTTATAGAAGCATTCCGCAAAATGGAAGAGGAACTGGAGGGTTAGCCGGATGAGTGGTCAAGAGCAGAATGAAGTTACAAGCAGGTCAGCGGTAAAACAGGCTTCGATTGAAGTGGCTACACCAAAACGGACCAAAGAAATTATTGCGAAATATGGATTTTCCTTTAAGAAAAGCCTGGGCCAAAATTTTCTGATCGACCAAAATATTTTGAACAATATCGTAGCGGCTGCCGAGCTTGATGAAACAAAAGGAGCTCTTGAAATTGGCCCTGGCATCGGTGCGCTTACACAGCGGCTTGCACAAGCTGCTGGCAAGGTGACGGCTGTGGAAATTGATAATCGGCTTATTCCGATTTTGAAGGATGTACTGGCTGATGAAGCACATACGACAGTCATTCATGGCGATGTGCTCAAGCTGGATTTGAAACAGCTGTTTGCGGAGCAATTTGCTGATGTATCTGGCGTAAGCGTCGTGGCGAATTTACCGTACTATGTCACTACACCGATATTGATGAAGCTGTTGGAAGAGAAGCTGCCGCTTGAGCATATTGTTGTCATGATTCAGAAAGAAGTGGCAGAGCGGATGGCTGCTAAGCCAGGCGGCAAGGAATACGGCAGTCTCAGCGTTGCCGTTCAATATTATTGCGTGCCTAAGGTGGTCTGTATGGTACCTCATACGGTGTTTATTCCACAGCCAAATGTCGATTCTGCCGTAATTAAGCTATCTTTGCGCGACAAGCCGGCAGTCGATGTGCCGGATGAGGATCATTTTTTCCGTGTCGTACAGGCCAGCTTCGCACAGCGCAGGAAGACGCTAGCCAACAATCTGACAGCATTTGTGGGTAAGGAACGGCGCGAGGCATTAACAGAGATGCTTTTGAAGAACGATATCGATCCGATTAGGCGCGGAGAGACGCTATCACTCGAGGAATTTGCCCGTATTAGCCGGAGCATGCTGGAGGCGGGCTGGTAAAGCCAATCCTTTCGTTATAAAATACTCACCATTCGCCCTGTCTGCCCATAGGATAGACGAAGAGGTGATTTACCCATGAAGCAAGGGGACCTGGTCGTCCGCAAATCGTATGGCGGTGACGTGCTATTCAAGGTTGAGGCTGTTCGTACACATACTGCCGTTCTGAAGGGCACGGACTACCGATTGCTTGCGGATGCTCCGATTCCTGATCTGTCGGTCATACGCGATCCAGAAACGACAAGTGCGGTGCAGCAAGTTCGTATTAAAGTAAATGATTCCTTAAAACGAATGCATTCCGAACGAGAACGTCAAGCGATTGAGAACGAAGATAATATTCGGCATGCGTTGCAGCAGAGCCAGCCATTTTTTGAAGTGCCAGGAAAAGTGCTTCATCTCGACGGCGACGGTAACTATTTGAAGAAGAGCATGCAGTTGTACAATACGATGCATGTCCCTTCGCATGGCCTCCACGTGCATGAATCCCAAATGGCTGATGTGCTGTACCGACTACTGCCACAAATTCAACCGGATATTGTCGTTATTACCGGCCACGACGGTGTACTGAAGAACCGGGCGCAAATGGACCTGTACAGCCTAAGCAGCTACAAAAACTCACAGCATTTTGTTAATGCCGTACGCGTTGCACGTGAATATGAGAGAAATCGAGATGGATTGATCGTTATTGCCGGCGCTTGCCAATCACATTTTGAGGCACTGCTGCAGGTGGGCTCAAACTTTGCAAGCTCACCTGGGCGAATATTGATCCACGCGCTTGATCCGGTCTATATAGCTATCAAAGCAAGCTACACGTCAATTAAAGACACCATTAATTTATCGGATGTTATTCACGGCACGATTAGCGGAATCGACGGTGTGGGCGGTATTGAGACAATGGGACGCTTCCGTGTCGGTCTTCCAAAGCCCCAAATAACGGCGTCCAATTCAGTGTTGAAGCAATAATGGCTTAATTGCTGAGCTTTATTCCATAATTTTTTACCTACACGAAGGTGCAAAAGATCGCTGTTAAAAGCGCAAATATACATATTGGAGTTCAAGCAACTTCTTAATATGTATATTTTTTGCATTCATATGCATACTTTTTTAAAAATGGGTGAAATCACCGTTGACAAGTAAATATTCCGACTGATATAATATTTTGCCTCATTTGACAAGCCCCCTCTTTTTGGTTATAATGAACAAGGAAAGAGGTGGTAGTGGACAATGGCAAAAAATGCGCTATTGGATATTAAACGCAGCTTGGAAGCTCATGTTGGCTCCAAAATCCGTCTTCGAGCGAACGGTGGCCGACGAAAGACCATCGAACGAACCGGTACGTTGGAAGAAACCTACCCTTCTGTTTTCATTGTTAAGCTGGATGAAGAACAACATGCTTTCAAGCGTGTCTCATACAGTTATGCGGATATACTGACTGAGTCGGTGGAAGTGACCGTATGCAATGATGAAGGTCAAGTCCGTATCGCCCATTTGCAACAATAGAATATATATCGCCTAGTGAGGCATGTTAGCGCAGATCGCATCTGCGCTTTTTTTTTGCCTACAAACAGCAACAGCCCATTCCGGATTATGGTTTCTGTTCTTCGCGTATCGTGGAGCCGGTGCGGAAGCATACTACCTGTGCAATAGTGACAGGCGTATATTTTGAATCGGTCGAATTCGAATGTGGAGGTTATGCGAATGGGTCGCAGAAGGCGAGGCGTAATGTCGGAGCAATTGAAATATGAGCTGGCAAAAGATCTAGGGTTTTACGATACCGTGCAGCAAGAGGGCTGGGGAGGCATACGCGCGAAGGATGCCGGCAATATGGTCAAACGTGCTATTCAGCTTGCTGAACAGGCCGCTGCAAAATCGAACCAACCTTAATTAAAATCGATATTTTGGCAAGAAAAAGCTAAGCTGATGACAATCGGAAATCCATTGATTGTCATCTCTTAGCTTTTATTGCGTTCGTTTGATATAATGATGCTTAAGCATATGAACGAACGGGTGAACTTATTGGATGAAAATTTATGAAAAAGCTCCTGCCAAAATCAATTTACTGCTCGATGTGCTCCGCAAGCGTGATGACGGTTACCATGAAGTCGAAATGATCATGACGATGGTTGACCTTGCTGACCGACTTGAAATGGAAGAGCTGCCTAGAGATACTATTATTATTTCAAGCCAGGTTGGCTACATACCGCTAGACGAGAAGAACCTAGCCTTTCAGGCGGCTAGGCTTATTAAAGAACGCTATGATGTAAAGCAAGGTGTTTATATTCATTTAGACAAGAAGATACCTGTGGCTGCGGGTCTCGCAGGCGGAAGCAGTGATGCTGCTGCTGCGCTGCGCGGACTAAATCGACTATGGAAGCTGCAAATCCCAGAAGATGAGCTGTGCCGACTTGGCGCTGAGCTGGGATCTGACGTTCCATTTTGCGTAACAGGAGGTACAGCCATTGCTCGCGGCCGAGGCGAGGTTCTTGAGCATATCGCGAATCCTCCGCAATGCTGGGTAGTGCTGGCGAAGCCGCCAATTAATGTGTCGACAGCTGATGTGTATGGCAGATTCCGCGCAAATGAGCTGAAAGAGCATCCATCGATTCCTAATATGGTAAGCGCGCTCGAGCGAGGCTCCTTTAACGATATTTGCGAAGGGCTAGGCAATGTGCTGGAGAATGTCACCTTAGACGTTTATCCTGAGGTTATGCAATTGAAGGAAAGCATGATTCGGCTTGGGGCTGATGGTGTGTTAATGTCGGGAAGCGGGCCTACCGTATTCGGTCTTGTTTCGAAGGAAGCCAAGCTTCCACGCATTTATAATGGGCTTCGCGGCTTTTGTAAAGAAGTTTATGTGGTAAGAATGCTGACATAGGACTGACGTTCTTCTTGATTAAATCCGTATAAAAATGTTATATTGACATTATATTATTCGGATTTAGTGGGGGGAGATGTGTTTGAAGAAGTTGAAACGGAGCTCGCGGTTGGTAGAAATGACCCAATACCTGTTAAGTCGACCCCACACGTTAATTTCACTTACAGCATTTGCTGATCGATATCAATCGGCAAAGTCTTCTATTAGTGAGGACCTGGCGATCATCAAAGAAGTGTTTGAGGAAGAAGGCATTGGTGAGCTTCATACACTTGCTGGAGCTGCAGGCGGAGTAAAGTATACGCCGAAAATGCAAGAAACGACGGCTCTTACCATTATGACGAGCATATGCCGCCAGCTAGAGCAGCCTGAGAGGGTTCTTCCCGGCGGTTATTTGTATATAACGGATATGCTAGGTCAGCCGGAATTGCTGGCGGATGTCGGAAGAATGTTTGCAACCGCTTTTGCAGACCGGAAGATTGATGTGATTATGACGGTAGAAACAAAAGGGATACCGCTTGCTTATGCGACTGCGGCCTGCTTGAACATACCTGTTGTTATCGTGCGTCGAGATAATAAGGTGACAGAAGGCTCCGCGGTTAGTATTAACTATGTATCGGGGTCTACCAAGCGTATACAGACGATGTCCCTGGCTCGCAGAGCTCTTAAGGAGCAGTCGCGTGTCCTTATTATTGACGACTTCATGAAAGCAGGCGGAACGATCCAAGGCATGATGGACCTGTTGTTTGAGTTTAAGGCTATCGTAGCGGGAGTCGGCGTATTTGTTGAATCCGGCGAGGTGGAATTAGAAGAGCGGCTGCTTGAGGACTATATATCATTGGCTAAGCTGACTGCCGTTGATATGAAGACGAAGCAAACGACGGTAATTCCGGGAAATTATTTTAAAGCGTAGATACGTGTATAAGAGGGCATATATCTCCATGTAGGGAAGGCTGGGACCATAATGACAACGAAGCAACAACTGCAAGTGATTGCAACAGATCAAGCACCTGCGGCGATCGGACCTTATTCGCAAGCGATTAAGCTGGGGGGATTATTGTTCACTTCAGGACAAATTCCACTTGATTCGTCAGGTCAGCTTGTAGAGGGCGGCATTGAAGAGCAGACCCATCAGGTGTTCCGCAACTTGGAGGCCGTGCTTTCGGCAGCAGGTGCCAGCTTCCAGGATGTCGTGAAGGCAACCGTATTTATGAAAGACATGAATCAGTTTGCAGCGGTAAATGGCATTTATGCCTCCTACTTTGGAGAGCATAAGCCGGCTCGTTCGACCGTTGAGGTCGCAAGGCTGCCAAAGGATGTCCTTGTCGAAATAGAGGTCATTGCATCGACAAATGTCGAATGAAAACGAAAAAAATTCAATTTAAAAAAATATTTTAATTAGAGCATGATTTTACCAGAAATGTAGAAGGAATTGGCATAAAAATGTGGAAGTATACACCAAGTCTCTCATAGACAAAGGTGGTGAACACAAGTGCAAATTACTGATGTCAGACTCCGCCGCGTAAATTCCGAAGGGCGTATGAAGGCTATCGCATCCATTACTATTGATAATGAATTCGTTGTTCACGATATTCGTGTCATCGACGGAAACAATGGAATGTTCGTTGCCATGCCAAGCAAGCGTACTCCGGATGGAGAATTTCGGGATATCGCTCATCCGATCTCTTCAACAACTCGGGAGAAAATCCAGGCTGCTGTTCTCGCTGAATATGAGCGCGCAGCAGAAGAAGTTGCGATTGAAGAAGGAGCTTAACCAAAGCATTTCATGATTTTGGGGTTGATTGGAGAAGGGAGCCACGGCTCTCTTTTCTTTTTTTTGCGCTAAGCGGCAGTTCTCCTATCTTGCATTCAAGAGTAATCTGTAAAATGCTTTTTTGAAGGATGAGACTGGCATATGCTGTTATCGCTTGGAAATCCAAGAACATATTCGTATAATGGAATATAATATAGCTAATATTTGTTGAGATGATGTTGGCCAATGCTGCCTGAATCAGGCATGGATTAATAGTAAGCTATACTGAAGTTATCATTCATAGACGATTTAGGGGGTCTTTTATTTGAAAGTTATGGCGATTGTGCTTGCTGCGGGACAGGGCAAGCGAATGAAATCGAAGTTATATAAAGTGCTTCATCCGGTGTGCGGCAAGCCTATGGTCGGTCATGTGCTGGGGGTTGTAAAGGAAGCAGCGGCAGAACGTTCGGTCGTTATTGTGGGACATGGAGCGGAAATGGTTAAATCGTATTTGGGTAATGACGCCGAATATGTTTTGCAAGAGCAGCAGCTCGGTACGGGTCATGCAGTACGACAGGCAGAGGCGCTTCTCGGCGGAGAAGAAGGCACGACTATCGTCATTTGCGGCGATACGCCGTTGGTGCAAGCATCTACGATCAGCGCCATGCTTGAGCTGCATAAATCCAGCGGTGCCGCAGCAACGGTATTAACGGCAGCATTCGAGGATCCGACTGGCTATGGACGCGTTATTCGCGGTCAAGACGGTACAGTCCAGCGGATCGTAGAGCAAAAGGATTGTTCACCTGAAGAGGCGGCCGTAAAGGAAATTAATACAGGTACGTATTGCTTCGATAACCAGAAGCTGTTTGCTGCGCTTGCTAAGGTAACGAGCAATAATTCACAGGGAGAATTTTATTTGACCGATGTCATCGGCATATTCCGTGAAGATGGCGAATTGGTGCAAGGCTATTGCACCACTGATCTGGCAGAAGCGATTGGCGTAAATGACCGCGTGGCCCTAGCAGAGGCTGAGCGCTTTATGCGCGATCGGATTAACCGGAACCATTTGCTAGGCGGAGTTACTCTCATAGACGCTTCATCAACCTATATTGAAGCAGACGTTCAAATTGGATCCGATACTGTCATTTATCCGGGAACCGTGCTGCGCGGTTCAACCATTATTGGCGAGGATTGCATTATAGGTCCGCAAGCGGATATCACAGACAGCTCGATTGGGAACGGCGTTACGATTAAGTATTCCGTTGTTGCAGAATCCATCGTTGGCGATACAAGCTCGGTGGGACCTTATGCGAATTTACGTCCAGGTTCGAAGCTGGGTATCGGCTGCAAAATCGGTGATTTCGTTGAACTCAAAAACGCTTCACTCGACGATGGCAGTAAAGTTTCCCATTTGAGCTACGTTGGAGACGCTAAGGTGGGTAAGGACGTTAATATCGGTTGTGGCGCGATTACGGTCAACTATGATGGTTACAATAAATTTGTGACTGAGATCGGCGACAATGCGTTTGTCGGAAGCAACGTTAACTTGATTGCCCCTGTGAAAATAGGAGACGGAGCCTATGTCGTTGCTGGTTCTACGGTAACGCATGATGTGCCTGCTGGGGACCTTGCGATAGCTCGCGAGCGTCAAGTAAATAAGCCGGGGTATGCCGATAAGATTCGGGGACGTGCCAAAGCAAAGAAAGAAAAGAAACAATAATAAGCACCAGTGTTTATATAAGATGCAGGACTGAATTCAGACTATGAATTCAGCCCTGCATCTTTTTTGCCTATATATTTATAGGTATTTCGCGAAACGAGCGAGCTATTGCCGCCAATGACGGCTACAGCTGTTTACGCTTGCTATAAATGATGCGGAAAGCAATAGATCGATTACTGCTCTGCCGCAATGCAGCTCCAAATTCGACTTTTGATGTAGGAATACAAGCAAGATGTGGCGGATAAAGTTTAATTTTTGGATGGAGTGGGTAAGTTATAGGGAAATGATTTATGAAGCTTAGTTTGATATTCAAAACTAGGTAAAACATTAGGAGGTAATCAATATGGCGATAGCTATGAACGCGGATCAACGAACTGGCACGACGAAAGGTGAGTTGCGCCAATTGCGGCTCCAAGGAAAAATACCAGGTGTTATTTACGGAAAACAGATAACGGATTCTGCGCAAGTCATTGTGGATGGCAAGGAGTTGCAGGCATTGCTGCGTTCCCATCCGAATGCGGTGCTTGAAATTAATATTCCGTCACACGGGAAGACTTCTGTGATGATCTCGGAGATACAACGCGATTCATTAAGCCGCCAGGTGCTGCATGTTGATTTTCATCAAATCAATATGAATGAGAATGTGCGGGCAAACGTACGCTTTCACACAGAAGGCGATTCGCAGGGCGTCCGTGAGGGCGGCATTCTGCAGTTAATTTTGCACGAGCTCGAGGTACAATGCTTGCCGGGCAATATCCCTGATGCTATAACGATCGATATCTCCTCATTAGAAATAGGCGGCAGCTTGCTTGTGAGCGATCTGCAGCTGCCTAAGGGTGTCGAGGTGCTTGCTGATCCGGAGCAGGTTGTGGTGACGATTCTTGCACCGCAAAAAGAGCTTACCGAGGAAGAAGCAGAAAACGCTGCCGTGGAAGCTATAGAGGCGGAATCACGCTCCAAGGAAGCACAGCTTGAAGGCATTAAGAGCCTGTAGTCACCATTTTCGAATAAGAAGTAACTTTCATGCTGCGGCGCCGTCCTTATACAGGACGGCGTTGTTTGCGGTTGATAATGTCAGCGATCGCAGCAATAAGCTTGCCTTTACCGGATATCTTCAGATGTTTACGCTTGCAACAGATTATGTTACATTTGTCCGTAAAGGTAAAGGAGTGAGAGCAAGTAATGAGGTGGATTGCAGGATTGGGGAATCCCGGTGCGGCTTATCAGAATACAAGACATAATGTCGGATTTATGGTCATTGATGAGCTGGCAAAGCGCTGGGGCATTAGCGTAACGCAAAGCAAATGTAAGGCATTAATCGGCGAGGGCAATGTGCAGGGAACCAAGGTCGTTCTCATTAAGCCGATGACATATATGAATTTGTCCGGGGAGTCCGTTCGGTCATTCTTGGACTATTTTAAGGCGGATGTTGAAGATGGAGTTATTGTCTATGATGATCTGGATACTGTAATCGGGAAGCTCAGACTTCGTTATCAAGGCAGCGCAGGCGGACATAACGGAATAAAGTCACTCATTCAGCATTTAGGCACGCAGACTTTCGACCGCGTTCGGATGGGGATCTCGCGTCCGCAGCCGGGAATGGACATCGCGGACTATGTACTCTCTACCTTTCCGAAGAGTGAACATGATTCATTATCAGCGATGATTTCAGATGCCTGTGACGCTATAGAGTTTAGATTGAAAGCGCCGTTCGAGGAGACGATGGCAAAGTTTAACCGATAATCTGTTAAATTGAGATATTGCGGGCATACTGAAGGGTATAACGACCCTTCAGGAGGCATACATATGGCTGTAAACTATATCTGTCGGCACTGCAGAACATCAATCGGGTCACTCAGCGGGTCAAATATAACCGAGCATCAGCTCGGTTTCCATTTCTTGACCCCTGAAGAACGCAGCGATATAATAGCGTATGACCCAAATGGAGATGTGACGGTAAAGGTGGTCTGCGATTATTGCCGTGAGGCGATTGACGCAAACCCAGAGCTTCATTTGGTAGCAAATCCACTTCAATGACGGTAAGTGAATAATTTGAGCCTTAGCGGTTGGCTGAGGCTTCTTTTCAATGTACAGGGAGCGATCGTATCACTCTCCGATTGTGTATAGAAACGGGGTGTCGCAAAAGTTGAAAGCGTTAATTAATGCTTTTGCCGCGGATGCGGACGTTCAGTCCGTCATATCCGGTATTCGTAAAGGCATGCGTGAACAGATGATATCTGGTCTCGCAGGCTCTTCCAGGCAGGTGCTCATTGCAGCACTGCAGGAGGATGTTGATCGTCCAATGCTCGTTGTTACCCATAACATGTTCTCTGCGCAGAAGATTGCGGAAGATTTGCAGGAATGTCTTTCTCCAGACCATGTGTTGCTATATCCCGCGAATGAGCTGGTTGCTGCCGAAGCGGCGATCTCGAGTCCCGAGACGCTTGCGCAGCGAATGGATGTGCTGATCAAGCTGTCCAAAGGCTATCGCGGGATTGTTGTCGTGCCGTTCTCTGGGGTGCGGCGTTATTTGCCTATAAGCAGCGTGATGGCTGAAGCCCAAATTGCGGTTAAAGTGGGCGATTCACTGCCGATTGATACCTTTTTGCGCCAAATGACGGCGCTCGGTTATACGAGAGCTGACCGCGTGGAATTGCGCGGAGAGATGAGCGTTCGCGGCGGTATTGTGGACTTTTATCCCTTAACGGCATCTCACGCCTACCGGATCGAATGGTTTGGAGACGATATTGACTCCATTCGTGCCTTCGATCCAGCCGATCAACGTTCTTCCGATCGATTAGAAGCTTTTGTCGTTCCGCCATGTCAGGAGCTGCTCGCTGACAGACATCGCATGGAGATTGCGGCCAATCATGCACAGCGGCTGCTTGAGAAGCAGCTTGATAAAATGACGGATCGCACGGCAAAGGACCGTCTTCGCACGGAGCTTGGCGGAGAGATCGAACGTATGCGCGAGCATGTTTATTTTCCGGAAATATATAAATATGTTTCTTTGTTATATCCAGAGCGGCAAACCATTCTCGATTATATGCCGAGTGACACGCTGCTCATACTAGACGAGCCGACACGTTTGATAGAGACGTCTAAGCAGCTGGAGCGGGATGAAGCGGAATGGTCGATGCATTTGCTGCAAAACGGCAAATCGCTGCCGGACCTTGCGTTGGCGCGCGATACGGAGGAGATCCTGCATCACCGCCCATTTCCAACACTGTTCCTGTCGTTGTTCCTGAGGCAAATCCCGCATTCGCAGCCTCAAAATATTTTGAACATGACCAGCCGTTCGATGCAAAATTTCCATGGGCAGATGAATTTGCTCAAGACCGAAATGGAGCGTTGGCATAAGACGGGCGCAACGGTCATGATGCTGGCCGGCAATGCTGAGCGTATGGAGCGCATGCGCCGTGTTCTCGATGACTACAATATTGAGCTGCCTACCCTGCTGGAGGGGAATTTGCAGTCTGGGTTTGAGCTGCCATCCGCCCATCTAGTTATTATTACAGAAGGCGAGATGTTCACGCAGAAGCAGCGCAAAGCAAGAAGAATGGATAAGAAGGTAGACAATGCCGAGCGCATTAAGAGCTACACGGAGCTCAAGGTCGGTGACTACGTCGTTCACCATAATCATGGTATCGGCAAGTATGTAGGTATCGGGACGCTCGAGATTGCAGGCATTCATAAAGATTATTTGCATATTCTTTACGCGGGCGGCGATAAGCTGTCCGTTCCAATCGAGCAAGTCGATATGATTCAGAAATATGTCGGCAACGAAGAGAGAGAGCCGAAGGTCAATAAGCTTGGCGGCAGCGAATGGACACGGGCGAAAAGTAAAGTAAAAGCTTCCGTTCAGGATATTGCTGATGATTTGATCAAGCTGTATGCCGAGCGGCAGACGGCACCAGGCTACTCCTTTGGACAAGACACCACGTATCAGAATGAATTCGAAGCGATGTTTCCTTATGATGAGACGCGTGACCAGCTTCGGGCAATTGAAGAGATTAAAAAGGATATGGAAAAAACGCAGCCGATGGATCGTCTCCTTTGCGGCGACGTGGGCTACGGCAAAACCGAGGTCGCGATTCGTGCGGCGTTCAAAGCAGCGATGGACAGCAAGCAGGTAGCGGTGCTTGTGCCGACGACGATTTTGGCACAGCAGCATTACGAGACTTTCCGCGAGCGTTTCGCGGGTTATCCGATTAATGTGCAGGTGCTCAGCCGGTTCCGTTCGCGCAAGGAACAAAATGACACGATGAAGGGGCTGAAGGCGGGAACGGTTGACGTAGTCATCGGGACGCATCGCTTGCTTTCACAGGATATTATATTTAAATCGCTTGGGCTTTTGATTGTCGATGAGGAGCAGCGCTTTGGCGTATCCCATAAGGAAAAGCTGAAAAAGCTAAAAACAAACGTCGACGTTCTTACGTTAACGGCTACCCCGATTCCGAGAACGCTGCATATGTCGATGCTCGGCGTGCGGGACTTGTCAGTTATCGAAACACCGCCTGAGAATCGTTTCCCTGTACAAACCTATGTAGTGGAATACAGCCCGTCCCTTGTTCGCGAGGCAATCGAGCGGGAGCTTGCGCGCGGCGGCCAAGTCTATTATTTATATAACCGGGTCCAAGGCATCTATCAAATGGCTGAGCAGATCAATGCGCTTGTGCCAAGTGCTAGAGTTGCAGTAGGCCATGGGCAGATGTCGGAGCAAGAGCTGGAGAAGACCATTCTCGATTTCCTGGACGGGGAGTCGGATGTGCTCGTCAGCACGAGCATTATCGAAACCGGCGTTGATATTCCAAACGTCAATACGTTAATCGTACATGATGCGGATAAAATGGGGCTCTCTCAGCTCTATCAGCTGCGCGGCCGCGTAGGGCGTTCAAACCGGATCGCTTACGCTTATTTTACGTACCAACGGGATAAGGTGCTCACTGAGGTAGCGGAAAAGCGTTTGCAATCGATCAAGGAGTTTACGGAGCTTGGATCCGGCTTCAAAATCGCAATGCGGGACCTTTCGATTCGCGGAGCGGGCAACCTGCTTGGGGCGGAGCAGCATGGCTTCATTGCTTCCGTAGGGTTTGATATGTACTCTCAAATGCTTGCTGACGAGATTGCGAAGCGTAAAGCGGAAATGAGCGGCGAAGAAATCAGGGAAGAAAAGCCGGTTAGCACCGTAATTGATGTCAGCATCGATGCTTATTTGCCTTCCGACTATATCTACGACAGCATTCAAAAAATTGAAATCTACAAAAAGGTTGCGGCCATTCGAACGTTTGAAGAGTCGGACGATGTCATTGACGAGCTAGTCGACCGCTTTGGCGATTTACCGCAGGCAGTAAGCAACTTGCTGGCAGTGGCGAGAATGAAGGTATACGGCACGATGTATGGCATTGAACAAATTAGCGGCAAGGGCGATGATATTTTACTCCGCTTCGCGGCAGCCGAGAAACGCCGCATCGATCGCAAAAAGGTCGATCAGCTCTGCCTGAAGCACGAGAACCGTTTTAAGCAGGGAAGCGACCAAGAGCCTAATCCAAGCATCCTGCTGCGGGGCAAGGGATTAAATATGGAGCAGAAGATTCATATGATCGAACAATTTTTGCAAGGCTACAAGGATACTCTCCTTTTTTCTGACCAATTGCAAAATGTGACGCCATAGACAATATTCGCTTTATATATCCCTTTTCTGATACAATACTATCAAGTTCACAATATGAAAGGGGATTCAACATGTTACACAATTCACGCAAATTGGCATGGCGCAAGGGCGCGCTGCTTATCGTGGCAGTGTTGCTAGTCATGACAATGGCGGCATGCGGCGCGAAAGAAACAGAAGTTGCAACGTATAAAGGCGGTAATGTAACAGACAAGGAATTCAACAAGTATTTGGATGTATTCACTGTTATCCAGCCTACCTATGCGCAGCTTATTGAAATTCCGCAATTTAAGGAGCAATTGCTCCAGCAGTATATTTCTTACAAAATTTTAGGCAGCCAGGCTTCCGAGGAATCCGTAAAAACGGCTAAAACAGAAGTTGAAGAACAAATGAAGCAATTCAAGGAACAGCTTAAGACGAATACCGAATTGAAAGCAGCGCTAGATGAGAAGAAATTGAAAAACAAAGACATGGAAAACTATTTGCTGCTTACTTCGAAAGTAGTCGCACATATGAATTCCCAAGTAACGGACGAGCAAATGAAAACAGAATATGAAACGAACGGCGCAGACTATGCGACGGTAACGGTTCGTCATATTTTGGTAGCGACGAAGACAACGGACGAAACTACGCAAGAAGAGAAAGAGCTTCGTACGTCGGAGGAAGCTTTGGCCCGCGCAAAAGAAGTGAAGCAAAAGCTTGAAGCAGGCGGCGATTGGGCGGCTCTTGCGAAAGAGTATTCCGATGATCCAGGCTCCAAGGAAACGGGCGGCCTTTACGCAGACAAGAAAAACGGGAGCTGGGTTGAGGAGTTTAAACAAGCAGCTTATAAACAAGAAGTTGGCGTTATCGGTGATCCGGTAGAAACAGAATACGGTTATCACGTTATTCTTGTTGAGAAGCGCGATACACCGGCATTCGATAAATTGAGCGACACCGATAAAGAAGCAGTAAAAAGCGCAGTAGCTTACACACTAATGAATAAATACATGACGGACGAGCTTCCGAAGCAAGAAATCGTTAGTAAGCTTCCTAAAGCTGAAGAGGAGACTCCTGCAGGCGATACGCCTGCAAGCGATGCTCCTGCTGGCGAAGAAACACCGGCGACTGATGCTCCTGCAACAGAAGCGCCTGCAGCAAAATAAGTGGAGCTCCAGCTCCTTAGACCCTTTAACCCTTACGTGGTTAAGGGGTTTTTTTACAGAACTATGCAGGGTAGGATTGGTGGCATGATAAAGACGAACCAGTATTTGCTAAGGCAGGCTGCAAGCATTGTATTAAAAGCCCCTGATATATCCACCGTGATGAATATCAGTGCCCCAACCATCATGATCCTTAGTGAGGGCTGCGGAATGATGACCATAAACGAGAGGGCTTTTGAGCTTAGCTTCGGTTATCTCTTGTTTGTGCATGCAGGGGCCAATGTTGAAATAACAAGCTCAAGCAATAGTAATTTTCATTTGTATGTCATTCAATTTGATCAATATAAAAGGGTTATTGACGAACGCGAGCAGCTGCTTTACCGCATTGACGGGGAGGGGCTCCCGGAAAACGGGCTTATTGCCGCACCGCGATTTGGCACTGTGCTAGGTTTATTTAAAGCGATTATTGAGGCCGGCAAACAGTCGGACGCGACTAGTAATCCATTTGAAGAGCAGCGCCTGCTGCTTGAGTTGCTACATGAGGTATTCATTGCCGGTCCTAAAATACCTTATTATAATCAAGAAACACCGATCCAGAAGGCCATTCACTATATTAAGGAAAACTACAACACCAAGCTGAACCGTCCTTTTCTGGCTCAATTAACAGGTTATCACCCACATTATTTATCGAAGCAATTCAATAGGCAAACAGGGCAAAGCATATCGGACTTTATTCTTCAGCTCCGCACGGAGAAGGCAAAGGAGCTTCTCTCTACGACAAACAGCCATATCAATGAGATAGCTGCTGCTGTAGGGTATCAGGATGCCTTGTATTTCAGCCGAAAATTCAGCCAGGCGACGGGTATGTATCCGACGGAGTTCCGCCAAACGCCAAAACGCATCGTTGCCTTTCAATATATTGGTACCCTGCTGGCATTAGGGATTACGCCAGTTGGCGTAGAATCGCGTATTTTTCATTATTCCCAGCAGCTTAAGGGTGAACTGAAAGGCGTTACGAGCTTTGAAGAATGGGATTTTAATCAAGTGCGTATGCTTCAGCCCGATATTATTGTAGCACCCAATTATTTGAGAGCAGATCAGCTCCAACAGCTGCGTGCCATTGCGCCTGTCATTTTCCAGTCCTGGGAAGAGGTTTGTCCGATTGAGCGCATTCGAATGATGGGGCAAATCCTCGGGAAGCAAAAGGAAGCGGAGTCATGGATCGTTCAATTTAATCAGATGGCCGATCAGTATAAGCGTAGGTTGAAGCAGGTATGGCAACCAGAAGAAACCGTGGCAGCCTATGAAATTGCAGATGGACAAGTTTATGTACTCGGCCGGCAAGACCGCGGGGCTTATGCTATTTATGATGTATTAGGGTTTGTACCGCCCGAAATCATACATAACAATGTGTTAAAAGCCGGAAAAAGCAGAAGAATAGCGCTCGATGAGCTGCTCGCCTATGGGGCCGATCACATGGTAGTGAGCATATATGAAGAGGATGGAATGGAGCAAACGACAAGGTTGTTGGCAAGCCAGGAGTGGAGACGGCTACCCGCTGTTCAAAATAACCGGATTCATACGATACCTGTAAATAAATGTTTCTCAAATGATGGCGTATCCTTACAAAAGCTGACGGACATGATCGCACAAGCCCTTCTTTCTTACTTTTAAAGAGGTGACAATAATCCATACAATCAGGTGACTTCTATCTATGGACGATTGCTGCAAGCATTTGATATGCTTCTAACGATAATGATTCCCATTATCAAATAAAAGTTTTATCGTCCATAGAAAAAAGGGAGGCCCACCATGTTAAAGAAGAATTCATTTGTCATGATTAGCGCGCTTATTCTCATGTTGTCAGTCCTCGTATCTGCCTGCGGCGGAACGAACAATACAAAAGGCAATAATGAAACGACGAACACGCCGGTAGCGGAGACCGAGACTCCTGCCGCAGCCGAGGAGCCGGCTGCACAGCTGCGCAGTTACGAAACGGCAAAGGGAGCCGTTGAAATTCCAACAAAGCCGCTAAGAGTGGTCACGGACTACTATGGCGGTGAGCTGCTTTCTGTCGGGGCTAACGTGGTAGGTGTAGAGCCAAGCGCCTTCGATAATCCTTTTTTGAAGGAGCAGCTTAAGGGAGCAGAGGATGTAGGTGCTCCAATCAACGTAGAGAAGGTTTTGGAGCTCAAGCCTGACTTGATTGTCGTTATGTATGACGAGAGCTATGAAGCATTGTCGAAAATTGCTCCGACGCTGCACATTCCATATGGCACTGCGACAAACATTTATGAGACTGTAAAATTATTTGGCGATATAGCCGGTGCACAAGATAAGGCTGAGCAATTTATTGATGATTTTGACAAAAAAGCAGCAGAGGGCCGTGAAAAGCTAAAGGGTGTGGTAGATGAAAATGCGACATTTGGCCTTTATGAACTGACAGACAAAGGCGAGCTTTGGATATTCGGAGATAACGCAGGCCGCGGCGGACAGGCAGTCTATAATGCCTTGAAGCTGAAAATGCCGGCGATTAACGAGAATGCTAAGGAACAAACGGTCCAATTGTCGCTTGAGGCATTGCCGGAATATGCCGCTGACTACATGTTCCTAACCACGTACGACCCTGAGAAAAAGGGCGAAGAACTCAAAAAGCTGAAGGAGTCGGGTGTTTGGAGAGGGTTGAACGCATCCAAAAACAATACGTTATTTTATAACGACTTCGACACCTATTATCGTTATGATCCCATTGCTATTATGGGGCAAATAGACCTTTTTGTTGATATGCTTGTGGAGCGGGCAGAAGAAAATAAAAAATAAGCATGCACTCGATTGGAAATCAAACTCATCTTAAGGCATTTTGCCTGGAGGTGAGTTTTTTTGTTTAGATTTAGTGTTAATTTAGTTATCATATAATACCGAAAATCCGAATATAAGAAGAAGTGGTATTCATATTATGTCAGTATACATTACATTAAATAAATGAAAATGCCCCAAAATGACCATTTTCAAGTTAAAACCTGCTCAAATTAAAATTTAGTGTAAAGTATATTGACATCCATATAATGGTCGAACTATAATAAAACCACGAACGTTGGATGGTGTTTTGGAGAGAATGTTCGGAAATAGAGACAAATATAAAGATTTGGGGAGTGGGAAGATGAAAAAGAGAATGTTTTATCAATTCAGCTTGTTGCTTGTTGCGGTAACGATCGTATTGGCAGGCTGCGGCGCCAATAACAACAAAGAGGCATCTACAAATGGAGAAACAGATAAGGCAACGAATGCCGCAAATACGGGAACAAGCGCGGAGGGGGAAATTAAAGTAGGGATCTTGCACTCGCAGAGCGGCACAATGGCGATCAGTGAGGTGTCGGTTATCGATGCGGAGATGATGGCCATTGATGAAATCAATGCGGCTGGCGGCGTTTTGGGTAAAAAAATCGTGCCTGTACTTGAGGATGGCGCATCCGATTGGCCTACATTCGCAGAGAAAGCGCGCAAGCTCATCTCTGAAGACAAAGTCGCTACTGTCTTTGGCGGGTGGACGTCTGCAAGCCGGAAGGCGATGAAGCCGGTGTTCGAGGAGTTAAACGGACTGCTCTGGTACCCGGTTCAATACGAAGGACTGGAATCATCCCCTAATATTTTCTACACAGGAGCTACGACAAACCAACAAATTGTACCTTCAGTATCGTGGCTGCTTGAAAACCGCGGCAAGAAATTTTACCTGCTTGGTTCGGATTATGTATTTCCTCGTACGGCAAACCTCGTCATTAAAGAGCAGTTGAAAGCGGAGGGCGGCGAGCTGGTTGGTGAAGAATACACGCCGCTGGGCCATACCGACTACAGTACGTTGATTAGCAAAATCAAAGAGGCTAAGCCGGATGTCGTGTATAACACTTTGAACGGCGATAGCAACGTTGCTTTCTTTAAGCAACTGAAGGATGCGGGTATTACGGCCAAGGATTTGACTACTTTGTCCGTATCAGTAGCTGAGGAAGAAATTCGCGGTATTGGCGTTGATGTGCTGGAAGGCCACTTGGCGGCGTGGAATTACTATCAAACAACGGATACGCCGGCTAACAAGACTTTCGTCGAAAACTACAAAAAGAAATACGGCGATGAGCGCGTGACCGCGGATCCGATCGAGGCTGGCTACACGGCGGTTTACCTATGGGCAGCGGCAGTTGAGAAGGCTGGCTCCATTGAAGTGGATAAAGTGAAGGAAGCTGCAAAAGAGCTGGAGTGGGAAGCTCCGGAGGGTAAAGTGAAAATTGACGGCGCTACTCAGCACATATACAAAACGGTTCGTATCGGGGAAGTGCAAGCCGACGGCCAGTTCAAGGAACTTTGGAATTCGGGTGAAGCAGTCAAGCCTGATCCATACCTGAAGGGCTATGATTGGGCGGCAAGCATTCAACCTACGGAATAATCCATAAGCAAGCTTTAGTCTACTACGCAGCAATACACGGGGGAGTATTCGGCAGCTTCGAATACTTCCCTTCTGTTTTATTGGTTTACGCTGGAAAGGAGCGGTTATATGGAAGTGTTTCTGCTGCAGCTTTTTAACGGTTTAAGTATTAGCTCCATTTTATTGCTGGTTGCCTTGGGGCTGGCCATCACCTTCGGACTGATGAAGGTCATCAATATGGCGCATGGCGAGCTCATTATGATTGGCGCTTACTCCACGTACCTCACGCAAAATCTATTTCAAGATTATTTGCCGAAATCGATGTTTGATTGGTATTTCGTACTGGCTGTACCGGTTAGCTTTATCATTGCCTTTCTATTTGGACTCATTTTAGAAATGTCGCTTATTCGCTTCTTATATGGCCGTCCGTTAGATAGTTTGCTTGCGACCTGGGGCGTTGGACTCGTGCTGCAGCAGCTGGCAAGGTCGATCTTCGGAGCGCCGAACGTAGCGGTAACGAGCCCGGCTTGGCTCAATGGCGGATTGAAAATTATGGATGGCACTCTGCTTCCTTACAAACGGATATTTATTATCGCACTTGTTATTGCTTGTTTGGTGGCGATGTACTTCTATATTTACCGCAGCCATGAGGGAAGAAGGATGCGGGCGGTTATGCAAAATCGCGACATGGCCTCATGCCTAGGGGTATCGACGCGGCGCGTTGATGCGATGACCTTTGCAATTGGTTCCGGTATTGCCGGCATTGCCGGCTGTGCGCTGACGCTGCTCGGGCCGATAGGCCCATCACTAGGCACATACTATATCGTTGATGCATTTATGGTGGTTGTGCTAGGTGGAGTCGGTAAGCTTGTTGGAACCGTGCTTGGGGCAACGGGGATTGGCATGTTCAATACCTTGTTTGAGTATTGGACGAATGCTTCGCTTGGCAAGGTGCTTGTGTTTGTCTGTATAGTCGCATTCCTGCAATGGAAGCCTATGGGACTTGTTGCCATGCGTTCGCGTTCGCTTGATTAGGATAAGAAAGGTGGGATGCTCATGCGATTGCAAAAATTCACGCCACAGCGTATTTGGATATTAATCGGATACGCAGCTGCAGCTGCGGCGCTATTCTCTGCACCGCTTTTCGTAAGCGACTTTCGGCTTAATTTGCTCGCGAAATTTCTAGCCTTTGCCATCGTGGCGTTGGGGCTTGACCTTATATGGGGCTTTACCGGCATATTGAGCTTGGGGCATGGTATTTTCTTTGGACTCGGCGCCTATGCCATGGCCATGTATTTGAAGCTTGAAGCAAGCGGAGGGAAGCCGCCCGATTTTATGGGGTGGAGCGGATTGAAGGAGCTTCCGTTATTTTGGCAGCCGTTTCAAAGCTTCTGGTTTGCGGCGGCAATGGGAATTGCCATACCGGCTCTGCTCGCGCTGGTGCTCGGCTATTTCACCTTCCGTAACCGAATTCGCGGTGTTTACTTTACGATTTTGACGCAAGCGCTGGTTATTATCACGACAACGCTTCTGATCGGTCAGCAAGCTTTCACGGGCGGTACAAACGGAATTACGGGTTATTCCACCGTGCTTGGTTTTTCGATAGGATCACCGGAAACCAAAAGAGCGTTGTATTACATTACGGTCGTCGCACTCATTGCGATCTTCGTTTTTTGCAGATATGTGATCGGCAGCCGCTTTGGCAAGGTGCTGCGCGCCATCCGAGACGGAGAGAACCGTGTTCGCTTTATCGGCTATAATCCGGCGGTCTACCAAATGGTCGTGTTTACGATTTCAGCGGGTATCGCTGGCATAGCGGGAATGTTGTTCGTACTCCATGTTGGTATTATTTCACCGTCAATGCTGGGTATCGTGCCATCCATCGAAATGGTGCTATGGGTAGCCATTGGCGGACGCGGAACGCTTGTCGGAGCCGCTCTTGGCGCTATTTTGATGAACTGGGCAAAAAGTGAGTTCAGTACAGCCTATCCGCAGGGCTGGCTGTTCTTTATGGGCTTGCTGTTCGTTATCGTTGTTGTCTTTATGCCGAAAGGTGTGGCCGGTTTGGTTAGTCAATTGAAATTACGCAAAAAGAGGAGGGAGCCGAATCATGAAGGAGTCCGCAATCCTGCTGTGTGATGATGTGACGGTTGAATTCGACGGCTTTAAAGCGGTACAAGGGATGAACCTGAAGCTGGAGAAGGGTGAGCTTCGGTTTCTTATTGGTCCGAACGGAGCGGGTAAAACGACGATTTTGGATGTCATTTGCGGAAAAGTAAGGCCGACCGGGGGGCGCGTGACCTTCGGCAAGGTGGATATAACGAAAAAGAAGGAGCATCAAATTGCCGAGCTTGGCATTGGCCGCAAGTTCCAGGCGCCTTCCATATTCCCGTCCATGTCAGTGGCTGAGAATTTGGAAATCGCGATGCGCCAGAAGCGCAACGTATTTGCTACCCTCTTTGCCAAAATGGCGGAGGAGGAACGTGCAAGAATCGACGCRCAGCTCACCATGATCGGTTTGCAACAGAAAGCGGATTGGCGGGCAGGCGGCTTGTCGCACGGAGAGAAGCAGTGGCTGGAGATCGGCATGATGCTGCTTCAGGAACCGGAAATTTTGCTTCTCGATGAGCCGGTGGCGGGGATGACGGATAAAGAAACGGATAAGACGGGCGAACTGCTTCATCAGATTGCACGCAAGCGTTCAATCGTTGTCGTGGAGCATGATATGGAGTTTGTTCGGAATTTCGCAAGCAAGGTCACGGTCATGCACGAAGGGAAATTGCTGAAGGAAGGCTCGATGGACGAGATCCAGCGGGATGATCGTGTAGCGGAAGTGTATTTGGGGAAAAGGCGGGATGCCGATGTTAGCCGTTCAACAGCTTGAAGCCGGTTATGGCGAAAGTGTTATTTTGCGCGATGTATCTCTGAAGGTGAAGCAGGGGCAGGTAGTCTGCCTGCTGGGACGTAACGGCGTAGGCAAGACAACGCTGATGAAAAGCATTATGGGACTGCTGAAGGCGCGTGAAGGTTCAGTATCTTACAATGGCTTGGATTTAACCAAGAAGGCGCCTGGGCTGCGGGCAAAGAGCGGGATTGGTTATGTGCCTCAGGGCCGCGAAATATTTGCGCAGCTCTCGGTTTATGAGAATTTGCTGCTTGGCCTAGAGGCCTCACGGGTGAAGATGTCTGCTGTGCCGGAGGAAGCGATTGCGAAATTTCCTGTGCTGCCGGCAATGTATACGCGCCGGGGAGGCGATCTGAGCGGCGGACAGCAGCAGCAGCTTGCATTCGCAAGGGCGCTTGCTTCCAAGCCGGAGGTGCTGCTGCTGGATGAGCCTTGCGAAGGTATACAGCCCTCTATCGTAGACGATATACGTGATGTCATTCGTTCGATTAAAGCCGATGGCAAGACAGCGATCCTGCTGGTAGAACAGAGTCTTGATTTTGTGAAGAGTGTAGGCGATTATTTCTATGTGCTGGAGAAGGGTGCCATTGCTTGGGAAGGCGGCTTGGAGTCGCTGGATGATGAAGTTATCCGTAAATATTTGATCGTTTAGAAGAGCAGTTATTGCAAATGCAAAAGCGCCCCTAAGGGAAAAGGCGCTTTTTTGCTGTGTCCGCCGATCTTCATAGCAAGCCTTCGGGTTTATAAATTCATTGGGCAAATCTACAATTGCTTATTATTGTAAAAAGTGATATCATTTTTATATCATAATAATATAACTAATGGCTGTTGAAGGGGCGAGGTTCATGAACGAAAAGAAGGCTTGGTACGTAAGCGGGTATTTAGCGCTGTTATTTTCTTTGGTAGCGGCTGCCGGCGGCGCGTTTTTGATCATTTACGGGGCATCCAAAGACATTGTGTCGCCGTTTGCAATCGGCGCTGGCATCTTTTTGGTGCTTTTAGCCGCAATCTGTATGTCCTCTCTTATGATCGTACAGCCTAATGAGGCGAAGGTTGTGACGTTTTTCGGTACGTATATGGGTTCTGTGCTTGAGAGCGGCCTATGGATGGTGCTGCCGCTAACGAACAAAACAAACATCTCGTTGAAGGTGCGCAATTTTAACAGTCAGACGTTGAAGGTGAATGACGCGGAAGGGAATCCTGTCGAAATTGGTGCGGTTGTTGTGTTTAAGGTGATGGATACAGCAAGAGCGAGCTATGATGTCGATAACTATGAGCGGTTTGTTGAAATACAGAGCGAGACGGCTGTTCGGCATATTGCGGCACAATATCCATATGACGTGTTTTCCGATGATGTTGCCTTGTCGTTAAGAGGGAATGCGGATGAGGTGGCGGCTGAACTTAACCGTGAGCTGCAGAACCGTCTCGCGGTTGCAGGGGTTAAGGTGCTTGAGACACGTCTGACGCATTTAGCCTATGCGCAGGAAATTGCAAGCGCGATGCTTCAGCGCCAGCAGGCGATTGCAATCGTAGCAGCGCGCTCGAAGATTGTGGAAGGCGCGGTTGGGATGGTCGATATGGC
The DNA here is from genome assembly GCF_056398325.1 of Paenibacillus sp. 01T443. Classification (NCBI taxonomy): domain Bacteria; kingdom Bacillati; phylum Bacillota; class Bacilli; order Caryophanales; family Paenibacillaceae; genus Paenibacillus; species Paenibacillus sp. 01T443. Next base: position 36,684 of record NZ_JBFTPE010000022.1, read on the forward strand.
GCTCCGCCAGCTTGAGGAAAACGGAATCAGTCTTGATGATGAACGCCGGGCGGCAATGGTGAACAACTTAATGGTAGCGATCGTGTCCGATCGTGCCGCAACTCCTGTTATTAATACAGGAACGCTGTACGGCTAGAGGCTGATTATTATGGCAAAAGAAAAGAAAGCATTTCCGCTTCGATTGGACCCTGACATTCATCGTGCGCTTGAGCAATGGGCGGCTGATGAGTTTCGCAGCGTCAATGGGCACATTGAATTTTTGCTGAGAGAAGCGTTGGGCAAGGCGGGCAGGCTAAAACGGCCTAACAAAGAAGAGGAATGATATCATTCCGATGGTGATGGTGTAAGTGATTGCGGGCGGTTGTCGAGCTATAGTCGATGGCCGCTTTTTTTGCTGTTTAAGCTTTGTGAATTAATGTATGTAATAAAACCTTACATAGCAATTGACAGATACGTACATTCCGCACTATACTACGAATTAACGTTAGGTTTTATCACAATTAAATATCGGCTTTCACAAGCAGTTCGTCGTGAGAGCAATAAGCCGTCTAGGGTTCCGTTTGAATCTTTTGCAGCGCATCGCGATCAGCGGGCGGGCAAATGCATTTGAGTTCTGGTCCGAGAGATGGCGTATAGCAAGCGGCTGCCTTATGGGCTCCCAGGCTGTATAACACGGAAGGATAAAAGCCTGGGAGATTCTCTCCCGGGCTTTTCATATTTTAAAAAAATGTTGGGAGTGATCCTATGCTGGCCGCAAAATCAACGAATGGAACCATTAAAATTGAGGGATTGCAAAAGGTATACGAATCGAAAAAAAGCCGGTTTGAGGCGCTTCAAGGCATCGATTTGACCATCGGACAAAATGAATTTCTTACGATTGTAGGCCCCTCCGGCTGCGGAAAGTCGACTCTGCTTCGAATGGTGGCAGGTCTCGATGAACCAAGCGGCGGATCACTTCAGGTAGACGGAGAGGATATTATTGGTCCAGGCGCCGATCGCGGCATGGTGTTTCAAGGCTATACCCTGTTTCCTTGGTTAACCGTGCGCGAGAATATTGAATACGGGTTGAAGCTTAAGGGCGTGCCCATTCTGGAGCGCCGGAAAATTTCGAATTATTTTCTTAAGGTCATTCGGCTTGAATCCTTCGATAAAGCTTATCCGAAGCAGCTGTCGGGCGGCATGAAGCAGCGGGTTGCCATCGCGCGTGCGCTTGCTAACCGGCCAAAAGTTCTTTTGATGGATGAACCGTTCGGAGCGCTTGATGCGCAGACGAAGCTGGAAATGCAGGAAATGCTGCTAGAGGTATGGGAGAAGGAGAAAACGACGGTTCTGTTCATTACACATGATATCGATGAGGCCATATTCCTATCGCAGCGGATTGTCGTCATGGGAGCGGGTCCCGGGCGTATTTTAAAGGAATTCCGCGTAGAGCTTCCAGAAGGTCGAACGCCGGAGGTCCGCGAGCATCCTGATTTTCTATCCTTAAAACGTGAGCTGGCACAGCTGCTTAAGCATTAACATAATGGCTGCCATTTTGCATTTTGCTTGGCGGAATCCTTTGTAACGAAATATAGGAGGGATAATGATGATGAAACAACAACGTTTTCTTAGGGTACTCGGCATCATTGTAATCGCCATGTTTTTTCGACATCCTGCAGCTCTTTCCGGAGCGGCAGGATGTTTTCTGTTTAAAGGACCGAAAAGCTGAATGCGGGTCGAATTACGAAATGAATATTTCCCGCATGCAAGCAAAAGGGAGAAATGGGGAATGCTGAAAATGGATAATAAGGAAGCGGAAACGCGGGGGCTAAGTGAGTGTTCGGCGGCCTTTTCAAAAAGAGATGGAACGTTTGGCTAGAACTGTAATCCGTGCATAAGAATTTGGGAGCGGATGAATACTATGGTCAGATTCAAAATCTTTTGAAGGATGTTTCTTCTTCGTTATAAACAAGCTGCAAGAATCCAGTCGATTCAAAATCCTCTAGGAAAGCGGGGCAACAAGAAATGAAAGCAACTGGAATTGTACGTCGCATCGATGATCTCGGGCGTGTGGTGATTCCGAAGGAGATCCGCCGTACACTGCGTATTCGCGAGGGTGACCCTCTAGAAATATTTGTAGATCGTGATGGCGAAGTGATTTTGAAAAAATATTCTCCTATCGGCGAGCTTGGCGACTTTGCGAAAGAATATGCGGAGTCGTTATTTGAGGGCACAAACCACATTACATTGATCACGGACCGGGATACCATAATCGCTGTTGCAGGTGCCTCCAAGAAAGAACTGCTTGATAAACAGGTGGGTTCCGTGCTGGAGAGCTGTATGGAAAACCGCAAGACGCAGGCTGAAGCAAACGGCGGGGCTTTCGAGATCGTGAAGGATACGCAGGAAACGTACAGCTCCTTCGTTATTGCACCGATCATCGCAGGCGGTGATCCGATAGGTACGGTCGTGCTGCTTAGCAAGGACGATTCTGTAAAAATGGCGAATATGGAAACGAAAATGGCAGAAACGGCTGCTGGCTTTTTGGCTAAGCAGATGGAGCAGTAGCAGCGCGGTTACTTAGCTGCAAGCAAAACTTAAAAAAGCAGAAAAAAGGAAAATGACAGCTTCTTTGATCGAGAGAAATCTCGATTGGGGAAGCTTTTTCAACGTTTGCGATTGTGAGGTATAATAGATACCAATATCAATCGAGGGATAGGCAGGAGTGTGGGGAATGAACCGCAAGCCGGGGAAAAGAGGTCATTCAGCGGAGACGGTGAAAACGGTGGATTTGCCTACTGAGGGCCGGGTTCAGGTTGCACGCAGCTCGAAGCGGCTTTTGACAAATGGCGTTGTGTTAATGGCTGGCGCGGCATTATTATCTAAGCTTATCGGCGTTTTTCAAAAAATCCCGCTGCAAAACCTGGCGGGGGACCGCGTGTTTGGCATATACAATGCGGTATATCCGTTTTATCAGCTGGCTGCAGTGCTCGCAACCGCAGGCTTGCCGACAGCCGTATCGCTGCTCATTGCTGAAAGGCTGCGCAAGGGAGATGATCTGGAAGGCGTTAGGCGAACGTTATACGCTGCGCTGCTGCTGCTGGGAGTAACGGGCATTGCAGCTTTTGGTTTCATGTGGTCTGCGGCAGACCGAGCGGCCGGCTGGATCGGAGATTCTGAGACCGCTGCCGCTATACGCTCCGTTTCGTTCGCGCTGCTATTGGCTCCGCTTGTTGCCGCGCTGAGAGGGTATACGCAAGGGCTCGGGAAAATGGGATTATCAGCTGCTTCGCAGGTTACGGAGCAAATGATTCGCGTGGCTGTGATGCTCCTTGTCCTTGCTTTGGGGTGGTCGGCTGGCTGGGGGGAAGCTGAGGTAGCGGCCGGAGTCATGAGCGGCTCGGCATTTGGGGCAGGCGCATCGCTCACTGTTCTCGCCTTTTATCTATGGCGAGGGCGCAGACGGGAGCGGCTTGCTCCTAAAGCGGGCATGCTGCGGGCAGAGATGAAGAAGCTTGCTGCGATCGCGCTGCCTGTCGCGCTTGGGGCGGTGGTTGTTCCTGTACTTGGCGTTGTGGATGCTTTTATGGTGCCGAGGCTGCTGCAGGCCGGAGGAGCATCGGAAGATGAGTCCTTGGCATTGTTCGGGATATATAGCCGGGCGCAGCCACTTGTACAGCTCGTTGTCATGGTTGCCGGGGCAGCGGCGGCAGCGCTCGTCCCGGGCTTAACGCTCGCTAGAATGCGGGGGGCATACGGACAACTGCGGGTGCAGCTGGCTTTTGTCGAAAGAACAGCATGGGCGATTGGAGCGGCGGCAGCTATTGGATTAACGATGCTGGCTGAGCCGCTGAATATTATGCTGTACGAGAATTCGGCGGGTACATATGCTTTTGCGCTTGTTGGCTTTACCGCGCTCGCGGGATGTGTAAATGCCATTACGGCGCCTGTGCTTCAAGGGCTTGGGGCGGTGCGGATTCCAGCTGCACTGCTGCTTGCGGCGGCTCTTCTCAAGGGTGTATTTAATGCCGTATTGGTGCCTTTGTACGGCATTGAAGGCGCGGCTATCGCGGGTATAGCGGCATTAACGGCGGCGGCATTACTCGGTACGGCCGCGGTCCGTTTTAAGGCGGCTGAAGCGGGGGCATCGCTCGCTGGCAGTTGGGGAGTGCGGCGGAGCGCCGGGGAGAAAAGGCGCCGGCCGCTGCTCGGAAACGCGGCCGCAGGCACGGGCTTTGCGCTCGCGGTGATGGCCGCGGCGCTTGCTGTCGCCGAGCGGGCGATGGGCGCCGCGCTGGGCGGGCTGCCGCCTCGGGCGGCAGCAGCTGCGCTTGCGCTGACGTGCGTAGCCGTCGGCGCTTGCGCCTTTGGCGCCGCGGCTCTGCGCGGCGGCGCTTTAAGCGCGCGCGAATTGCGCGCGTTGCCGGGCGGCGGCGTGCTTGCCGCCCGGTTGCAGCGCTGGCGGCTTATGCCGCGGGCGCCGGAAGAGGGCTAGCTCTGCAGCGGACTTTGCAGAGCGGCATCGCATGATTTCTTTTTGAACAAAAATAAAGTAATATTTGTCATGATGTACAGAATCGTATCGCATGTACGGAAAATACTCGTCATTCGGCGCTCAACATCCTATTTTTGCAGTGGGCCGGCTACATTGGCTTCAACTCAACCATGACCATAAAACCATATATTTTCAAGGAGGCTAAAAAAGGATGGCAACCCCACATCTTACCGTCGTTGGTCTAGGCTCAGGCGATCCGGATCAATTGACGCTAGGCGTTTGGCGCAGGCTGCAAGCGGCAGAGCGCGTTTTTGTGCGCACCGCGCAGCATCCTGCCCTTTCCTTGCTGAATGAAAACGGTATTGCTTATACCTCATTCGACGCGTTATACGAGCAGCATGATTCATTTCCGGATGTGTATAAGGCAATCGCGGAGACATTGATCGCCGAAGCCAAAAGTATGACTGCCGGCGACTCGGCTGCTATTGTTTATGCTGTGCCTGGCCACCCGATGGTAGCCGAACGCACCGTCCAGCTGCTGCGCGAGCAATGCCCGGAAGCGGGCATATCGCTGCAAATTATCGGGGGCGAGAGCTTCCTGGACCAAGCGTTCGTCAGTCTTGGCATTGATCCCATTGAAGGCTTTGCGCTGCTTGATGCCGCGGAGCTGCAGCCTTCTCTCTTGCAGCCGCAGCTGCATACGCTGATTGGCCAAGTGTATGATACCTATACGGCATCCGATGTTAAGCTTGCGCTGATGGAACGTTATCCCGACGATTACGAGGTTGTTGTCGGACATGCACTAGGCGTGGACTCTGAGCAGCAGATTCTTCGCGTCCCGCTTTATGAGCTTGACCGTACACCGGGCTATGGCAATCTGTCGCTCATTTGGGTTCCGCGCTCGGATGATGCGGCGCTTCGGAATCGCTCCTTCGAGCGATTGCATGAGATCGTATCCATCCTGCGCAGCCCTGAGGGCTGCCCGTGGGATCGCGAGCAGACGCATCAGTCGATTCGCAAAAATTTTATCGAAGAGCTGTATGAAGCACTCGAAGCAATTGACAATGATGATCCCGACGGCATGCAGGAAGAATTTGGAGATGTTATCCTTCAAGTGATGCTTCATAGCCAAATGGAAGAAGAGACAGGCGCATTTTCAGTCTATGATGTGATACAATCACTTAACGAGAAGCTTATTTTCCGCCATCCGCATGTATTTGGAGAGCTGGACGCCAGCAATTCACAAGAAGCACTGGTCAATTGGGAACAAATGAAGGTCGAGGAGAAACGGATGAAAGGGACTGATGTGAGCCGCACATCAGTGCTTGATGGTATTCCGCCTGATCTGCCAGCCCTAATGAAAGCTTATAAACTTCAGAAAAAAGCAGCCAAGGTAGGCTTTGATTGGGACGAGCTTGATCCGGTGCTTAACAAGATTGAAGAGGAGCTCGCAGAGCTTCGCGAAGCGATTGCTTCACAGTCCGAAGAGGAGCAGGCCTCAGAGCTTGGCGATTTGTTGTTTGCGGTTGTTAATGCCTCTCGCTTCATCCATGCCGATCCGGAAGAGGCGCTTTCGCGTACGAACAAAAAATTCCGCAATAGATTTGCGTATATTGAGGAGCAGCTTCGTATAAGTGGCAAGCAATTTGACCAGACTGATTTAACAGAAATGGATCGTTGGTGGGAAGAGGCTAAGCGTCAATAATCGTTTTCATTTCGTCATGAATCGCCTTTATTCCGCACCAATCGCAAAAAAATTTCAAATAGCGGCAGGATTTAATTGCTACTAGGCAGAATAAGTATTCTTCGTGAGAGTAAGCATTTGAAGCAACGGCGGCGCTTTAAGCGTCGACCAAAAATAATGGTAAACAATTAGGAGGATTTTATAATGAACAAAACAGACTTGATCAACAACATTGCAGAAAAAAGCGGTTTGACTAAACGTGACGTAGAAGCAGTACTTAACGGCTTCTTGGGCGAAGTAACAGATGCACTTGCAGGCGGCGACAAAGTACAATTGATCGGCTTCGGTACTTTCGAAACTCGCAAACGTGCTGGACGCACGGGTCGCAACCCGCAAACAGGCGCTCCAATCGAAATCTCGGAAGCAAAAGTTCCTGCTTTCAAAGCAGGCAACAAGTTGAAAGAAGCTATCCAATAATTTATGCGATTAGATAAATTTCTTAAGGTATCCCGGCTGATCAAACGCCGTACCGTTGCGAAGGATGTTTCCGAGCAAGGACGCGTATGGATCAATGGCCGCGAAGCGAAAGCTAGCAGCGCTGTAAAAGTCGGAGATGAGCTCCAAATCCAATACGGTCAAAAAATCGTAACCGTACGCGTTGAGCGAATTGCGGAGACGACACGTAAGGATGAAGCCGGAGAGCTGTATACCTTGGTGAAAGAAGAACAACGCCAGCGCGAGAATACGCTCGACTGGGAACAATAGCAATAACAACGAGGCTGCGTACAAGCATAAAAACTTGTAGGCGGCCTTTTTGTTTGGCCCAGGGTTTGAAAACGCCGGCTTTCGCCACAGATGACGGCGACAGCCTTTTACGTTTGTATATGAAAATTTGTTTAGCTTGAAATTTAATGTTTCAATATCGTGAATTTGGTTTATTTATTCGGAGGACTAATCTATGAATCATCTGCAGCTTCCCATTCCCGAGTATCGGCGGAAGGGCTTTTCCTTGCTCAAACATGCGGTAACTCTTTTCTTTCAAAACGGCCTGCCTCTTCTGTTCATCGTAGTCATTATGGCTGTTCCGGTCGAGGCAATCAAAAATTACTATTTTTTTGAACCGTCGGACAGCGAAATCTTTTTTCCGAGCAGCCGGATGGATAACCTGGTTTATTTATTGTTTCTAAGCGCAATAACGCCAATGGTCATACACTTCATTCTTGGTCGGATGAATGCGTCAACCGCAGGTATAAAGGCATCCATGCTATGGGGTTTGCACAAATGGCCGCGAATGATCGTTTATAGTTTTTTGAATGGCGCCATTGTTGCCGCGGGAATTGTGATGTTTGTCGTTCCGGGCTTGTTATTCGCAGTTTGGCTTATGCTGCTGCCGGTCATTGTTTCCGTTATGGATACGTCAAGGATCAATCCGCTGACGGTCTGCCGGGAATTGGCACGCAGGCGTTACTTTAAATTTGTCTTGTATGCGGTAGGAGGTTACGCTGCGTTTGCAGTGTTATTTTTCATTCTGATTGCACTATTCTCCTTCCTGTCGAGTGAATCTTGGATAACAGCTACGCTATTCGATTTATGCTTTGATTGGCTCATTCAGCTGATATCAATCGTGATGCTGTTAGTTTTTCTACAGGTGAAGACGGAAGTGAACGAGCAGGCGCCAGACTCTATTGATCAAGCGGAATAGTTCTAAATCTCGTCCCCGCCCCATAAGCTAGTCTTAAAATATAAGGCAGGATAAGCGTATCGCTTATCGATCTCTTATATTAATAGCGAAACGTATGCTGCGCCGCCGCAGGTCGGCGATAGCCGTTACGCCTAGACATGTTAACGAAGCGGAGGACGAGTCTATGGTTGACCAAGGCAAGGGGCAGAAGCGTCAGGAAGTCAAAATGCTAAATCGCAAGCTGCTGGAGCTTACCGGTGTCGTAAACGTGGAGAGCTTCGACAGCGAGGAGTTTTTACTCGAGACAGAGCTTGGTTACCTGGCGGTAAAGGGCCAAAATTTGCATATGAAGCATCTTAGCCTTGAACAAGGAATGGTCGCAATTGAGGGGCTTGTCCATTCGCTCGCCTATATGGACAGCAATAATGCCTCTTCTAAATCAAAAGGGCTGTTCGGGAAACTGTTTAAGTGACGCTGGGCATGCAGTGGTTGACGATGGCAGTCATGCTGCTGTCGGGCCTTGGCATGGGAACGGTATTCGACGGCTACCGGGTCGTGACGAATGAGCTCAAGTTCCCGCGCTGGTGGCTTCCCGTGCTTGACGTCATCTATTGGATGGCGGCGGCGCTAGTCGTCTTTCGGGTGTTGTACGCCAGCAACAACGGCGAGGTGCGGGCGTACGTTTTTATCGGACTGGCTATTGGCATCGTAATTTATTATTTTTTGTTTAGCAGAATGGTAATCGCAACCGTCAAATGGCTTATTGGGGCGGTGCGGAAGCTAATTACCTTCATTTTGAAATGTTTGGAAATTCTAATTGTGAAGCCGTTGTTATTAATCTACAAAATGGTCCTTGTTATTTTGGCATTTGGGTCCGCACTCACTATTTTCATATTAAAAATTGTGATACAATTAGTCCGTCCGTTTTGGAAATTGTTTGTTTGGATGGTAAGACCAGTAACTCGCCCGCTTGGGCGCTGGTTGTCGCGTTACGCATCCAAATGGCAGTTAGCCGAGAGGTTCAGCAAAATGGGACAACTAATAGCTCGATTGTGGAGCAAATGGTTTAGGAGGTAACACCGCTCATGGCAGCAGCAGTTGATAATAAGGCGCCAGGGAATGCTGGCACAAAACGCCGGTTTAAACTTTGGATGATGTTCATCGTGCTATTTATGGGTTGGGCGGCGTATACGATCTTTGGCCAAATGCAGCAGAAGAATGTTACCGGCGTAAAGCTAACTACAATCCAAGGGCAGATAGAAACTTCTACCAAAGAAACCGAAGCGCTCAAACGTCAAATTGAACGTTTAAACGACCCAGAATATATCGAACAACTAGCAACTAAAGAGCAGGGCATGGTTAAGAAGGGTGAGCAGCAGATTTTCAGTGATTAAATAGGGCTTCAAATCGGGTGAACGTCTGTTGACCTTACTTGAACGGTTCGGTTATAATCACGTTAATAGCGTTTTCGCAAAACTTTTAGCATATGCTTATGAATTCAGTTTTGCTTCGCATAACTTTTAGGGAGGAACATTTTATTTTATGGCAATTGAAGTGGGCGCTAAGTTAGAAGGAAAAGTGACAGGCATTACGCATTTTGGGGCATTTGTCGACTTGTCGGGAGGTGTCACGGGTCTTGTTCACATTTCGGAAATTGCTGATAATTACGTCAAAGACGTGAAGGATCACCTGAAAATCGACGATGTCGTGAAAGTTAAAGTGATCAACGTGGACAAAGACGGAAAGATCGGACTTTCCATTAAGCAAGCCATTGACCGGCCAGAGGGCCAACCAGCGCCACAACAACGCGAGCGTCATAGCGGAGGCGGCGGTGGAAGCACTGGCGGTAGTGGTGGTGGTGGCGAACGTTTCAACCGCGGCGGCGGCGGTGGTGGTGGCGGCGGACGTCCCTTCAACAAGCAATCGTCTGGCAGACCGGCATACGGTAAACCGTCATTCGAGGATAAAGTGTCACGGTTCCTGAAAGACAGCGAAGAGCGCATCTCCTCTTTGAAGAAGAATACGGAGGGCAAACGCGGCGGACGCGGTGCCAAGCGAGTATAAGCTGGATCGTCATAACTCTATACATGGAGCAGAACCTAACCGGTTCTGCTTTTTTTGCGTCTATCGGCAAGGAAATGGCGCATATTTTAGAAAGCGCTTACCAAATGCTGTCGAAGCAGGACAGAAAGCCTGTATATACTGGAGAATGACTGCATTAGCGATGTTTTGGCACGGTCGTTGTCGTTTATAAGCTGCGCCTTTTTGGAAAAAAAATACTTTTCTCTCATCCTCCTTCATTCCCGACACGTTACAACGTCGATTCGCCATCATATGAAAAAAATTCAGCACATAATTTGTTGTCGGCTATATGCGTTACGCTTGTGCTGGAGGCACAGCAAACCTATACGGGGCATGTGTTTGACCGCATGTTGACAACGGTTGCGATGCCATTAATTTTTGTCGGAAAAAATTTTTGAGCGTGTTACGTTAACTGACAAACTTCATGCGGACAACCTCCTATAATGAAAAACACATTACACTCGGAAATGGTGGTGTCTGCTCATGGAAAAGGAAAACACGGTAGTGCTTCCCGGTATGAAACGGACTGGTCTGGCTCAGACGATGATGCAGAAGGGACGGGAATGGGCGGCAGCGCGTCGTTTCATTCAGGTCATTTTGGCCAAAAAGTGGACATTTCTACTCGTAGGTGTAGCTTTCTTGCTAGGAAGAGCGGTAATCCTCGAATCCCTTATGCCGTTTGCCATTGCTTATTTTGCTGTTATTTACTTTATGAGAAGGGATATTTATCCGTGGGTGGCTATATCCCTGGTTGCAGGCAGCTGGCTTGCCGCTGACCCGGCCCCCATGTGGATCGCCATGGAAATTGCGGTGCTGTTTCTGTTTCTGAAGGGACTCGAGGCGTATGAGAAGGCAGAGCTGTCGTCGGCGCCGATTCTGGTATTCGCGTCAACTCTGCTCGTGCAGATGTTTAGCGTATTTATTGGGGACGAGCTTAGCTGGTACAATTTTATGCTCGTTGTGGTGGAGGCGGCACTCGGATTTGTGCTTACCTTAGTGTTCATTCAGGCGATTCCTGTGCTCACGATGACCAAAAAATCAGCCTCGCTCAAAAACGAAGAAATAATTTGTTTGATGATTTTACTCGCTTCTGTCATGACAGGGGCTGTCGGTTGGGTGTTCTACGGCATGTCGGCAGAACACGTGATGTCTCGTTATATGCTGCTGCTCTTTGCTTTAGCAGGCGGCGCACCGCTAGGCGCTTCGGTCGGTGTTGTTGCAGGACTCATTCTAAGCTTGGCTGACTTCGGTGCAGTCGTTCAAATGAGCTTACTCGCTTTTGCGGGATTGCTGGCTGGCCTGCTGCGTGACGGCGGCAAAATGGCAGCGGCTTTCGGAATGTTGCTTGGAACATCGATTTTATCCATATATGTAGGGAGCCAAGCCGATGTGATGAGCTCGACTTGGGAATCGGTAGCAGCCGCGACGCTGCTTATGCTGACACCGCGCAGCATGATTCGTACGATCTCCCGGTACGTTCCAGGAACCAATGAGCATGCCAAGTCGCAGCATGACTATGCGAAGCGGGTTCGAGAGGTGACTGCGGACCGCGTATCACAATATTCGGAGGTGTTTAGCCAGCTTTCCCGCAGCTTTGGGCAGCTCAATAACAATGTAACAACCTTAAATAAGGAGGAAGAGATCGGACACTTTATGAATGCAGTTGCTGAACGCAGCTGTGCCAGCTGCCACAGGCAAAATGCTTGCTGGGAGGATAAGTTTTTTCACACCTACAAAATGATGACGGATATGATGACGGTCGTGGAGGAGAAACGTGTGCCGTCTGCTAAAGAAATACCGAAGACTTGGTCAGCGCACTGCGTCAAATCCTCGCAGGTGCTAATAGACATGAGCCAGCAATACGAGCTATATCAAAATAATATGCACTGGAAGAAACAAATATACGACTCCCGTCAACTTGTGGCAGACCAGCTGCAAGGCGTGTCGCAAGTTATGGAAGATTTAGCTAAAGAAATTAAAAGAGAGGGGCAAACGCTGCACTTACAGGAGGAGCAAATTCGGGAGGCGGTGGAAGGACTAGGGTTATCTGTTCAGGGTATTGATATTGTGAGCCTGGAGGAGGGGAATGTGGATATAGAGGTGTATCATTCGTTTGGGCAAGGCTACGACGAATGCCGAAAAATTATTGCTCCGCTGTTAAGCGACATCTTGGGTGAGCATATCGCAGTAAAATCTGAGATTCCCCCAACGAGAAGCGGTGAGCCGACGCTAGTTGCATTTGGATCGGCGAAGCAATATGAGGTAGAGACAGGTATTGCAGGCGCCGCCAAGGGAGGAGATTTGCTGTCAGGAGACAGCTTTAGCATGGTTGAGCTTGGAAACGGTAAGTTTGCCGTCGCGATTAGCGATGGAATGGGGAATGGCGAGCGGGCGCGGCAGGAAAGCAGTGCGGCGTTATCGATTCTCCAGCAGCTGCTGCAATCCGGAATGGATGAGAAGCTTGCAGTAAAATCTGTGAATTCCGTGCTCTTATTGCGTTCATCCGATGAAGTATTCGCTACCGTCGATTTGGCGATTGTGGATCTCTACACAGCGCAAACGACGTTTATGAAGATAGGCTCTACTCCGAGCTTTATAAAACGAGGAAATGAGGTCATTCCAATTACTGCAAATAACTTGCCTATCGGAATTCTTCAGGATATTGATGTCGACTTTGTATCCATGCAAATGCAATCGGGCGATACCCTTGTCATGATGAGCGACGGCATTTATGATGCGCCTGGCCTCGCGGTTAACAAGGAGCTCTGGATGAAGCGCATTATTAATGAGCTTGAAACGGATAATCCTCAGGAGATGGCAGATGCGCTGCTCGAGAAGGTGGTGCGCCACCATAATGGAGAAATTGTTGATGATATGACGGTGCTTGTTGCGCGCATTGATAAGCATTTGCCGGAGTGGGCATCATTCCGCTTCCCTGGCGTAACGCGCATGGAGCGTCCAAGGACGGTGAGCTGATCCTATTTTAAAGCCATGCGGATTGAACGTTAGAACGGTGAGCTGGCGTTTATTCTATCGTGTGGGTATTTAGCTATAGCCCTTTTGTCCGTCGGCTGAGTTGGAGCTGGCGGTCATGGGGCTTCTTTTTTGATTGGCAACGCACAAAAATTCTAATTATTTCTAATTACCCCTAAATTGAACCAATGAAACGGCGGGGTAAGTTCTTTTGACTACATACTGCTAGAACGATGAATGAGATTGGAGGTTTTGTTTTACATAACGTAACTGCAGGGTAGGTGTCCGTAGGCAGATTGGTGTTTATCTATCTTTTTGCTAGACTAGCTGTTTAACCCTCTTAAAAAAGGCAAAGCTAATAGAAAGGCTGAGGCGAAGCCTGTGCTTACGAAGCTGTGTTTGTTACACAAACACGAAGCCTGCGCTTACGAAGCTGTGTTTGTTACACAAACACGAAGCCTACGCTTACGAAGCTGTGTTTGATTCTCAAACACTAAGCCTATGCTTACGAAGCTGTGTTTGATTCTCAAACACTAAGCCTATGCTTACGAAGCTGTGTTTGTTACTCAAACACTTTAGGAGGGTAAACGATTATGAAACAAATATTGTTGATTACGGATGGCTGCTCCAATGTCGGGCTCAGTCCAGTAGTGGCGGCTGCGCATGCGCAGTCGGATGGGATTTCGGTTAATGTGGTAGGCGTGCTGGATCATGGTGATGTAGGTGAGCTGGGCGCTGCGGAGATCGACGAAATTGCGCGTGCGGGCGGCGGGCTAAGCAGAATGGTAAATATGCGGCAGCTCTCGCAGACCGTGCAGATGATGACACGCAAGACAGTCGTGCAGACGATCCAGCTAGCCGTGCAGAAGGAATTGAAGCAAGTTCTTGGCAATGGATCAATTGAGGCGCTGCCGCCAGAGAAGCGCGGAGATGTGGTGCGCGTAATCGATGAGCTGGGGGAAACGTCGCGCCTGCAAGTGGCACTGCTCATTGATGCAAGTGCAAGTATGAAGCCTAAGCTTGCGGCAGTAGAGGAAGCTATACGTGATCTGATGCTAAGCCTTCAAGCAAGACAAGGAAAAAGTGAAATATCTGTTTTTCATTTCCCTGGCTCAAGGCATGGTGATGATTGTGTAATGGATTTAGACTGGACGAGTCACCTTAACGGCGTGCATGCTATTTTCCCGAAACTGCAAATGGGTGGAACGACACCTACTGGCCCTGCGATTATGCAGATTGTTGATTTTTATCGTAAGGGCGATTATGGTAGACAGAGCAGAGACGAAACGGATGGGATGATGAGTGACTACGTCGTTTAAGGTTGATCTTCGCCGGGGCACGGTGGTGACCGGCAAGTGGAAGCAAGGGCGGTACAGGGTAGAAAGGTTGCTTGGGGAGGGCGCAAACGGTAAAGTATATCTCGTACAGCGTGATCGCAGCTGGTTTGCGATGAAGCTTGGCATGGATGCGCTTGATCTTCAATCCGAAATCAATGTATTGCAATCTATCGCAAAGCAGAAGCAGCACGGACAGGATTCCTACCTTTTTGATGTGGATGATTTGTATGGTCCGGATGGAAAGGAATATCCCTTTTATATTATGCGCTATGTGCTTGGTGCCAAGGTGAATGAGTACTTGAAGCAGCAGGGATCGGAATGGTTTCCGCTCGTTGGCTTGAATCTGCTGGGTAAGCTGACGAAGCTGCATCAAGCGGGCTGGGTATTTGGCGATTTGAAGGTTGAAAACGTGCTGGTAGCTGACTATGGGCATGTTGAGCTTGTTGATTATGGCGGTGTGACAGCGGTAGGTAAGGGCATTCGCCAATTTACTGAAATCTATGACCGCGGCTACTGGAACGAGGGCTCGCGGTCGGCTGATCCGAGCTACGATCTTTTTTCCTTTGCAGTGCTCTGTATACAGCTGCATGAACCAAAGCGTCTGCATCAGCTGACCGCGGAGCTTTTACCGCAAAATCGATCCGCAATCGAGCTAATGCAAATTGTTGGAACGAGCGAGGCGTTAAAGCCGATTGCTGGCTGGCTGCGGAAAGCTTTTGCGGGACAATTTACGGATGCGGGCGACGCAGCTGCGGCATGGCGTTTATTAATGCATAGGCGTGATACGCATATGCCCTCTGCAACACCTGGATGGTTGAAGGGGCTTGCGGTTGCATCTGCAGTGCTGCTAGGAACATCGGTATATTGGCTGCTGCGTAACGTATTATAGCAGCTTGGAACGGGAAATGAAGGTGAGGTACTACCTATGAATCTGCAAATCGAACTTGAGAAAGCGGCTGTAGAGCGCAGGCTTTGGTCAGCCGGCGATTGTATCGTAGTGGCAGTTTCCGGCGGACCGGATTCAATGGCGCTTTTACATATGCTTTCAACAATATCAAAGGAAAGCCATTTATCCATAATAGCGGCTCATGTGAATCACGGATTTCGAATAGAGGAATCTGCGCATGAGCTGATGGTCGTTCGGGATTTCGCGGAACGGCTAGGGGTGATTTGTGAGACTGTGACGCTCGATATGCCCGCATATATAGAAGAAACGCGCATGAATGGACAGGCTGCCTCCCGCGAGAAGCGTTACGCTTTTTTGCATGAAATTGCAGCACGGTATGGAGCTGGGAGGATTGCGCTTGCCCATCATGCGGATGATCAGGCCGAAACGGTGCTTATGCGCTTAATTCGCGGAACAGGATTAACCGGGCTGGCTGGAATGCTTAGCAAAAGAAGAGAAAAAAACGTGGAACTTATTCGCCCGCTGCTTCGTATGAACAAGTCAGACCTTCTGCGTTACTGCGAAGACTATCATATTCCTTACTGCACGGACAGCAGCAACAAGGAACGCCATTATTTCCGAAATATTATTCGGCTAGATATTTTACCGTATCTGTCCAAGCATAATCCGCAGCTGTCCCAATCGCTTCAGCGCCTTGCAGAAGTAGCGGGGGCGGAGGATGAGTGGATGGAGAAACAAACCGAAGCGTTATTTGCGCAGCTCGTTACTTTATCCCCCAATGAATGCGCGATTAGCTGCATCGATTTGCACGGTCTCCACGTCGCTTTACAAAGGAGATTGATTAAACTAATATTAAGTTATCTTTCTAAGGAAACGGAAAAGATATCCTTCGAGCAGATTGAGACGATGAGGATTGCCGCTTCCGCACATGCGCCTGCAACTTGGCGAATCGACGCTGGAGCCGGAATTCGCTGTGCTCGAGAATACGATAGGATGCGATGGATCAGTGAATCGCAGCTTGCGTTAACTGAAACAAGCGCCTATTTGTACGAGGTGGGTAAGGAAACAGCTGAACTTGCGGTCGAGCCATGCGGGTGGGCATTTGAGATTGTCCACGCTTCGGCGGTAGACAGCCGTAAGCCAGTATCGCGTTACGAGGCCATCTTCGATGCATCGGAGTTATCGTATCCGCTTGTCGTTCGAAATCGACGTCCGGGGGACAGAATTCAGGTTTTAGGATTAAATGGCTCAAAAAAAGTGCAAGATATGTTCGTTGATGAGAAAATCGCACCGCTGAAGCGGGAGCTTTATCCTTTGCTGTTCGATGCAGCTGGGAGGTTGCTCTGGATTCCGGGCATTCGAAGATCAAGTCATGCTCTGACGGATGCGCACACTAAAGACGTGTTGTTCATAAGGGCAGGCAACGAATAAGGAGCACTGGTACACTCATAAACATAGTTAAGGCGTAGGGGGATTTCTACTTTGCAGAATGATATTCAAGAAGTATTGTACGACGCGCAGCAAATTGGTGATAAGGTAAAAGAGCTTGGCGAAACACTGAGCAAAGATTTTAGCGGGCGTAATCCGCTCGTTATTTGTGTATTGAAGGGCGCGTTTATTTTTATGGCCGATTTGGTCAAAGAAATAACAGTACCGCTTGAAATTGATTTTATGGCCGTATCCAGCTATGGGCAATCCACGAAGTCATCTGGCGTAGTTAAAATTATCAAGGATCTTGATGTTTCGGTCGAAGGCCGCGATGTTCTGATCGTCGAGGATATTATCGATAGCGGGCTAACGCTCAGCTACTTAATTGATGTTCTCGAACGTCGAAACGCGAAGTCTGTTACAGTTGTAACCTTGTTCGATAAACCGGCGCGCCGCACAGTTGAACTGGAAGCGGATTACAAAGGCTTTACGCTGCCGGACGAGTTTGTTGTCGGTTATGGACTGGATTTTGCGGAAAAATACCGTAATCTACCTTATATTGGTATTTTGAAACCGCAGGTCTATGAAAAATAGCAGCGATTCACCCGTACATGCCCTTCTCCGTATACCTCTATTGTTATGGAAAGTCATGATATGGTAAAATATTTTAAGCGTCTGAGAGGAGGTTGGGGATGAATCGGATCATCCGTAATACTGGTTTTTATTTAATTATCTTTTTGGTGACCGTTGGGATTTTTCAATTTATCAGCAGCCAAAATGACACGACAGTTGGATTGCGATATGACGAGCTTCGCGCTGCGGTTGAATCAGGCAATGTTAAGGAACTGAGTGTTAAGTATGAGAATCAAACTTATTTTGTTTCTGGTAAATATAATACAAAGCCTGCAGGCGCAGAAAGCGATCAATTTGTATCGAGGGTCAGCGTCAAAGCAGAGGAGAAGATCCTCGCTTGGCAGGAGCAATTCGGTTTTAAGCTAGAGAGCAAGGAAATGGACCAGCCAAGCATTTGGCTTACATTCCTCACCTCCATTATTCCGTTTGTCATTATTTTTGTCCTGTTCTTCTTCTTAATGAATCAAGCGCAGGGCGGCGGCGGCAAAGTCATGAACTTTGGCAAGAGCAAAGCGCGGCTTTATGATAATGAGAAGAAACGGATTACATTTGAGGATGTTGCAGGCGCTGACGAGGAGAAACAAGAGCTCGTAGAGGTTGTTGACTTCTTGAAGGATCCGCGTAAGTTCAATCTGGTAGGCGCACGTATTCCTAAGGGCGTATTGCTTGTGGGTCCTCCGGGTACAGGTAAAACCTTGCTTGCTCGTGCAGTAGCAGGGGAAGCGGGCGTACCTTTCTTCAGTATCTCCGGTTCTGATTTCGTAGAGATGTTCGTCGGTGTCGGCGCATCCCGTGTACGTGATCTTTTCGAGAACGCGAAGAAAAACGCACCATGTATCATTTTTATCGATGAGATTGATGCTGTAGGACGTCAGCGTGGCGCTGGTCTTGGCGGCGGACATGATGAACGTGAGCAAACGCTCAATCAATTGCTTGTTGAAATGGATGGATTTGGCGCTAACGAAGGTATTATTATCATTGCGGCAACAAACCGTCCGGATATTCTGGATCCAGCCCTTCTCCGTCCAGGCCGTTTTGACCGTCAAATTACGGTTGACCGTCCAGACGTGAAAGGCCGCGAAGCTGTATTGAAAGTACATGCTCGCAATAAACCGCTTGCTAAGGACGTTAAGCTTGAGATTATTGCCAAGCGTACGACAGGCTTCAGCGGCGCTGATCTTGAAAACTTACTTAACGAAGCAGCGCTTCTGGCTGCTCGTCGCAATAAAAAAGATATCGCTATGGTTGAGGTTGATGATGCGATTGACCGAATCATTGTCGGTACGGAGAAGAAAAGCCGTGTCGTTAGTGATCGTGAGAAACGAATTGTCGCATACCATGAAGCGGGACATACCATTGCAGGCTTCTTCTTGGAGCATGCGGATATGGTTCATAAAGTTACGATTATTCCTCGCGGCCGCGCAGGCGGATACGTCATCATGCTTCCGAAGGAAGACCGTATGCTTGTCACCAAGCAGGAGCTGCTTGATAAAATTACCGGTTTGCTTGCAGGCCGTGTAGCAGAAGAGCTGTTCATTGGCGAAATCGGTACAGGTGCTTACAGTGACTTTAAACAAGCGACTAGCATCGTGCGTGCTATGATTATGGAATACGGGATGAGCGATAAGCTTGGTCCAATGCAATTTGGCAGCTCGCAAGGTCAGGTATTCTTGGGCCGCGATATCGGCCATGAACAAAACTATTCCGATGCGATTGCATATGAGATCGATCAAGAAATGCAATCCATAATTACGGGATGCTACGATCGCGCGAAGAAGCTATTGTCAGAGAAGAGCAAGGAAATGCACTTGATTGCTCAAACGCTGCTTAGCGTGGAAACGCTCGAACTCGAGCAAATCAAACGTTTGGTTGAAACAGGTTCTTTGGATGGCAGCCCGTCTTCTGATGCAACTACAACTGAACCGATTACTGAGCCGATTGTTGAAACGATTGGCGATGTGAAGGTACGCATCCAAACTCGTGAACAGGATGAAGCGAAAGATCCAGTAGTCCTGGAGAAGCGCGATAACGCAGAAGATCCGGACAAGAACGAGTAGATTTCTGATATTAATGGCTAGCTATAGTCGTCCTGCTGCTTGTAAGAAGTGGCAGGACGACTATTTTTTTCTTTATTAATGTTCGGATTTAGCCTATAATACGGGTATAAACCATTAGCGAAAAAACAAAAAAGCTAACACGATGGTTTATATTTTTTGGCCATATGTTACATAAATGTTACACGATTGTAAATTTGATGGTTATATGTTACATAACCTTACATTAAATCATTGACGTTTATTTTTTTGTAACTATAATGAAATAATAGCGGCCAAGATCAGCAAGAATAAGAAGGTAAACAGGGGTTGCACAGCATTACCAAAACTCAGAGCAAGGGAGAGAACACGCATGAAAAAAACATTTAGCTTAATGCTTGTAATGATGATCTCGTTGACACTAGTGTTGTCGGCTTGCGGAGCGAAGAGTAACAATGAGGGCGGAGCAAACACAGGTACTAATGAGGGTACTAAAGTTGAATCCGATGGAACGGGTAAAGACTTTAAGATCGGTATGGTTACTGATGTAGGCGGCGTACATGACAAATCCTTCAACCAAAGCGCTTGGGAGGCTCTTGAGACCGTAAAAGCCGAGACGGGTGCTGCTACTAAGTTCTTGGAGAGTGAAGGCGAAGCCGATATGGAGCCGAACCTGAACAGCTTCGTTAAAGAAGGCTACAACCTGACTTGGGGTATCGGTTTCTTATTCAATGATGCGCTTAGCAAAGTAGCAAAAGAGAACCCTGATGCTAAGCTCGCTGTCATCGATAGTGTTATTGAAGCGCCAAACGTTGCTTCTATTACTTTCGCTGAGCATGAAGGTTCTTTCCTGGTTGGCGTTGTGGCGGGTCTTATGACCAAAACAAACAAAATTGGCTTTGTAGGCGGAATGGAAATTCCGGTTATCAAAAAGTTTGAAGCTGGCTTTAAAGCAGGCGTTGCTGCCGTTAAACCTGATGCTAAGGTTGAGGTAGATTATACTGGTGATTTTGGTAAGTCAGACCTTGGTAAATTGGCTGCTGCTACAATGTACGATGGCGGAGTGGATATTATTTTCCATGCAGCTGGCGGAACAGGTAACGGTGTATTTAATGAAGCAAAAGCCCGTAAGGATAATGGAGACGATGTATGGGTTATCGGTGTAGATAAAGACCAATCGTTAGAAT
This sequence comes from Paenibacillus sp. 01T443, assembly GCF_056398325.1. NCBI lineage: Bacteria > Bacillati > Bacillota > Bacilli > Caryophanales > Paenibacillaceae > Paenibacillus > Paenibacillus sp. 01T443. The sequence goes on from NZ_JBFTPE010000022.1 coordinate 57,103, forward strand.
TTGGTGATGAAATTACGCTTACATCGATGATGAAGGGCGTTGAAGCGGCGGTTCATAAAGTATCGAAAGATTTGATCGCCGGGAACTTTGCAGGCGGTACGACGCAAGAGCTTGGTTTGAAAGATGATGCTGTTGGTTTGCCGGAAACATCTAAAAAGAACGTTCCTGCTGATGTGCTTGCTAAAGTAGAAGAATACAAAGCAAAAATCGTTAGCGGCGAAATCAAAGTACCGACTGAATAGTTTTCACCATTCAATGGTATCCTTTGATTGAGGATCGTTTGTTGATGGATCAGACAAGACCGGCTTCGGCCGGTCTTTATTCATTTTTAACAAAAGAATCTATAAGTTTTCTCGCTTATCGGATTCTTAATTTGCGATTCATGTTTACATAGGGGTAAAAACCGGGGAGATGATGAAGAATGGACCGGAGCATAACAGCAGTAGAATTAAAAGGAATCACCAAACGGTTTCCTGGACTGGTTGCCAATGATTCCATCAATTTTGAATTGAAAAAAGGTGAGATTCATGCGCTGCTTGGCGAGAATGGGGCAGGAAAATCAACGCTTATGAACATCCTTTTTGGCCTTTATCAGCCAGATGAGGGTGAAATTTGGATTAACGGAAAACAGACCGTTATAGAGGGTGCCTCAAAGGCTATTGATCTAGGCATCGGCATGGTGCATCAGCATTTTAAGCTTGTGCAGCCGTTTACGGTATCAGAAAATATTGTACTTGGAAATGAGCCTGTAAAAGGGTTGAAAATTGACTACAAGCTTGCAAATGAGAAGGTTCGGACGATCTCCGAGCGTTATGGTCTGAAAGTAGATCCTCAGGCGCGAATTAAAGATATTACAGTAGGTATGCAGCAGCGTGTTGAGATACTAAAAACGTTATACCGCGGTGCGGAAATTGTTATTTTTGACGAGCCGACTGCCGTATTGACCGTTCAGGAAATCGAGGAGCTAATCGAGATTATTCGCAACCTGGCTGCGGAAGGCAAATCGATTATTATCATTACGCACAAATTGAAAGAGGTCATGGCGCTCGCAGACTCCGTAACTGTTATTCGACGCGGCAAGGTGATCAAAACCGTGACAACGAAAGAGACAAATGAGCAGCAGCTTGCGGAGCTGATGGTTGGCCGGGACGTTTCCTTTGAAGTTCAGAAAACAAAGCAAGAGCCTGGCGAGGTTATTTTATCGGTAGATGCTTTACAGATGAAGGGCGAACAAGGCAAAAATGCTTTGAATGGCGTTAGCTTTAATATCCGGGCCGGAGAAATTGTCGGGATAGCGGGAGTTGACGGCAACGGGCAAAGCGAGCTCATTTATGCGATTACAGGAATGCGTAAGGTTGATAGCGGCAGTGTAAAGCTGAACGGCCATGATATGACCAACCGTTCGCCGCGGCAAGTCTCGGTAGCCGGTGTAGGCCATATTCCAGAGGACAGGCATAAGCATGGCTTAGTACTCGACTTCAGCGTTAGTGAAAATATGATTTTAAACACATACTTCGAACCGGAGTTCGGAAGGTCGATGTTCATTGATTACAAAGCAATGGATGTGCTGTCCGATAAGCTCGTGAAGGAGTTTGACGTTCGATCATCGGGCATTCATACCCATGCGCGCGCGTTATCAGGAGGCAATCAGCAGAAGGCCATTATTGCGCGTGAGCTGCACAAGGATCCGGATTTGTTGATTGCCGTGCAGCCGACTCGCGGGTTGGATATCGGCGCTATTGAATATGTGCATAAACGGTTAGTCCAGGCCCGAAACGAAGGCAAAGCCATTTTGCTTGTATCCTTTGAGCTTGATGAGCTTTATGCCTTGTCTGATCGCATCGCGGTCATGTACGAGGGCAGGCTGATGGGTGAGGTTGATGCGGAACGCAGAGATGACCAGCAGCTTGGACTAATGATGGCAGGAAATAAATCTGCCGCAGCTGCTGCGGCAGAAGGGAGAGGATAGCGTACATGGAAACGTTGAAGAAAATATTTAACAAGTCGTCTATCCTCATACCGATCGTGGCAATTGTACTCGGCCTTATCATCGGGGCAATTGCGATGCTGGCGGGTGGGTATAACCCAATTTTAGCCTATACATCTTTGCTGGATAAGCTGTTTAGTTCTCCGTATAACATTGGCGAGGCGATCCGTGCGATTACGCCGTTGATCTTTACTGGACTTGCGGTATCGTTTGCATTCCGTACAGGGCTGTTTAATATCGGGGTAGAAGGCCAATTTGTAATGGGAATGACGGGAGCGACCATTGTAGGCGTGCTGCTCGATTTGCCTTGGTACATTCATGCTCCACTGGCCGTTGTTACAGGAGCCGTATTCGGTGGGTTATGGGCAGGCATAGCAGGGTATTTGAAAGCAAAACGCGGAGTTAATGAAGTTATTTCATCCATCATGCTGAACTGGATTGCGCTGTTTCTATCCAACTTTATCGTTGCGAAGTTCCTTGTTGAGAAGGGACAGCAGAAATCAATGCCGATTCATGAGTCTGCGATGGTAAAAATTGACTGGCTCGTTAAACTGATGGATAACGCTCGCATGCACTGGGGTACCATTATTGCCATCCTTTGCATCATTTTGTTCTATATTGTGCTTTGGCGCACAAAGCAGGGCTATGAGCTTCGCGCAGTCGGCCATAATCCAGATGCGGCCTTGTATGCGGGCATGAACGTGAATGTGACAATGGTCAAATCGATGTTTATTAGCGGTATATTTGCAGGACTCGGCGGCGTATTTGAAATTTTGGGCGTCTTCGGTAATCAGACCGTTATGGCTGCTTCACCTGGTTACGGTTTCGACGGCATTGCGGTAGCCCTTCTAGGCGGCAATACACCGATCGGGGTGCTTCTTGGCGCAATTCTATTCGGCGGACTTAGCTACGGCTCGGCAGGCATGAGCTTTGGTGCAGGAGTACCTCCCGAGGTTGTGCGAATTGTAATCGGCGCCGTTATTTTCTTCGTTGCTTCGCATGGATTAGTGAAGTGGTTCTTGAAGCCTTTTCTAAATAAACGTGCAAGCAAGCGGAAGGAGGCGGTGTAGAATGAACGTGCTCGAAGTCATTGGACAGCTTATTAATACAACGCTCGTGTTTTCCACCGCGCTTATCTTTGCGGCGCTTGGCGGGATGTACTCCGAGCGTTCAGGCGTCGTTAACATTGGACTAGAGGGCTTGATGGTGTCCGGCGCATTTGCAGCGGCAGTCGCTACTGAGTATGCCATACAAGCCGGTCTTGGGAATGCTTCGCCATGGATCGGGTTTATTGCGGCAGGCATATACGGTGTGCTGGTAGCGCTGTTGCATGCGATATCAACGATAACGTTCCGTGCCGACCAAACCGTAGTGGGTGTCGTTATTAATATTCTCTCGCTCGGCTTGTCACTCTACCTAACCAAAAGCTTGTATGAAGGTTCAGGACAAACGCCGCTTTTGGAAAATGTATTTCACAAATTGCAGATTCCTTTCTTATCGGAAATCCCTTTGCTCGGCAAAGCGATTTTCACCGCGTATCCAACGACTTATATCGTTATCGCGCTAGCTTTTATCAGCTACTTTGTCTTATTCCGAACGCCTTTCGGATTGCGTCTGCGCGCGGTTGGGGAGCATCCAAGCTCTGCGGATACTGTGGGTATCAGCGTTACGAAATATCGATACATCGGCGTGCTGCTCAGCGGCGCGCTGGCGGGTCTTGGCGGTGCGACGATTACGTTGACCACGACAAGCAGCTTTGCTCATAATACGATTTCGGGCCAAGGCTTTATCGCGCTGGCAGCACTGATATTCGGAAAGTGGAATCCGCTCGGCGTTGTTGGGGCCGCAATGTTCTTTGGTCTTGCGCAAGCGCTCAGAAGCTTTATGCAGCGGTTTGAATTCGCGCAGCAAATTCCGGCTGAGTTTTTCTACATGCTTCCATACGTTTTGACGCTCATCGTTTTGGCAGGCGCTGTCGGCCGCTCGAATGCTCCATCGGCACTTGGGCAGCCTTACGATCCTGCAAAGCGGTAGTCGTCCAAAAGTCTCTTTCCATAACGGAAAGAGGCTTTTTTTATTTATAGAGGTGTGAAACGAGTGCATTTGACGAAGAGGAAGGAGGGAGCTGTTTAAGCTTGTGCATTGCAAAAAAGGCGCGTTCACACCGAATGCTGCCCATATACGGCTATCAAAATAATTAATTTTAATTTGCTGCCCCAAAATGGCCTTTAATACATTGACAGTAGCATCTACCGCGTGTAAATTAAAACTTAATCAAATGAATTTATCCCTTTTGGTTTAAACTATAGGTAAGCGACTTTCTAAGTTTGTGCATCAATTCACAAAGTTGAGCTTGCCGTATAACGGAATGGGCATTATCCCCCATCCCTCATAAGAGGAGAGGATCTACTGTGGAAGCACTGGCACTGGAACGCAAGGCGGAGCAAAACCGAGAGCTGCGTGAACGGTTGTTACAGTTGAAGAAAGAACGGAATGCAATCATATTAGCCCATTATTACCAGCGTGATGAAATTCAAGAGGTTGCCGATTTCCGCGGGGACTCCTTTCTGCTTGCACAGAAGGCAGCTCAAACCGATGCCGATGTAATCGTATTTTGCGGCGTGCATTTTATGGGCGAGAGCGCAAAGATTTTGGCACCTAACAAGACGGTTATTATTCCCGATGAGCGTGCCGGCTGCCCGATGGCGGACATGGTGAGCGTGGATGGCTTACGCAAGCTGAAGGCTCAGCATCCAAATGCGAAGGTCGTCACTTACATTAACTCGTCTGCTGAAATTAAAGCGGAAACAGACATCTGCTGTACGTCTGCGAATGCGGTTAAAGTCGTCAATTCGGTAGAGGGTGACGAGGTCATCTGGGTACCGGACAAGAACCTTGGTCATTACGTGCAGCAGAATACCGATAAGAAAATGATTATCTGGGAAGGCTACTGCAACACGCATGACATGTTGACGGTAAAAGACGTTGAAGAAATGAAAGCGAAATACCCGAATGCGCAATTTGTCGTGCACCCGGAATGCCGCCCAGAAGTTGTTGAGCTAGGTGATTTTGTAGGCAGTACAACCGCTATCATTAAATATTGTAAAGAATCGGACTGCCAAGAGTTTATTGTCGGAACAGAGGATGGTACAGGCTACCAGCTTCGTTTAGACAGCCCGGGCAAAACGTTCCATTTTGCATCTAAATATTTGGTTTGCCCTAACATGAAGGTAAATAATTTGAAGAAGCTCGTTAAAGCGTTAGAGACGATGCAGCCTCAGATTTATGTACCGCCGCATGTTGCGGATCAAGCCCGTTTATCCTTGGAGCGCATGTTACTCGTGAAGTAATATGCGCTGCTCCTATGCTTGAAATATAAGATCGATAAGCTATACCTTTATTTATTGCTTATATTTCATTTAGAGACGTAAGCAGCCCAGCAAAAGGTCGGCATTTGCCGTTTACGCTTGGAGGAGCTATGATGATTCCCAGATATTTAGTCGATGTGCAGCTGAGTGAGCTGCCTGTTATTGAAAAAGATGTTATCGTTATCGGGGCCGGCATTGCCGGTCTTTTTACCGCTATTCGGGCAAGTGAAAACAACTCCGTCCTTATGATAACGAAAAAATCGCTGCTGGACAGCAACACGCGTTATGCCCAGGGCGGTATTGCCGCGGTTATTTCGGATGAGGATTCACCCGCATACCATAGGCAGGATACACTCGTAGCAGGCGCGGGCTTATGCTCCAATGAAGCAGTTGATGTACTGGTTCACGAAGGCCCTAAAGGAGTTCGCCGCTTGATCAAAATGGGAACGCAGTTCGATTTGGAAAATGGTGAATTTGCGCTTACGAAGGAAGGCGCGCATAGCCAGCGGCGTATTTTGCATGCCAATGGTGATGCAACCGGCTTCGAAATTGTACGAGCTCTTTCCGAAACGGCGGTAGCTAATCCGAAAATTGAGGTTTGGGATGATCATTTCGTTATCGATTTGGTTACGCAGGACGATGTTTGCTGCGGTGCCATCGTACAGAAGCCAAACGGTCAACGTTTGTTCGTCAAAGGTAAAGCGGTTATTCTCAGCTCGGGCGGTGCCGGTCAGCTGTATCGTTATACTACCAATCCTGAAGTTGCAACGGGAGACGGCATTGCAATGGCTTATCGCGCAGGCGCGTACATACAAGATGTAGAATTTATTCAATTTCATCCGACCTCGCTTTGTTATCCGGGTGCACCTAGATTTTTGATTTCGGAGGCTGTCCGGGGAGAGGGTGCGTATCTTCGTAATATTAAGGGAGAACGGTTCATGGAACGTTATCATGAGCAGTTAGAGCTTGCTCCCAGGGATGTCGTAGCGCGAGCGATCGTCAGCGAAATGGAAGAGACGAAGTCGACCTTTGTTTATATTGATATTACGCATGAATCGCCGGAAATGGTCAAGCATCGTTTTCCTACTATATATGAATACTGCTTGAGATACGGCTTGGACCTCACTTCGGACTGGATACCGGTAGCGCCGGCTATGCATTATATGATGGGCGGAGTGAAAACCGATCTAAATGGGGAAACAAATATTAAGCGTTTGTTCGCTTGCGGTGAGGTTTCTTCAACCGGCGTACATGGTGCCAATCGGCTTGCCAGCAACTCGCTTTCCGAAGCGATTGTTTTTGGCAGAAGAATTGTAAAGCGCATTGACGAGCTTCCAGGCCATTCGGTTAAGCCTACTATCGAGAATGAAATAGAGCGCAGCAGCACACCAATTCAGGCAGTTGTAGAAAGACGGCTTAAACTGCAAAAAATTATGGTGCGGTATGCAGGTCTGCGAAGAGATGCCAAGGGCCTTGAAAAAGGGCTTGAGGAATTGAAGCGGCAGCTGCCGATTTATCAATCGATACTAACAGAACGCGAAGAGTATGAATTTGCTAATCTGCTTACATGTGCGTTGCTGACTACGGAGGCTGCGCTCTCGCGCGAGGAAAGCCGCGGTGCGCATTTCAGGGAGGATTTCCCGGTTCGCGATGATGTGATGTGGAGAAAGCATACGGTGTTGCACCGTCTATATGGAATGACGGAGGAGCGAATAGAGGATGTTTGAATGGACGGCAGGAGGTTATGATACAGCAGTTCGCGAGCAAATTCGCGGCTGGCTGGCTGAGGATATAGGCAGCGGAGATATAACGACGGAGACGACGATCCCCAGGGATTCACGCTCGAAGGCTGTTATTCATGTAAAAGAAAGCGGCATTATCGCAGGACTTCCGATAGCGAAGCTTGTGTTTGAGGTTGTGGATTCATCGCTTGTATTCCTTCCGAATGTGCAGGACGGCGATCATGTAGATAAAGGAACGGTACTCGCTACAGTAGAAGGCAGCACGCACAGCTTGCTCATTGGCGAGCGTCTAGCGCTTAATTTGATGCAAAGGCTGTCAGGCATAGCGACCAAGACGCGCGCTTTTGTCGATGCGCTTGAGGAGCTGCCGGTTCGGCTAGTCGATACACGCAAAACAACGCCAGGACACCGTATGCTTGAGAAATATGCGGTACGCATAGGCGGAGGGGCCAACCATCGTTTTGGCTTATATGATGCCGTGATGATTAAGGATAATCATATAAAAGGCTCCGGCGGCATTCGCGCTGCGGTTGAAGCAGCTCGCCGCAAAATCCCGCATACCATGAAAATCGAAGTTGAGACGGAATCGCTTGAGCAAGTAAGCGAAGCATTGGCTTGCGGAGCAGATATCATTATGCTGGATAATATGGCTCCTGCACTGATGAAGGAAGCGGTTGCCCAAATAAAAGCGACCTCACCTCATGTCATTGTAGAAGCATCCGGCGGCGTTTCATTAGAGACGATTAAGGGTATTGCAGATTGTGGCGTGGACGTCATTTCGGTAGGCGGATTGACTTATTCCTTCCATGCGTTGGATATTAGCCTGGATTTGAATGCGAAGAAGGGTGGGGAACCGCTTTGATCCTCGTCATTGATGTCGGGAATACGAACATCGTACTTGGCATATACAAAGGAAAAGATCTGCTGCATCATTGGCGGCTAAGCACGAATCGTTCGGCGACGGTAGATGAATACGGCATAAATATTCATAATCTGTTTCATTATGCAGGCGTGAAGCTTGAGCAGATGGACGGTGTCATTATTTCCTCCGTCGTACCTCCTTTAATGCGAACTCTTGAGCAGCTATGCTTAAAATATTTACGCAAAACTCCCTTAGTCGTGGGTCCTGGCGTAAAAACCGGATTGAATATACGTTATGAAAACCCGCGTGAGGTGGGAGCGGACCGTATCGTGAATTCGGTGGCGGGTATCGTAAAATACGGTTCACCGCTTATTGTCGTTGATTTTGGAACGGCGACAACCTTTGATTATATCGATGAAGGCGGCAACTATCTCGGCGGCGCCATCGTGCCTGGCATCGGCATTTCAACAGAGGCGCTTTATCAGCGGGCCGCCAAGCTGCCGCGCATCGAGCTGGTTAAGCCGAAGAGCGTTATTGGCCGCAATCCGGTAACGTCGATGCAGGCTGGTATTATTTTTGGCTATGCAGGACAGGTGGATGGGATTGTGAAACGAATTCGTGAAGAATTCGGCGTTTCGCCGCGCGTGATCGCAACCGGAGGGCTGGCGGAGTTAATTGCCTCTGAATCGGAAACGATAGAAGAAGTCGATCCGCTGCTTACGCTTGAAGGCTTAAGAATTATATATGAACGCAATCAGGAGGGATTATGATGGACAATCAGCTGAAGGACGTGCTGGTGCGAGGGACGGCATGGAACGGTAAAATTCGAGTGTTCGCGGCTCGCACGACTCAGCTTGTTGAAGAGCTTCGTCAAAGGCATGGCACCTATCCAACGGCTACGGCAGCGCTAGGACGGACCTTGACGGCAGGTGCCATCATGGGAGCCATGCTGAAAGGGCAAGAAAAACTGACGATTCAAGTGAAGGGTGACGGGCCGATCGGTAAGATCGTCGTTGACGCTAATGCAGACGGGGAACTGCGGGGATACGTTGATCATCCGCAGGTGCACCTGCCCAGCAATGCGCAAGGCAAGCTGGATGTGGCAGGAGCAGTCGGACGCAGCGGACATCTTCATATTACAAAGGATCTAGGAATGAAGGAGCCTTATCGCGGCAGTATTCCGATCGTTTCGGGCGAGCTCGGTGAGGATTTTACTTATTATTTTGCGGTTTCGGAGCAAACGCCTTCCGCGGTAGGCCTAGGTGTTCTAGTCGATACAGATAATTCAGTGCTGCATGCTGGCGGATTCATCGTTCAACTTATGCCTGGATTAACAGACGAGGAAATCACAAGGCTCGAGCAGGCGGTTGGCACTATGCCTCCCGTGACGACACTGCTTGATCAAGGTAAAACACCTGAAGAATTGCTAAGCTGGATCGTAGGTGATAGCGATCTTCAGATTCACGATACAATGGATTTAAAATTTCAATGCTTTTGTTCCTCTGAGCGCGTGGAGCAGACGCTTCTCAGTTTGGGCGAGCATGAGCTGCAGCAAATTATTGAAGAAGACGGAAAAGCGGAAGTCGTTTGCCAATTTTGCAACGAAGTGTATACATTTGAACGGGCTCAGCTAGAGCTGCTGCTTGCTCAAGCGAAACCGAAGCCGATCCAATAATCGGAGGCAATAGGGGAATGAGGAAATACGAGTTGCTGAGGGCCGTTGTCATCCTTCAAGCCGTATGTATGGTTGTTTTAACGGTAGTCGTAGTCATAAAGGTGTGGCCGGGGAATGAGCGCCAGCTGGATCAACAGCCGCAAACGAGTGTTGGCAGCGAGGAGGATCTCGTTGACCCTAGCAAGCCAGGCCAAACGCCAGACGTGGATTCCCCTGCGTTAGGGGATGAACGGCGAGTTGTCGCTAGGGTAGGCAAGGAAATGATTACAGCGGCTGAACTGCAGAGTGAGCTTCAGAAGCAGTACGGGTCAGCCGTTTTGCGCACGCTAATGGTTCACAAAGCGATTGATTTGGAGGCAGCGGCTTCTGAGCTCAGCATTTCGGCGGAAGAGCAAAGCCGAGAGCTGGAGAAGATGGCCGAAGGCTATGAAAGCGAGTCGCGTTATTACGAAGTGATGCAGGAACAGCTTGGCATGAGCAAGGAGCAGGTACTGGAAGATCTTCGTTATCGRCTGCTGCTGGAGAAAATCGCCGTTCGCGGCATTGTCGTCTCGGATGAAGAGGTCGATCGTTATATTGCCGATCACCCGGAGGAGTTCGAAGCGCGAATACAGCTCCACCTGCAATGGATTAAGACGGAAACGGCAAAAGAAGCGGATACAGTGCTTGAGCTGCTTACAGACGGGGAAGATTTTGCAGAGCTTGCCCGCATGTATTCGATCGATTCCTTTACGGCAGATGCTGGCGGCGACCTCGGCGTAATTGATGAAGATGACCCGTTCTACGATCATGAAATGCTGGAAACGGCTAGCCGGCTGCAGATTGCCGAGATGGCTGGTCCCCTAAAGGTTGATGGAGGCTTTGCGGTCATTCGGCTCATCGAACGCCAAATGACAACGAATATAACAGGAAGCAGGCTGCATGATGCCGTTCGCAAGCAGCTGGCACTGGAGCGAGCTGACTCGCTGACAGAAATGGAAGATGAGCTGCTGAATAAATATGATGCGGTGAAAACTGAATAGCGACCCGCATGGGTTAGGTTTTCAGTGGAGTGATAAAGTCACTATTGACAACGGATGCAAGACATTGATAAGATGGAATTAGTGAAAATACCAACTGAATTAGTCGGAATAAGGAGGCAGTTATTTCCATGGCCAAAATTGTGCAAAGTATTCTAGATCTTATCGGTGATACTCCGCTTGTTCGTTTAAATCGTCTTGTACCTGAAGGCAGTGCTGAAGTTTATGTTAAACTTGAATACCAAAATCCAGGTGCAAGCGTAAAAGACCGTATTGCAATCAGCATGATCGAGGTGGCTGAGCAAGAAGGAATCATTAAACCGGGCGATACTATCATTGAGCCTACCAGCGGCAACACAGGAATCGGACTAGCACTCGTAGCAGCTGCAAAAGGCTACAAGGCTATTCTTGTTATGCCTGAAACAATGAGCATCGAGCGTCGCAACCTGCTTCGCGCTTACGGCGCAGAGCTTGTGCTTACGCCGGGCTCAGAGGGTATGAACGGTGCCGTTCGCAAAGCGGAAGAGCTTGCCGCTGCGAACCCTAACTATTTCTTGCCGCAGCAATTCAAAAACCAAGCAAACGTTAAGATTCACCGCGAAACGACAGGTCCTGAAATCGTTGAAGCGATCAACTCCCTTGACGGCAAGTTGGATGCATTTGTTGCCGGTATCGGTACTGGCGGTACGATCTCCGGTACGGGTGAAGTTCTTAAGAAAAACTTTGACGGAATCAAAATTTATGCGGTAGAACCTGCGGCTTCTCCAATTCTTTCTGGAGGCAAGCCAGGCGCTCACAAAATTCAAGGTATCGGCGCTAACTTTGTACCTSATATTTTGAACCGTGAAATTTATGACGCTGTTATTACGATCGAGAACGAAGATGCGTTTGAATACGCTCGTCGCGCAGCGAAAGAAGAAGGCATCCTTTGCGGTATCTCTTCGGGCGCAGCGATCTATGCGGCATTGCAAGTTGCAAAAGAGCTTGGCGCAGGCAAACGTGTAGTTGCGATCGTTCCAAGCAACGGCGAACGTTACCTTTCCACTCCGTTGTTCAACTTCGAAAACTAATTTTTATTACCTATAGCGGACGCCTTTCATTCCTCGGAATGGAAGGCTTTCTTTTTAGCTTGCTATTCTGTATACTGAGCAAAATAAGTCAAGTTATCGGGGGTCGAAGGTGATGGTCACCGCTTTGGAGCAATGGACTCGGTGGCACGCCGAACGGAAGTTTACAACGCTGCCGCTAGTTAAGGAATTACCCTTCCATCTTGAAAACAGGGCAGGCGTCGCATCATGGGAAGAGGTATGGCAGGATGCGTCACCATACGCTTTTGTGCTAGAGAGCGGCAAGGACGGTCGTTATACATATTTGGGCTTGCACCCTGACGCGATTATACGGGGTAAGGGCTCATCTGCCGAGTCGGTTGCGTTTCAGTCGTTAGAGGAGCACAGCAGGCGTCATTGGGACGGAAAGCCTCTTGAAGTAGTACGGGAATGGATGAGTGGGCTGATCGGGCCAAGGCTGGTGGGCGGACCAAAATGGATCGGCGGCTGCGTCGGGTTTTGGAGCTACGACATTATACGTTCTATTGAACGTTTGCCGGAGCTAGCCTTGGATGACCCGAGCATACCGGATTATTTGTTTATGCAAATAAACGAGCTTTGGATCATTGATCATGTCGAAGCTAAGGTGTACTGTGCAGTTCATACAAGGGTTGAGCAAGATGCCGATGAAGAAGCGTTAAGCGCTGCTTATGAACGCGCATTGTCCAAAGCGGAAGGTATGACCGATTATTGGTTAACTTGGTTTGATGAAGAACAAGCCAAAGAAAAAGCGGCTGTGCTTCGAGCGAAGCGCCAGGTTTTACTGGAGGATGACCAGCTGCAAATGGATGTCGCTTCACTCTCTGACGTTACTTCTCCTTTCTCGAAGGAAGCGTACATGGAGGCGGTTCGCCGTATACAGCGATATATTGAGCAAGGCGATGCCTTTCAAGTGAATTTGTCCGTAAGGCAAAGCAAGGAAGTGACGGCCTCGCCCGAAGAGCTGTATGAGTGGTTGAGATTGGTTAACCCTTCGCCTTATATGGGGTTTCTACGCTGTCCTGACTTCCAGCTCGTATCTGCCTCGCCGGAGCTGCTCGTTGAGCTGCAAGAGAGCAAGCTTGTTACAAGGCCGATTGCCGGGACGCGGAGACGTGGACGTACCGAAGAGGAAGATCAGCGGCTGGCTGACGAACTTCTCTCGAATGAGAAGGAACGAGCAGAGCATATCATGCTAGTGGATTTGGAGAGAAATGATCTGGGCCGCATATCTGCCTACGGCACGGTTAAGGTCGAGGAGCTTATGGTTATTGAACAATACTCGCATGTCATGCATCTTGTCTCACAGGTGGAAGGCATACTAAGCGCCGGCAAGGATGCGTATGATGTCATTTCGGCTACATTCCCTGGCGGAACCATTACCGGAGCGCCGAAGATCCGCACAATGGAAATCATTGAGGAGCTTGAGCCAACAAGGCGGGGTCCCTATACAGGATCACTCGGCTGGATTGACTACAATGGGGATATGGAATTTAATATAATTATTAGAACAATGGTACTGCAGGATGGAATCGTTCATATTCAAGCGGGAGCAGGTATCGTTATCGATTCTGACCCAGAGCGAGAATACAAAGAATCCTTGAACAAGGCAAAGGCGTTATGGAAGGCCATTCAGTACAGCGAGCGGTTTGCTGCGCATGACGGTGCGGCAGTACCGGATAAAGGGGGAGCCTTAACATGATACTGGTAATCGATAACTATGATTCATTCACGTACAATTTAGTGCAGTATTTGGGTGAGCTTGGCGAAGAAATTATAGTAAAACGCAATGATGAAATCGATTTGGCAGGGATCGAAGAACTGGCGCCCGACCATATTTTGATATCACCGGGACCTTGCTCACCGAATGAAGCAGGCATAAGCCTTGCACTCATTGAGCATTTTAAAGGGCAAATCCCAATTTTCGGTGTTTGTCTGGGCCATCAATCGATTGGACAGGCTTTCGGAGGCGAGGTTGTTCGCGCTGAGAAGCTGATGCACGGCAAAACGTCCGCGATTCATCACAATGAAAAATCGATATTCGCTGGAATGCCGTCACCGTTTACCGCTACGCGTTACCACTCTCTTATCGTGCGCCGTGAGACATTGCCAGATTGCTTGGAAATTACAGCGGAAACAGACGAAGGTGAAATTATGGGCTTGCGTCATAAGGAATACCCGATTGAAGGCGTGCAATTCCACCCTGAATCGATTATAACGGAGCATGGCCTTACGATGCTTCGTAATTTCTTGCAAAATCGGACGGGCGCAGTGCGATGAAAATCGGACTGAATGGCTCTGTATTGGATGCAAGCGAAGCCGTGATCTCAGTTTATGATCACGGTTTTTTGTACGGCATGGGTTTATTTGAAACGTTTCGCACGTATGGCGGGATACCTTACTTATTGGATCGGCATTTGAGTCGATTGCACTCAGGATGCGAACAGCTCGGTATTAGGTATCAGCCGGATCTTGAGCAGATCAAGGGCTTGGTGAACGAATTGCTAGCGGTGAACGGGCTCAATGATGGTTATGTTCGCTTGACCGTCAGCGCAGGGGAAGCAGAGCTGGGCTTGCCCACAGGCGATTACGAGAAGCCAAACGTGCTGATGCTAGTAAAAGTCTTGCCTCCCGTCAATGATGAGGTTCATATGCGCGGACGGGAGCTGCGGCTTTTAAATACGCGGCGGAACACGCCGGAGGGTGATGTTCGCTACAAGTCTCTCCATTATATGAACAATATTATTGCGAAGCGGGAGCTGCTGGCAAGCCAGGCGTCGGCAGGAGCCGAGGGACTGATGCTGAATCGTGAAGGTTGGTTGGCAGAGGGAATCGTCAGTAACTTGTTTTTTGCGAAGGATAACGTGATTTTTACGCCAGCCATTTCTACCGGCATATTGCCAGGCATTACGCGTGAGCGGGTGTTGGAGCTTGCTGGAGGAGCGGGCTACCGTACGGAAGAGGGGCTATACAGCTGGGAGAATCTGCAGGATGCTGATGAGATTTGGCTTACCAATTCGATTCAGGAGCTTGTTCCTGTCACGAAATTATCAGATGCCAGTGGAAAAATTACGGTTGTGAGCGAAGGTGAAGCGGGAGCTCTGACGAGGCTGTTGCTTGCGGAATATCGACAAACTACGAGCGTTGAATAGGATGCAGAGTTTTGACAACTATGCAATTGAAGAAAGAAAACAATGAAGGGTGGAGGCCGTACAATGGATCAACGACCTGTTTTCTATAAAAGAACATATGATTTTGAAGGCGGAACGAAGCTGGAGCTAGGTGATCGTACGCTTATTATGGGTATTTTGAACGCTACTCCGGATTCTTTCTCGGATGGGGGACGTTACACGAACGTAGCGGATGCTGTTGCGCACGCTGAAGCGATGGTAGAAGACGGTGCTGATATTCTTGACATAGGGGGAGAATCGACACGGCCCGGCTTTGAACCGGTAGGTTTGGAAGAAGAGCTCAAACGCATCCTTCCCGTTGTTCGCGCAGTGCGCCAGGCACTACCGCATATTCCGCTCTCCATTGATACGTATAAAGCGGAAACGGCTCGCCAAGCCTTAGAGGCCGGCGCACATATCATTAATGACATCTGGGGTCTAAAGGGTGATCCTAATATGGCTGCGGTTGTCGCAGAGTATAGATGTCCGGTCATTATCAACCACAATCGTCATGCGAGAGACTATAACGACCTTGTTCCAGATGTGCTTTCTGATTTGCAAGGAAGCGTCAGCTTGGCGCATGCAGCAGGAATAGAAGAGGATCAGATATGGCTTGATCCAGGTATCGGCTTTGCCAAAACCCACGAAGAAAACTTAGAGATGCTCGGACGTCTATCTGAGCTGGCAGCGCTCGGTTATCCGGTACTCCTTGGCACCTCGCGCAAGAGGTTTATTAAGCAGACGCTGAATTTGCCTGTTGACGAGCTTGTTGAAGGGACGGCTGCGACCGTCGTTCTCGGAATTGCGCATGGCTGCCAAGTTATGCGGGTGCATGATGTGCGCGCAATCAAACGCGCCGCGCTCATGACGGACGCGATATTATATCGCAGCTAAACGGATGCTGCTGCGCTTAAGGGCGGCTAATCATCATTAGTAATGTTACACTGCCAGGGGAGTGACGATAATGGATAAGATGATCATAAAAGGGATGAAGTTTTACGGCTATCACGGCGTTTTTCCCGAAGAGAATAAGCTTGGCCAAAAATATTACGTGGATATCGAGCTTGATATGGATTTAGAGCAGGCTGCCGTAACGGATGATTTGAACTGCACGGTTAATTATGCTGAAATACACGCTCTTGCTAAAACGATTGTAGAGGGCCCGCCTTTTAAGCTTATCGAGGCTTTAACAGGTCACATTGCAACACGTGTACTGGAAGTTTATACTATGGTAAATGAAGTGACGGTTCGAGTAACCAAGCCGAACCCGCCGTTTGATATTCATTTTGACGGAGTTACGGTGGAACTGCGCAGAAAGCGGGACGTTGATGGACGAACAATACCCGCTTAATGGGGCAGAGGCATATATTGCATTAGGCTCTAACATGGGCGATCGTGAACAACTGCTGCTTACAGCGATTGGAATGATTGATGAACACCCGAATATTGATGTAATCAAAGTATCCGGCATGTATGAGACGGATCCCGTAGGATATACGGATCAACCGCCTTTTCTCAATATGACACTAGCTTTACGCACCACTCTTTCCCCATTATTACTGTTGAGGCAGCTTCTGGATTTCGAGCAGAAATTAGGAAGAGTTCGACAAATACGTTGGGGACCTAGAACCATTGACCTTGATCTGCTCCTATACGATAATGTCAGAATGGATCAAGAGGAACTAACCTTGCCGCATCCGCGCATGATGGAGCGGGCGTTTGTACTTGTGCCGTTGCATGATGTTTTGGATCAATCGCATCATCTGCAGGCAGAAGTAAGCGCAGCGTCTAAGGCGGCGCTTCTGGATGGAAAGGAAGGCATCACGTTATGGAAAACAATCAATTGGCGCAGCGCGTCAGAGCCTTTCGAAAGCTGAAGGGATATACTCAGCAGGAGCTGGCCAAGGAGCTTGGTGTGTCGGTAGCTGTTCTCGGCTCATTAGAACGCGGAACAAGGAAAACAGATCCGAAGCTGCTAAGTCATATAGCCAAAACGCTAGGAATCAGTTACGAGGAATTAATGTCTGATGATCGTGAATAATGATTTTTATCTTATTTGATAAGAACAATAAACAATTAGAAGAGGAGCAAGGAGCGACATGCTGAAAATCGGAGACATCGAGATGAAGAACAGAGTAGTGCTAGCGCCGATGGCAGGCGTGTGCAACCCTGCTTTTCGATTGATTGCCAAAGAGTTTGGAACGGGTCTTGTATGCGCGGAGATGGTGAGCGACAAGGCGATTTTACATGGTAACAAAAGAACGCTTGAAATGCTGTTTGTCGATGAGCGGGAGAAGCCGCTTAGTCTACAAATATTCGGCGGTGACCGTGAGTCGCTGGTTGAAGCGGCAAAGGTCGTCGATCAGCAAACCAATGCGGATATTATTGATATAAACATGGGCTGTCCGGTACCGAAGGTGACGAAGTGCGATGCGGGTGCCCGCTGGTTGCTGGATCCTAACAAGATTTATGAAATGGTCTCGTCCGTTGTGGATGCGGTTAAGAAGCCCGTAACGGTAAAAATGCGCATTGGCTGGGATGACCAGCACATTTACGCAGTTGAGAATGCCCGTGCTGTTGAACGCGCAGGCGGGAAAGCTGTAAGTGTGCACGGACGTACACGCGAGCAATTGTATACAGGCAAGGCCAATTGGGACATCATAAAAGATGTCAAAGAAGCGGTATCAATTCCCGTAATAGGCAATGGCGACGTTTTTTCGCCAGAGGATGCCAAGCGCCTGCTTGATCACACTGGCTGCGACGGCGTTATGATTGGACGCGGAGCCTTAGGCAACCCGTGGATGCTCTATCGGACCATTCAATATTTGACGAACGGCGAACTGCTTAGCGATCCAACGCCGCGTGAGAAATTAGAAGTAGCTATTTTGCATCTCGATCGTTTAGTGGCATTGAAGAACGAGGCGGTTGCGGTACGCGAGATGCGCAAGCACCTGGCATGGTATCTAAAGGGACTTCCAGGCGGCGCTCGCGTAAAAGATGTCATTATGGAAGAAACCGGCCGTGACCCGATGGTAGCCATCTTGGAAAATTACGTGAGGTCACTGGAAGAGGATGAAGAATTCCAAGCTGCTTCACATGCAAGCGGAGAATCAGGAGCTGCAGAAGAGGTCGCTTACTAAAATACACATACACCGGTTAAGGGCAATTATCCTGGATCGCCAGACAACCGACACCATTCGACAAAAGCCGCTATCAAGCGGCTTCTGCTTCAATTTCAAAAAATGAAACGGTTTCAATGKGTCGTTTGGCTTTGATTGACATTCAGGGTACCTTTGCAATATAATCGTGCAATATAATCTAACGAACACATCAAGAGCGCTTCAAACAACAGTAGGTATGAGGATCAAGAAGCGTAATATATTAGGTATCAGTGAATTCATACAAGGTATGAAAAATTAGTCACATGACAGGAGAATCGGAAAGATGAACGATAAGCAAATCATTCTGACTCAAGAAGGGCTGCGTAAGCTCGAAGATGAATTAGAAAACTTGAAATCGGTCAAGCGTCGTGAGGTTGCTGAACGTATTAAAGTAGCTATCGGCTATGGTGATATAAGTGAAAACTCGGAGTACGAGGATGCGAAGAATGAGCAAGCATTTATCGAAGGCCGCGTTCTTACCCTTGAGAAAATGCTGCGCAATGCGCGTATTATAAATAATGATGACATTGATATTGATACTGTAAGCATCGGTTCGATTGTTACGGTTGAAGATATGGAATATGGCGATACAATGGATTATTCTATTGTAGGTACAGCGGAAGCTGATCCTTTGCAAAACAAGATCTCAAATGAGAGCCCGGTTGGCAAAGCGATTTTGGGCAAGAAAAAGGGAACAGTTGTCGAAGTTAGCGTACCCGTCGGCATCATTCAATACAAAATTCTCGATATCAAAAAATAAGGTTTGCTATGTGCGGATCAGAAAGCTTCCTTGTGGGAAGCTTTTTGATCGTTTAAAATATAAGAACGTATATTTCATATGGATACAGGGCTTATATTTTATCGGGAAACGAGTTTTTGCCGCAACAATCCGGCGACAGCCGCTTACGCTTGCCGAATGATCAAGGAGATGAAAGAAGTGGAACATGAAAACAATGAGCAGGAGCTAAGTGAGCTCTTGCAAATTCGCAGAGACAAACTAGACGAGCTTAGAGGACTAGGCGTGGATCCTTTTGGACGGAAGTTCGAACGTACTCATAACGCCAAAGATATTGTGCAGGCACATGAAGGGCACAGCAAAGAAGAGCTGGAAGGTCAAGCTGTGACCGTTCGTATTGCGGGACGCATTATGCAAAAACGCGGTATGGGTAAAGCCGGCTTTGCTACGATTCAGGATTTGAGCGGCAGAGTTCAAATTTACGTTCGTAAGGATACTGTCGAAGAGCATAAATTTGCCGCATTCGATTTACTTGATATTGGCGATATTATTGGCGTGGTGGGCGTCGTATTCAAAACGAATACAGGCGAAGTGTCGGTCAAAGCGCATGATATTGAAGTATTGACGAAATCGCTGCTTCCTTTGCCTGATAAATATCACGGACTAAAGGATGTAGAGCTTCGCTACCGCCAACGTTATGTTGACCTTATCGTGAATCCGGACGTACAGCAAACCTTCATTACTCGTTCCAAAATCATTCAATCCATGCGTCGCTATTTGGATTCCCGCGGGTATCTGGAGGTAGAAACGCCGACTTTGCATTCCATTGCAGGCGGTGCTGCTGCAAGGCCATTCGAAACGCATCATAATGCGCTCGACATGCAGCTTTACATGCGTATTGCAATCGAGCTTCATTTGAAGCGTCTAATCGTGGGCGGTTTGGAGAAGGTGTATGAAATCGGACGTGTGTATCGGAATGAAGGGATTTCGACGCGACACAATCCAGAATTCACAATGATTGAACTGTATGAGGCTTATGCTGACTACAAGGATATTATGGCACTAACCGAAAACGTCATTGCACATATCGCGCAAGAAGTACTCGGCACAACGAAAATCACTTATCAAGGCCAAGAAATTGATTTAACTCCACAGTGGCGCCGTGTTTCCATGGTTGAACTTGTTAAAGAAACGACTGGCGTTGATTTTGGTGTCGAGATGAGTGATGAAGAAGCACAGCGCTTGGCGAAAGAGCATAAGGTTGCGGTTGACCCGCATATGACATTTGGTCATATTCTAAATGCCTTTTTCGAACAATTCTGCGAGCACACGCTTATTCAGCCGACTTTCGTAACCGGACATCCTGTTGCGATCTCCCCTCTTGCGAAGAAGAGCGAGGCAGATCCTAGGTTTACAGATCGTTTTGAGCTATTTATTGTGGCGCGTGAACATGCCAATGCCTTTACAGAGCTTAATGATCCGATTGATCAACGTGAGCGGTTCGAATCGCAGCTTGTTGAACGTGAGCATGGCAATGATGAGGCGCATGAGATGGATGAAGACTTTATTCGCGCACTGGAATACGGCATGCCGCCAACAGGTGGACTTGGGATCGGTATCGACCGATTAATTATGCTCCTTACAGATGCACCATCCATTCGCGACGTTCTGTTGTTCCCTCATATGAGAGATCAGCGCTCTGCCGAATAAGTATTAATAAAAGAACCGCCGGCTTTCAACTGCAGGCGGTTCTTTTTGTTTTTATTGGAGGTTTCTGCGGCAGCAACTCTTGAAAACTACCAAAATATGATAATTTTTTGGGCAAATCTATTGATATAATAGATTCATATGGTATATTAGAACTAATATTAGACCTAACGCAAATAATGAGTTGCATAAAGCTTCACACGATAATGGCAAACCTATCGAAAGGTAGGGACGCAAAGCTAAAGGGCCTTCCGAAAGATGGCAGCCAGCTACCGAAAGGAGTTTTTTTTATGCGTAAATTTATTTTAATAATCGCAGCCTTTGTACTTTTCGCGTCTATTAATGTGACACCAGCACATGCGAGTGAAGCAGATGCAGCGGCGTGGCTAAATACAACTAATCTTAATAATGGTGTTGTCGCAGTTGATTACCCGGTCAATGCCAAAGTGAAAACGAAGCTTATGATTGCTAAGGGCCAAACAAACTATACATATAACCTGACTGCCGGGAAAATTTCAGAACAATTTCCACTGCAGCTAGGCAATGGACAATATACGATTTCGGTTTTAGAGAACGCATCTGGTAACAAGTATAAGCTCGTGGCTAAACAAACCGTCACTCTTAGTTTAAAGGATAGTAAGGTATTATATTTGAATTCCATTCAAAACATCAGTTGGACGAATACTAGCAGCGCCATTGTGAAGGCAAAGGAACTGGCGAAAAACAAAAAGACAGATATGGAGAAAGTAAAAGCTGTCTACAATTACATCATTACAAACATTAATTACGATAATCAATTGGCGGCCAATCTTTCGGTGGATTACCTTCCGAACATCGATCGCACATTTAAAACAAAAAAAGATATTTGCTACGGTTATGCAGCCTTGTTTGCGGGCATGCTTCGCAGCTTGGATATTCCAACTAAGCTAATGATGGGGAAATCGCAATATGTAGATGTCTATCACGCATGGAACGAAATCTATTTGGATGGCAAATGGGTTACGATAGATACGACTGTAGATGCGGGTCTGAAGAAGGGCAATAAAAAGTTCGAACTGATTAAAGATGCTTCGAAATATACGGTTGCTAAACAATACTAAAAAGCTAACTAATAACGAGCATGCGATTAGACGCATTGCTCGTTATTTTATTTCTTTCTTCATTATATACAAGTTTAGTAATTCATTATTTAAGCCAGATGAAGCAGCAATTAGAGGTCGAAAAACTTTTTTTATTGTTTTATAAAAAAGTACTTGCATTGTAATAGGCGAACATGATATATTATCTAGGTCGACAACGAGACACACGGCCGACACGAAAGAAAAGATTGCTCTTTGAAAACTGAACAACGAGTAATAACTGCCTCGCAAATCCTTCGGGATAAGCGAAAAAGCGATAAAAAGTAATGAGCATTTCAAACACCAATTTGGAGAGTTTGATCCT
>NZ_JBFTPE010000023.1:0-74420 GCF_056398325.1 Paenibacillus sp. 01T443
GGATGGATTGACCGTTCAAAAAATCCGGCATTATATCGACAGATGCTGTTTTCTCCTGTAAGTCACCATGTGAATGCGATTGATGAGATTCTTCATTTTTAGTACCACAAGCGGACAGAATCAATGCCGTAATGATTAATAGGAATAAACTTTTTGTTCGCACTGCTTCACCTCATTGAATTAGTTTTGACTAATATATCATATTCTCTAAATAGAAATAGCGTTATTCTGTAATGTTCAAAAAATCGTTGAAATAAATACAATCCATTCATCCAGCAGCAGGAGGTGTCCAGAAGCTTTTTTAACCTTTTTTATTTGTCATTCATATTAGTAAATGTTAATATGATTGCATATCATATTAGAGAGTACTGATATGAAATTGGAGGGCAATAACATGACACAAACTAATCTCGATGTAAAAGCAAAATTCATACGCGGCTTCAGTGATAAAACGCGGCTTCAGATATTGGAAAGTATTAAAGATAAAGAGAAAACAGTATCACAAATTGTTGAAGAACTAAGTGGAAACCAGTCTAACATCTCTCAGCATCTGGCCTGTTTAAAAGGCTGCGGGATCATTGTGGGAAGACAAGAGGGGAAATTTATTTTTTACAGCCTTCGCAGTGATCAAATTAAGTCGCTCCTTACGCTGATGGACGTTGTGTTTAATGATGTGGAAGAAGAGGTTGCCGCATGCGAGCGAAATGAAAAGTTGGATTGCTGTTCCAATGAAAAGGCGGTAAATAAATCATGAATAAAAAAAACGATGGCGGCCCTTCTAGCGAACCCCCTAAGTTTAAGAAGACTCTAACTATAATAGAAAACTCGAACGATCAAGACACATGCCAAGATGATTGCTGCCGCATTGAAGGCAATGCTAAATCGCCTGAGCTGGACCAACTTAATACGACAGCAGATCGAAAAAGTGAATTTGCAATTCATGGGATGGATTGCAGTTCTTGTGCGTTAACGATTGAAAATCATTTGAAAAATGTAGCATTTGTGAAAAGCGTTAACGTGAATTTTTCTACGGGTACTGCAAAAATAGATCATGAGGGTAATCCGGAGGAAATTATCAAAGAGATTCGTAATGCAGGATTCAAAGCTGCCTTGTTGATGAATAAGAGAAAGGTTCAGGAAACAAAACCAGACAGATCAGAATACAATTTAATCGTATTTTCTGGTGTGTTACTGTTTATGGGATTCCTAGGTTCATTAACAGATGTTTCCCTTTTGGTTTTGAATGTACTTTACGCTGTTACCATTGTGTTCGGCGGTTATAAGCCAGCCAAAAGTGCTTTTTATGCTATTAAGAGCCGATCGCTGGACATGAACGTTTTGATGACTGCAGCCGTTATCGGTGCCGTTTCGATCGGCGAATGGATGGAGGGGGCGACAGTAGTTTGGTTATTCGCGCTGGGGAACGCGCTTCAAAACAGAACCTTAGAGAAGACGCGGAACTCCATTCGTAACCTGYTTGATCTTGCTCCACCTGAAGCGTTGGTAATGGAAGCTAATGAATTAATCAAAAAACCAGTTGAAGACATCGTGATTGACSAAATCATTTATGTCAAACCAGGCGATAAAATCCCGCTGGACGGCGAAGTTATTAAAGGCGAATCAAGCGTTAACCAAGCACCCATTACCGGTGAATCAATCCCCATAGATAAACACATCGGCGATACCGTCTACGCAGGAACGATCAATGAACATGGTTTGCTTGAGATTAAAATCACAAAACTTGTTGAAGATACGACCATTTCTAAAATTATTCACCTTGTTGAAGAAGCACAAGAACAAAAAGCGCCAACACAAGCATTTGTCGACAGATTTGCTCGTGTCTATACGCCGTTGGTTTTTATATTTGCACTTACGGTCATGATTTTCCCTCCACTTCTGGGATTCGGAGAATGGAGAGAATGGTTGTATAAAGGATTGGAACTGTTGGTGGTAGCTTGTCCTTGCGCTCTTGTTATCTCAACTCCCGTGGCTATCGTTTCAGCAATCGGCAACGCAGCCAAAAACGGAATTTTAATTAAAGGAGGTGCTTTTCTTGAGATAGCTGGAGGCGTTACGGCTATCGCATTTGATAAAACAGGTACGTTAACAGAAGGAAAACCTAAGGTTACCCAAGTGATGCCTTTGGAGATTTCCGAAAATGAACTTTTAGCGGTCGCACGTACACTGGAGGAATTTTCAACTCATCCCATCGCAAGAACTATAGTTGAATATGCTAAACAAAATGATGTCGCTTCTTTAAAGGGAGAACATTTCAGAAACATCGTAGGAAAAGGCATAAATGCCACCATCGCTGGCACAGAGTATTTTGCTGGAAATCTAAAATTGTTTCAGGATATCAAATCGCCAATCAGTGACTTAGAAAAGCTCATCTTCTCGTTGCAGCAAGAAGGAAATACGATTATTGTAGTTGGGACCACAGAGCGAGTCATGGGGATCATTGCCGTATCTGACACGGTTCGTGAGAGTGCGGTTAACGCTCTTGAGGAGCTGAAATTAGTTGGAATACATGAAGTGGTTATGCTCACAGGTGACAATAAGGGAACGGCTCATAAGGTTGCGGCACAAGCAGGTGTAACGAGATTCTTTTCGGAACTCTTGCCTGAAGACAAAGTAGAAGCTATTAAGAGGCTTCAGCAAGAAGGAAACATCGTAGCAATGGTCGGTGATGGGATTAATGATGCTCCTGCCTTGGCAACCGCTGACCTTGGTATCGCAATGGGTGGAGCCGGAACAGATACGGCTTTGGAAACAGCTGATATTGTGCTTATGGCTGACAATTTGGAGAAGTTGCCACATACTGCAAAACTCAGCCGAAAAGCCCTTCGAATTATTAAGCAGAATATTTGGTTCTCCATAATCATAAAACTGCTTGCCTTGATATTGATTTTCCCTAACATCTTAACTTTATGGATCGCTGTGCTCAGCGATTCAGGAGCTGCTTTGATTGTAGTATTGAATAGCATGAGATTGTTAAAAATAAAGTAGAAACCATTAGAATATGAATAACAACTTATGGTAAAATAATGAAGGAATTAACTAGTTGGTAATATTCTTATACTTTGGAAAAGTTAAGAGTGCCAAACTTAAAAGGAGGAATAACAATGTCAAAATTAAATATCGGTATTATTTTAGGGAGTACCCGTCAAGGCCGTTTAAGTCCACAAGTAGGAGAATGGGTAAAAAGTGTAGCTGATAAACGGGGTGATGCTAATTATGAAATTGTAGATATCGCTGATTTCAAACTTCCTCTATTAGGTGAAGTTGATGCTACGGAACAAGCAACAGCATGGAATACAAAACTTACTACACTGGATGGTTTCGTTTTTATTGTCCAAGAATATAACCATAGCATATCTGCTTCCTTGAAAAATGCTTTGGATTATGCACGTGACGCATGGAACAATAAAGCTGCGGGCATTGTTAGCTATGGTTCTGTGGGTGGCGCTCGTGCTGCTGAGCATCTAAGAGGAATCCTAGGAGAATTGTCCGTAGCGGACGTTCGTGTACACCCGGCTTTGTCTTTATTCACTGATTTCGAGAATGGGACGGTATTCAAACCAGCTGATTTGCATCTAACGAATGTTAATGGAATGCTTGATCAAGTGTTAGCATGGAGCGGCGCTTTGAAATCTTTACGATAAAATAGCTGTAAAACAAACATAAACACATTTAAGTGATACTTATTGCAATTAAAAAATGGGTATGCTAAAATGCTTTTAATTTAGTGATTGGAGTTGAAAAGAATAATGTAATATTTCTTGCAGATGATATAAAACAATAAAACGACAAAAGCGATATTTTTTTTCGCGTGTTTTATTATTTATATGCAAGAAAGTTACTAAATCTTTTCACTCAAACATATATCCTAATCTAACTCTATACCGAGTTGGATTAACTGTATTTATTTGAGCTACAAGAAAAGTAACTTTCTTGTAGCTTTTATTTTTTTCATACAGGAGGATAATTTCATGTCATTAATAAATGTAACAAACCTGACGTTTGCCTATGACGGCAGTTACGATAACATTTTCGAAAACGTAAGTTTTCAAATCGATACCGATTGGAAATTAGGCTTTACGGGAAGAAACGGTAGGGGAAAGACAACATTTATGAGCTTATTGCTTGGTAAATATGAATACAGCGGAAATATTTCTGCTAATGTCAGCTTTGAATATTTCCCTTTCCATGTCGAGAACAAGGAGAATAATACATTAGATGTGATCAACGAAATATTTCCGGATTATACTCACTGGAAATTATTGCGTGAACTTTCGTTGCTCAAGGTGTCTGAAGATGTTTTATATCGACCCTTTGATTCATTGTCTAACGGAGAGCAAACCAAAGTGCTGCTGGCTACCTTATTTATTAGGGAGAATAGTTTCCTATTAATTGATGAACCAACCAATCATCTTGATATGAATGCAAGAAAGCTTGTCAGTGATTATCTCAATACCAAAAGCGGATTTATTCTGGTGTCTCACGACAGATCTTTTCTTGATAACTGTGTAGACCACATCCTTTCAATCAATAAGACCAACATAGAAATTCAAAAAGGTAATTTTTCTAGTTGGTGGGAAAATAAAATGAGACAAGATAACTTTGAGCTTGCAGAGAATGAAAAACTTAGAAAAGACATTAAACGCTTGTCGGATTCATCTAAGCGAACGGGCAACTGGTCCAACGAGGTGGAAAAAACAAAAAACGGAACAAGAAACTCCGGTTCCAAGGTCGATAAAGGATATATTGGCCACAAGGCTGCTAAAATGATGAAACGCTCAAAAGCTATTGAGCAAAGACAGCAATCTGCGGTAGTTGAAAAGTCTAAGCTCCTTAAAAATATCGAAAGCTCTGACAGCTTAGAGATTTCACAGCTTGCTTTTCACAAAAACCAACTTGCTGCACTTGATAATGTTTCGATTTTTTACAGTGAGAAGATGATTTGTGATGATATAAGTTTTACTATTGAGCAGGGTGAGCGAATTGCGCTTTCTGGTAAGAACGGCTCCGGTAAATCAAGTATCATCAAACTAATTTGCGGTGAGGAAATAAACTATACAGGTACCTTCAGGAAAGACAGCCAGTTAGAAATATCCTACGTATCACAGGACACCTCTCATCTTCAAGGCAATTTATCTGACTTTGCGGCCAGCAACGGGATTGATGAAAGCCTATTTAAATCGATTTTAAGAAAGCTTGATTTTTCCAGAGTTCAATTCGAAAAGGACATTTCAGCATTTAGCGGAGGGCAAAAGAAGAAAGTGCTAATTGCAAAAAGTCTTAGTGAGAAAGTACATTTGCATATTTGGGATGAACCGCTTAATTTTATTGATATCATTTCTAGGATGCAAATTGAAGAATTACTGCTTGAATACTCACCAACCATTCTTTTCGTGGAGCATGATAGGGAATTTTGCAAAAATATTGCTACAAAGATCATTGATCTTTAATTGAAAATTCAATAATATTGTTACAAAAAATGTCCGGCAGATTAAATCTGCCGGACATTTTTTTATAATAAAATCGAAAATTCAAAAAAAACATGAATGAATCACATCATTAGAGGCGTTGCAATGCCTGAAATATATGTATGAATCATGAAACCAATGTTGTCTGCTTTCCGTATCACATTTTAATAGACGCTTTACGCAAGAGAAATTGAATAGTTTACTCAAACACAAAAGGGGAATATCTGCACAGTAAAGTCGTGATTACGAGAAAGACATTCTCCGACTTTAGTGGCATTGCCGATAGAGGCACTGTTAGTGAGAATTTTTCCTAACAGGTCGAGGTCTTTTGGGGTTTGGGGCACTAGAAGCGTATCATTTTAATTTAGGAGGATATAGGATGGATTTCGGAATGTTAATGGAGTATGGCTGGGTGCTGCTTGTATTGATTGCGCTGGAGGGCTTGCTCGCAGCCGACAACGCGCTTGTACTGGCGATTATGGTTAAGCATTTGCCTGAAGCAGAGCGTAAAAAGGCTTTGTTCTACGGTTTGGCAGGAGCATTTGTTTTCCGCTTTGGTTCGTTGTTCGCGATTTCGTTTTTGGTGGATGTTTGGCAGGTTCAAGCCATCGGAGCGCTCTATCTTCTGTTTATTGCACTCAATCACATATTCCGTAAGGTCATCGTGAAGAAAGGCGAAGATTCCGCAGCTCAGAAATCGGGTAAGGAACCTAAGAAAAGCGGATTCTGGATGACCGTTCTCAAAGTTGAAGTGGCGGATATCGCTTTCGCGATAGACTCGATTCTGGCAGCCGTTGCGCTTGCTGTTGCATTGCCGGCAACGAACCTGCCAAAAATCGGGGGTATGGATGGCGGTCACTTTATCGTAATTTTCCTTGGTGGATTTATCGGCCTTATCATCATGCGCTTTGCAGCGAATATGTTCGTTAAGCTTTTAGAGAGCAGACCTGCTCTGGAAGTCGCTGCTTTTTGTATCGTCGGCTGGGTCGGTGTTAAGCTAGCGGTTCATACGCTTGCACATCCATCGCTGCATGTTATTCCTCATGATTTCGCGGAATCGACAGCTTGGAAAGTAACATTCTACGTGGTGCTCCTGCTCATCGCCGTTAGCGGTTGGATTATTTCAGGCAGCAAAGAGAAGCAAGATCAGGTGTCGAAAGCAGCTTAAGCGGACAGAAACAGGTTGCTAGATGCATGAATTAACGAAATGGCCTGATCTAGTTGGCAGTAATTAAATGAAATAATACGGGTTACATGAAACCGAGCGCCTCGTAGCGCTCGGTTTTTTTTATAGGCAATGGAAGGGGAGCGGCTTGATGAGAGGATGTTTGGTGATCAATTCTGATGAGATTGGATTACGAAAAGGCAGGGAAGAATTTTTCCCGACATAGGCCATGTAAGCCCCCATAGAACCATCTATTTCTGTCGGATACTAAATATCTTTGACGAAGAATGTCTCATTTGCACGAGAGGAGTTGACAACTGAAAGCGTATTCAAGTACGATATCTTCGCGAATAGCTGAAAAAATACTTAATCATTACAGTACGAAATGGAGGGGATTATTTACACGTTAATGAAACCGGTTTCACTATTCTTCTACGCGTATATTTGCTCCATAATGTTAAAATATTGGACCATTAACGCCTTTTATGTAACCGGTTACAAAAATATTCGATCAGTTGTTATGTAATTTAAAAAGGAGATGAATTCGTAATGCGAAAGGTTTTGTCGGCTACTCTTATTGGAGCAATCCTTTTCGGAAATGCCTTTGGGAATATTCAACCGGTGAACGCGGCAGATGCAACGAATGTGATCTTGGATGCTAATACTCGCTATCAAACGATTCATAACTTTGGCGCATCTGATGCTTGGTCGATTGATCCGATTGGCAAGGAGTGGAGTGAGGATAATAAAAACCAAATCGCTGATCTATTATTTTCGGTAGATAAGGGGATTGGTCTTTCTGGTTGGCGATTTAATATTGGCGCTGGCAGCAATATTACGGATCAAGATATTGTTCAGACTAAATGGAGAATGTCTGAAGCTTTCAAGCAAACGGAAACCGGCGAGTACGATTGGACCAAGCAAGCCGGACAGCAGTGGTTCCTTGAGGCAGCCAACAAACGAGGCGTTGATCAGTACGTTGCATTTTCGAATAGTCCTCCTGTCTGGATGACAAAGAACGGACATGGACAAGCCGATAATACTGTGGGTTCCACTAATTTGAAAGAAGGATACGAAGATGAGTTTGCAAGCTACTTGACCGATGTTGTGAAACATATACAAGATGATAAAGGAATTGAATTCCAACATATCAGTCCGATCAACGAGCCGACCTGGGACTGGAACCGAAGCAATCAGGAAGGGAATCGGTATAACAATGAGGATGTCAAGCGAGTCGTAAATTCACTTTATGATGAACTGCAGCGGCAGGCTGTTAATTCCCATATTGAGATTCCCGAAGCGGTTGAGTATAAAGCGCTGCTTGATGATGAAACGTATATGGAATATTCGGGCGGGAACACACCTTACATGGCTGGGAGCAACAGTGCCGGTACCGGTAAATACCGTGAATACATCAAGGACTTTATCGGCAATGCGGAAATGAAGGACAAGGTCGGCAATATGGTTGCCGTACATTCCTATTTTTCTGAAGGTAACAATGATTTGACGAACCTGCGCAGCATCGCGCGTGAAAATATGGATCGCTATGGCGGCGGAGAGCTTTGGATGACAGAGTACAGTATCCTTGGTAATTATGGCCCCGGCCGCGATTTGGGTATCGATCCCGCGCTTTATATCAGTAAGGTGATTCATCATGATTTGACGGTAGCAAACGTCTCAGCATGGCAGTGGTGGACCGCTGTATCCAATGTTGATTATAAAGATGGTTTGGTTTATACCGATTATCAGGTACCAGGGGATCAACAGAATGTGCTGGATTCCAAGATGCTATGGGCATTAGGCAACTATAGTAAATTTATCCGGCCTGATTCCGAAAGGATAGCCATGACGGGTTTGCCGAACAATGATCCGAATGGTTTTCTTGGCTCCGCTTATATGGACGAGACCAATAAAAAAGTAATAACAGTTTTTGTTAACAACACTTCCGAAGCCAAAGATATTCGTCTTCAAACAAACAACCTGCCGGCGGGAACGAAAGTGTACCAGTATATCCCTTATGTCACATCGGCTTCCGATGATTTAGCAGAAAAGTCGCCAGTCGCAGCGGGGACTGCGTATACTGTACCGGCAAAATCCATCGTAACGCTAGTTGGCGCATTCCATGACGAAACAGCTGTACCAGCTGAGCCAACTTTGAAGTCCGTTAAAGCGGAGCATCAAGCGATAACCGTCGATTTCGAGCATGTTCCGGGAGCGGAATCGTACACGGTCAAATATGGTACCGCAAGCGGACAATATACGAAAGAAACCGAGACGTTTAATGACAGTACTCATACCATTACAGGATTAACGAATGGAACAACATACTATGTTGCCTTAACAGCAATCAATACCAACGGGCAAAGCAATCCATCGACTGAGAAACAATCAGTGCCAAATCTGTTCCCTCCAGATGATGTGAAAGCAATACCTGGAGATGGCCAAGTTACGATCTCCTTTATGCCTAGATCAGGTGTTTCCGATTATAGGATCCAGGTTCAGCCTGTTGCTCCGGGGGGAGCCGGACAAACAAAGGAAGTTAAAGCCGAACCCGGCACCTTGCACAAGTCAGTGATAACTGGTTTGGTAAATGACGCCGAATACGATGTTTTTGTCGCTTCTGTCAGTGGTTCGGAGGAGAGCACTGCGGTTAACTTGAAAGTGACCCCAGCCTCCATGCCGCCGGCTAAAGTTATTGCCATTCCCGGCGATAAGGAAGTTAAGCTGGAATACAGCCTTGTCCCGGAAACTGTAAGCTATCATGTGCAATATGGGACGGAAAGCGGAAGTTATGAGCAGAAAGCCGAATCCACAGCCGGTACGCATACATTGACCAATCTGACTAATGGTACGCCTTACTATGTTGCAGTCTCGTCCGAAGGCGCCGGAGGTGAAAGCAAACCGTCAGATGAAATTTCGGTAGTACCTTCGGCCGAAAATGTAGTGTTTGAGGATTCCTTCGAAGATGGTACCGTATCGGCATGGTCGCCGTTGATCGGCGCTTGGGGTGAAAGCGATGGTATATTGAAGCACCAATCGGGTAACAGTGCGCAGGGCGCCATTTCCGTCGACGGTCAACGAATAATCGATGGTACCATTACAGCAGTGGCCGTGCATGCAATGCCGGATGCGGATTGGGGAATCTTTTTCCGTGGGACTTACGACAAATCGTATAAATTTCTATTCGAAAACGGAAAGCTTCATTTACGAAGAGGCAATGATTCCATTTCGAAATCGGTCGATTTTAATCCGGAGTTAAATGGAATATATAAATTGACAGTGGTTTTAGCCGGGAAAAATATTAAAGCTTACCTTGATGACCGGTTGATATTTGATGTCAACGATACCAGCTATACAGGCGGGGGATTCGGACTACACAGCTGGGCTGATGCTCAGTTCCGTTATTTTAAAGCAGCAGAAGCTGAAGGAGAACCGGTTTTGATGTCTCCAGAACTTTATGCTGCGCAGCCTTCAGCTGGTTCCATTTTGGTTTCCTTCTCTGAGGTAGTTGGCGCGGATTCCTACCGTGTTCATTATGGTACTGCTAATAACGTCTATTCCAACACGGTTGAAACGGAAGAGCCTCGTCAAATGATTACTGGACTAGAGAACGGCGTCCGTTATTTTGTGGCAGTAAGCGCAATAAAGGGTGATCAGGAAAGCGGAGTGTCAAATGAATTATCCGCATTGCCGCTCATTCCCGCGGATCCGTGGCTCTTGTACTATGTGAAAGCCGGCGACGATGATCCTGGTACGATCAAGGGTTCCCAGATGCTCGGCGTAAAACATAGTGTGAAAGACCAAGCTTACGGAACCGATACGGTTACAGGAAAGGCTTGGGGATATACGACGAACGGAGGGACTTGGTCGCAGAATACGGGGGAAGGTTATTTCGACGGCCTGCGAATCGACGAYGGCGATGCTGCGGGGAAAGGCATTACTTATAAATTCGAGGTGCCGAACGGAAGTTACAAAGTGACACTCGGTTTCAAAGACCCGTGGAACAACAATGCGCGATCACAAATCATTTCACTTGAAAATCAGCTGGATAGTACATCTTTTGTGCCTGGAAACGAGACGGTAAAACAATTTACCGGAGTCGAAGTAAATGACGGTACACTTGATGTAGGCGTATTAAGGGACATTGCCAATACGGGGAAATACGAGGATCCGATGGTTAGTTGGATTAAAGTGGAAATAGACACTACAGGCTTGCTTTATTATGTGGACGCCGGGGATAACAGTCCCCTCGTGCTCGAGTCGGGCGAGAGCTTCGGATCCATGAACCGTAATGAAGAACAGCCATTCGGAGTAGATCCGGTTACTGGCTTGCAATGGGGATATGCCGCCTTTGGAAATTCTACCTGGGCAAGAACGGATGCTTCAGAAGCCGATGATACGATTCGCCAATACGATGGAAACGCGTCCGGACCGGGGAAAGGATTAACTTACAAATTCCAGGTCGAGAAAGACAGCGACAAACAGTATACGGTGACGCTCGGCTTCAAAGATCCTTGGAAAAGCTCGAACCGATACGAGGATGTCATTATAGAAGGCAAGACCGTATTAAGCGAATATAACATTGGCGCCAAGGTTGAGACAAAAGTTTTTGATGGCATAATTGCTGCTGACGGTACGCTTGAAGTAGAAATCACGCGTAATATCAACCATGCCAGCGGCGATAAACCGATGATCAGTTGGATCAAAGTTGAGCAAACTTCTGAGAATATTCCAGATCCCGTATTAAGCGGAATTGAAGCAAATGAAACAGCTGTTCAACTCAAAGCGAAAGATACACATCAAATCACAGTGAAGGCCATATATTCTGACGGAAGCTCCAAAGATCTTTCGGCAGAAACCCAATTCGCATCCGATCATCCCGAGATTGCGAATGTAGATAATAATGGTCTAGTAACAGCTTTAAAGGCCGGAACAACGAATATTGTCATCACGTATCAGGGGATGTCCACCGTTGTTGCGTTAACAGTAACTCCGTCTGTTGAAGGTCTGATCGGACTAAAAGCTGAGGTGGAAGGGACTGAGAATGTTAGAATCGGAGAAACTCTTCAAACTACGGTTATTGCCTACTATCAGGACGGCAGTACTGCAGATGTGACCACGCATGCAAATTATCGCTCTCAGAGTGTAAAAATCGCATCGGTCGACGCAGCTGGGGTGATTACAGGCTACAAAGTCGGAAAAACCGACATTTATGCAGATTTTGCAGGCAAGCAAGCATCTATCACGATCAAAGTGAAACCGTATAAGTGGAAGGAAGATTAGATTGAACATCGTTTTGGCCGCATAATGAAATCTCATTAAACGTACACAAAAGAAACCGCTCATTTGGTTAATGGTTCATTTGTAAAACCATTTCCAAATAGCGGTTTCTTTACGTTTGTTTGATCGTCTCGATTTTCTTTCATATTAAAAAAGCAGTTCGTAGAAGCCTACCATGTATCTCACGATTTTACATAAAATGCATATTAAAAATAACATTAGGGAACATTTTTAAGGACTGAAACGCAGTTTACTTAGGGGCGATAAAAAAATGTCATTTAATAAATTTTACACTGGTTCAAAACAAAAACAGGAAAACTCAACTTTAAGGCAGCAGCCAGAAGATGAACATTCGAAACCGCTTCAATCAAGTCTTCAGGACAACTTGGAATCGTTTAGGATGGCTTTTAACAACAGCCCGGAAATTGTAATCAGAGAGTGGAACTTCGGCGGTAACCATGCCTTCAAATCAGCTTTAATATTCGTATCCGGACTCGTAGACAACCAATTCATCAATCAATTCATAATGGCACCATTGGTGCCGTTCTCGAACATACCGGAAGAACGGTTACTGGATATTTTCAAAGAACACTTATTGCCCATTGGAGGGATTAATGAGACAGACGATTTCGGTTCTCTCCTAACAGGTCTATTATCCGGAGATACCGTTTTCCTTTGCGATCGTTGCGACCGTGGTTTACTCATCGATTCAAAAGGCTGGGAGACGAGAGCTATAGAAGAACCGACCTCCCAGAACGTGATTCGCGGACCAAAAGATGGGTTTACCGAAAACTTGACGACTAATATCGCATTGGTGCGCCGTAGAATTATCAACTCCAAGCTTTGGTCGGAACAATATCGGATTGGTCAGGTCACGAAGACGAAGGTTTCGATTTTATATATTCAGGGCATCGCCTCTAAGAAAATAATAGATGAAGTTCGTGAAAGATTAAAGCAGATAGAGATAGACGGAATTTTAGAGAGCGGATACATAGAGGAAATGATTCAGGACAATAATTTTTCTGTATTTCCTACCGTATTTAACAGTGAAAGACCCGATGTAATCGCCGCAGGACTCCTTGAGGGCCGTGTTGCTATTGTTGTGGATGGTACGCCATTCGTGCTGCTGGTTCCGGCTTTATTTACACACTTTTTTCAAGCTGCCGAAGATTATTATCAGCGTTTTGACATCTCTACCCTCATCCGTTGGCTTCGCTATTTCGCATTTATCATTGCACTGCTCGGACCTTCTTTTTACATCGCTATTACGACTTATCACCATGATATGCTGCCACCGCAATTATTGATTAGCCTGTCAGCACAACGGGAAGGAATACCTTTTCCCGCTTTCATTGAGGCATTGATAATGGAACTGACGTTTGAACTGCTGCGTGAAGCCGGCATACGTTTGCCTAGAGCAGTTGGCCAATCGATTTCAATCGTCGGGGCACTTGTCATCGGTCAGGCTGCAGTACAGGCGGGAATCGTATCGGCAGCCATGGTAATTGTCGTATCCATTACTGCGATTGCAAGTTTCACAATGCCTTCCTATAACTTTGCGATTTCGATCCGGATTTTAAGATTCGGGATGATGGGACTAGCCGCGTGCTTTGGATTATATGGCATTGTGGCGGGGGTCATTATGGTCATCCAACATCTATGCCATTTGCAGTCTTTCGGGGTTTCCTACATGTCACCGCTAACCCCCGTTAATACAGCGATGCAAAGAGATACGTTTCTCCGCGCTCCTTGGCGGCTAATGCGGAAAAATTCGATTATAGCTCAATTAAAGGAAACCATTATTAACAAAAGAGCTTTAGACAACCCCAAAACAAAGAAAGGGGAGTAAATTGAAACCTACAATTATTTTATTTCTGGTTGTGCTATGCAGTTCGTTGATTACAGGATGCTGGAACCGTCGCGAGTTGAATGAATTGGCCGTAGCTGTTGCCGTTGGAGTGGATAAAAAAGATAAAAAAATAATCCTTACCGATCAAGTACTTAATGTTGCCGCAATTTCAGGGCAACATGGCGGTACTTATGCTCCTGTTAATTCATTTCAGGAGACAGGGGAAAGTTTTCAAGAAGCGGCAAGAAAGATGACCACAAAGAGTACAAGGAAAATCTATGTGGGTCAGCTTCAGATATTGGTATTAGGGGAGGCTTTCGCCAAAGAAGGGGTAACGAAAGTTCTCGATCACATATCTAGAGATCATGAGTACCGTAGTGATTTTTATGTTATCGTTGCCCGAAAAACAGAAGCACGGGATATATTAAGAGTGTTCACACCTTTGGAGAAAACACCTGCAACAAAATTAAAAAATTCTCTCGAGGTATCTTCCTCAGTATGGGGACAGACTTCAGCTGTAGAATTCCGAGATTTTACTGCTAACATCATTAGCAAAGGAAGAGAAGCCGTTCTGACAGGAGTCACCGTAGAAGGTTCCACGGAAAAAGGAAATGGCATCAACAATGTAACCAAAATTTTTCCGGGTGCCCGGCTTAAGTATGTCGGACTTGCCGTTTTTAAAAAAGATAAGTTAATTGGCTGGTTAAATGAAAAGGAAAGCATTGGCTACAATTTTACTCAGGGAAAAATTAAAAGCACAGTCTTGGCTCAGCCCTGCCAAGATAGCAGTGGTGAAATAACAGTTGAGTTACTCCATACGAAATCAAGGATGAAAGCTTTTATAGAGAAGGGGAAACCCTCTGTTAATATCTTAGTAGAATCTGAAGGTGTCGTGACTGACGCCCAGTGTTCGCTTGATCTTACAAATCCGTCTACCATAACTCAAATCGAGGAAGCATCTAAAGCTCAAATAAACAATGATATTTCGTCAGTCGTCCGAAAGATGCAGCACCGGTATAATTCCGACATTTTCGGATTTGGCGAGCTATTTGAGCGCAAACATCCTAAGTACTGGGAAAAAGCCAAAAGAGAATGGGATGATGTTTTCCCTACAATAAAAGTTAAAATTCAAACGAAAGTAAACGTAAAGCAGATGTTTAGAACAACAAAATCAATTGATGAACGCATAAAGGAGCAGTGAGTCATGTGGGGAGTAACAGCTGTGTTAGCAGTTGGGATGGTGATTGTCGCCTTTGAAGTACCTGCATTAATCAAACAAGGTTCCTGGCGGGTGCTGGTTGCGTTTTTTGCCTTGTTAACTACTGGATTGACTTTACTGATTTGTATTTCTATCGGAATTGAAATTCCAACACCACTGGAACTGCTCAGAACTATTTACGAACCGACAGGTAAAGCGCTACGAGGAGAATGAAGGAGAAAGATAATGGAAAAAGAAATGATTAAAGCTGCTCAATTTAAAAAAATGGTTTTCCTATATACGGTAGGGACCTCCATTATCCTTATTCCTAGTACGCTTGCTTCCGATGCGAAAAACGATGCTTGGATCTCTGCAATACTCGGAACAGTGGCAGGGTTGATTTTGGTCGGGCTATACCTCGCCTTGGCTAACTTAGTTCCGGGAAGAACGATCGTGGAAATCTGCTTTGTCCTGCTTGGGAAATGGCCTGGCAGGTTGTGTTCACTTCTTTTGTTTCTGTATTCATTTATCTTGACGACTTTGGTCATGCGAAATCTTGGTGATTTTTTGACGGCGTCCATGTTTCCGGAAACGCCAATAAATGCGATCCATCTGGTGTATCTCGTCATTGTTTTAATAGGTGTCCGATATGGGTTGGCTAATATTGCGAGAACAATGGATATTTTTTATCCGTTTATTTGTTTATTGTTTATCCTATTCGCACTATTGCTTACTCCTGAAATTGATTTTAAACAGCTGCAACCTGTATTTGGGAGCGGGGGTTGGCCGATTGTAAATGCAACATATTCCTACATTAGCTTTCCATACCTCGAGTACGTCTTGTTTCTCATGATTTTGCCTAAAGTAGAGGATCCCAAAGAAGGTGGGAAAGCTTTTCTTAAGGGTACGTTACTCGGTGGATTCGTATTGCTAATGATTACAACACTTTGTCTCTTGGTCATGGGGACAGGAATGACTTCAAGTAATCTTTATGCCAGTTTCGAGATGGCCAAAATTATAAAAATTGGAGACTTCATACAAAGGGTTGAGGTCATCATAGCAGTCATTTGGTTTGTTACGATTTTTTGTAAATTAGTCGTTTGTTTTTATATGGCGATCCAATCGTTCTCCCAAAGTTTTAATCTCGGGGATTACCGTCCACTTGTATTTCCTATGGGAATGATTCTATTTGCAATAACCAGCTTTATTGTCCCGGATATGGGTTACTTCATTTCGTTCGACAGATACGTCTGGACGATGTACTCATTCACATTCGGATTCGTATTTCCATTGCTGCTTTTACTGATAGCTATCGTTAGAAGGAATCGAAATGCCCGATAAAAATATAGATCAATTAAAAGTTTTAATGAAAAACGGCATTGAATAATTCTTTACCGATCGTTCYCGATATGCTACCATCTAATTGAAAGGAGGAGTCAATCGAGTGGCCAGAACCAAAGAATTTGATGCGGATGCGGTGTTGCTTAAAGCCATGCGGTTATTCTGGGAACAGGGCTATGAGAAAACATCGATGATGGATTTAGTTTCTCATATGGGAGTTCACAAGAGGAGTTTGTATGACACCTTTGGAGACAAGCATTCCTTGTATATCAAGGCGTTAAAGCGATACAGTGAATTTATAGATCAATTAGTTAAACGTACGATAAATGGCAACCATTCTGCGGAGGAAGCGATCAGGCTTTTGTTAGAAATAGCAATCAGTCAGGTTGAAGGAGAGTTCCCTAAAGGCTGCCTTATGATTAATACCGCAGTGGAGTTGTCCCTGCATGATTCAGAATCCAGATCTTGGGTCAATCAGAACTTGATCGGTTCGGAGGAAATGATTCGTGAGCTTATTGAGGCAGGTCAACAATCGGGTGAACTTGATCCTACGCTAGATGCGAAATTGCTCTCGTATTATTTTAATAATGCGGTTACCGGGCTGCGGGTTATAGCGAAAGCGACAGATGACAGAGAGAAATTAAAACTTATTATTGAAACAACGATGTCAATTTTAAAGAGAAAGTAATATTTTTTTACTGTTTTGAGAATGATCATTCTAAATACTGTGGCTACCAAACCTTTTTCGCATGCGGTACAAAACCTACAGCGGCTTTTCCCGGTATTTTATTGGGGAGAGGCCGCTTATTTTTTTGAAAACGTTGCTTGTTGTAATAATCAATGTAATGGTCGAGCTACAATTAAAGGGGATATAACCAAAGTTCGACAAGAGTTAAGCAAATGTCTTTTGGCAATAGTAAGAGGGATTGAAATAAAGGAGGCTAATTAAAATGGCAACAGTCTTGTATATTACAGCTCACCCTCATGATCAGCAGACCTCTTATAGCTTAGCTGTGGGAAAAGAATTTATTGAAGCTTATCGCGAAGCTAATCAAAATGATGAAGTTGTGCATCTTGATCTTTACCAAATGAACATTCCTCATATTGACGCAGATGTATTTAGCGGTTGGGGGAAATTAAGCACAGGCACCGATTTTGCACAATTAGATGATGAAGAAAAAGCTAAAGTAAGCCGTCTCGGCGAACTGGTGGATCAATTTGTGGCGGCAGATAAGTATGTATTTGTTAACCCCATGTGGAATTTTTCATTTCCTCCAATTATGAAAGCATACATTGATTCCATCTGTGTGGCAGGAAAAACCTTCAAGTATGTCCCAGATGTAGGGCCAGTTGGTTTACTGGATGATAAAAAAGCTATGCATATTCAAGCAAGCGGCAGTGTATATACGCAAGGAGGACCATTGGCAGACTTTGAGATGGGTCATCGTTTTTTGGGCGTCATTATGAAATTTTTGGGTGTTCCTTCGCTTGAAGGTATTTTTATTGAAGGGATGGCTGCAACGCCGGATCAAGCACCTGCCATTAAAGAGAAAGCAATTCAACAAGCGCGAGAATTAGCAAAAACATTTTAACAGCAAGAAACTCATTCATTACTAAGGCAACCACTCATCATGGTTGTCTTTTTTTTTGCCGATAACGTCATTGGTTTACAAAAACATTTTGGGTAACAAAATTTAGTGAAGAAAAAAAAACGTTTGATGTCACACATTTGAGTCGTCCTTCGTTTTAATAGAGTAAAAAAAATTAGGAGGTATACAATTATGACTCAACGCTTAAATTATATGCAGCAATCACCTGAGCTTTTCAAAAGAATGATGGAATTCAGCAATGCCGAGAAGGATAGTTCAATTGAAGAGGAAATCCTTGATCTCGTTCACATTAGAGCGTCGCAAATGAATGGATGCGGCTTCTGTCTGGATATGCACGTCAAGCAAGCCAAAATCAATGGTGAAAAGGAACTTCGCCTTTACCATATCTCGATTTGGCGAGAATCAACGTTGTTTACACTACGTGAACGGGCAGCGCTGGCATGGACCGAGATCC
This sequence comes from Paenibacillus sp. 01T443, assembly GCF_056398325.1. Classification (NCBI taxonomy): domain Bacteria; kingdom Bacillati; phylum Bacillota; class Bacilli; order Caryophanales; family Paenibacillaceae; genus Paenibacillus; species Paenibacillus sp. 01T443. Next base: position 18,384 of record NZ_JBFTPE010000023.1, read on the forward strand.
TAACCAAACTACCTGAGCATGGTGTTAGCGACGAGGTTTATGACCGTGTTCGCRGGCAATTGTCTGAAAAAGAAATCTCGGATCTGACATTCTCGGTCATGGCGATTAATGCTTGGAACCGTATAAACGTAGCCTTCAAGACCGTACCGGGTTCGGCTGACGCAGCGTTTGGATTGACAAAAGCGGGTCTGAGCTAATCATTATCAGTTACAAGCATAAGGCATTTATGAACATAGTCAGGTCCTTTGGAAATAGAAAGTGAAATTAAAATAATGGAGGCAATCTAAAATGGCAACAGTCTTGTATATTACAGCTCACCCTCATGATCAGCAATCCTCATATAGCTTATCTGTAGGGAATGAATTTATTGAAGCCTATCGCGAAGCTAATCAAAATGATGAAGTTTTGCACCTTGATCTTTACCAAATGAACATTCCTCATATTGACGCTGATGTTTTTAGCGGTTGGGGAAAATTAAGTACAGGAACAGAATTTGCGCAATTAGAAGAGTCAGAAAAAGCTAAAGTAAGCCGTCTCGGCGAACTGGTAGATCAATTTGTGGCGGCAGATAAGTATGTATTTGTTAACCCCATGTGGAATTTTTCATTTCCTCCTATTATGAAAGCATACATTGACTCCGTATGCGTGGCTGGAAAAACGTTCAAATTTATTCCGGGAACAGGGCCTATTGGTTTGCTTGGAGATAAAAAAGCGATGCATATCCAAGCAAGCGGCAGTGTATATACGCAAGGAGGTCCATTGGCAGACTTTGAGATGGGTCATCGTTTTTTGGGCGTCATTATGAAATTTTTAGGTGTTCCTTCGCTTGAAGGCATTTTCATTGAAGGGATGGCCGCAACACCGGATCAAGCACCTGCCATTAAAGAGAAGGCTATTCAACAAGCGCGAGAATTAGCAAAAACATTTTAACAGCAAGAAACTCATTCATTACTAAGGCAACCACTCTTCGTGGTTGTCTTTTTTTTTGCCGATAAGCGTTAAGCCGTTAGGGCGGCATTCCAATCCACTACTTTCCATTTAAGAATAATTAATGTACCTAAAGGAACAATATATATGTTTCGTAATTATTGGTTAGGTTGGGTGAAGGCTATGGATAAGGCAATCGGTAAAATCAGTTTTTTACAAGTTTGCATGATTTTTATGCTTATGAATGGGCTTATGACTCATGTAATCATCAACCCGTTGCTCCTCGAAGCATCTGGAAGGGATGCCTGGATTTCTGTTTTATTAGTTGGTTTGTTATATCTTCCTTGGTGTGCTCTCCTTGTTTTGTTTATGAAGAGATCGGGCCAGCAGAAGCTGCAGCCTTGGTTAGCTAGCAAGACCAATAACATAATATCTTGGATGATTGTAATTCCGATCTGCTTGCAGTTGTTCCTGATCGGATTGTCTACTGTCCTGTATACCGCTATCTGGACTAATATTGATTATATGCCAGGTACACCCAAATTTGCATTGGTCATTGTTTTAGCCTTAGTATGTCACTTTTACGCTACATCAGGCATACGGATGATAGCTATCAGTGCGGGTATCTTGCTTCCCATTGTGATTGCCCTTGGGTATTTTGTGGCTTTCTCGAACACCACGCAGAAAGATTTTACGCTTTTAAAGCCGATTCTGGAGCATGGATGGCAGCCCGTCATACATGGCATGCTTTATGCCGGTGGCGGATTTATTGAACTGCTGATGATCATGGCAATCCAACATCGTCTGAAGTCGGGAGTTCGGGTGTGGAAAATCGCCATTTTTGCAGTGCTTATGGTGTACATCTCGGTTGGCCCCATTATTGGAGCTGTGACCGAATTCGGTCCTGTTGAAGCTGCTAAACAGTCTGAATCTCCGTATGAACAATGGCGCTTGGTCAAATTGGGCAGTAATATCGAACATGTCGATTTTTTATCCGTATTCCAGTGGATGTCTGGCGCGATAATTCGAGTCGGCTTCGCACAATTATTACTGGCGGAAATGATGCCTTTTACAAATTTGAGACAACGCAATCGGTTTATCCTTTTCATTACAATCAGTTATATAGTAATATCAATGTTTCCCTTTGAGAAATATACGATTTATTTATGGATGTATCGATTTTATTTTCCAATTTCCTTAGGGGTGGCTTTGTTCGTATCGATCGTTTGCATATCAATCTCGTTATTTTCCAAGAAGTTCAAGGAGGAGACCGCATGATTGGAACTAAACTTGAATCGGTAAATGGTTGGAATAAGCAGAAATTCAAAAAGCAATTTCTTCACTCTGCGGACGTTGAAATACAGGAATATCGATTTGAAGAAGGCACTGCCGAAGTTATTCTCATCTATAGCGGAGGATTGTGYGATTCCTCACAGATTGCAAAAGTCATTCTTCCAGAGCTTGTTAGCTTGCACCGGCAGCAAAAGTTATCTAACCTGCAATTGGATACTATTTCTGTCCCGCTGCCATTAACAGCGGTAGAGGGCAATCCCTCTCAGGAACAACTTTCCGAATGGATCTTTCAAGGCGATCTCCTTCTGCTATTCTCACAGACGAACCTTTTATTTAAAATGGACATCGCCCGTCGTCCAGATCGTACACCAGAGGAATCAAGCACGGAGATTTCTATCAATGGACCAAAAGATGGATTTGTGGAAGATATCGTTGTTAATGTGGCCTTAGTTCGAAAACGTATTCGCAGCCAATCCCTCTGTTATGAAACTTTTACGCTCGGAAGAAGAACAAGAACAAAGGTAGGCTTGTTATATTTTAAGGATATTATTTCTCCCGACGTGCTAAACGAAGTTAGAAAAAGACTGAATAAGATTGATGTAGACGGACTTCAAAGCATCAATCAACTCGAGCAGAAGATTGCCGATAAGCCGTACACCCTGATGCCCTTATTTGATTATACCGGACGGCCGGACAAGGCAGTCACCAGTTTGCTGAACGGAAGATTTGTCATCATCGTGGACGGTAACCCAATGGTTCTAATTGGGCCGGGGACCTTTTTACTTTTACTAAAATCACCTGAAGATATCTATTTCAATTTCCAATATATTTCGTTTGCACGTTTGATTCGTATAATCAGTTTTCTCTTATCCGTCCTATTGCCGGGCGCTTGGGTAGCCCTCACTTCATTTCACCCGGATCAGATTCCTTTTCGATTGATGGCAACCATTGCCACGGCACGCTTTGGTCTGCCGTTCTCTGGACAAATTGAAATGTTGATATTACTGATGCTGTTGGAGATTTTTAGAGAAGCAGGCCTTCGCCTCCCAAGTGCCTTTGGCCAGACATTGACCGTTGTAGGCGGGTTAATTATTGGGGATGCAGCCATTCGAGCCGGGTTCGTTTCCCCAAGTGTTATCATTGTTGGGGCCATTGTATCAGTGACGGGCGCAACTTTAGTCAGCCAAAATTTAAACGGCGCCGTTAGCATACTCCGATTCGCGTTTTTTTTCGTTTCTGCCGTTTTAGGGATGTTTGGGTTAATCATTAGTGTTGTGCTGTTTATTGGATATATGTGCAAACTGAGCTCCTTCGGAGTTCCTTACATGTCCCCTCTGTCGCCTCCGGTGTTTAAAGAGATGGCAAGATCTATTTTTCGGCTTCCTTGGAGAGAATATAGAAGAAGACCTGCCGACCTAAACACCTTAGATTCCGATAAGCAAGGGGAAGAGCCGCATGAAAGTAATCCTTAAATTGTCTATCGTTCTGGCTGTGCTATTATCGGCGTCAGGATGTTGGGATTCCAAAACCATTCAAAATATGGCTTATGTTACGGCTCTTGGGCTTGATTATAAGGATGGACGTTTTATAGCGTATGTACAGATCCTTAATTTTTTGAACGTGGCAAGGAGCGATAAATTCGAGATAGGCAAAAATGTGCCGACATGGATTGGCAGGGGAGAGGGGAAGACGGCTAATGAAGCGTTAACCTCGCTTTATGCGACATCACAAATAAAATTATACTGGGGGCATATCAAAGCGATCGTCTGTTCGGAAGCTATATTGAAAGACAAAAATGCGCTCAGACAAGCCTATGATGCGATAAATCGCTATCATGAAGTCCGATACAATATTTTGCTGTTTGGTACGAAAGAAAGCTTCTCCAAAATTTTATCACAAAAATCGCTGCTTTATATATCTCCCCTGGATACAATCATGGATACGCCCGAGGAAACCTATGAGCAGAGATCCTCTATTAAGCCTCAGTATGGTTACAAGAACATTGCAGAATTAAATGAAAAGGGCAGAACGATAATTCTTCCAACGCTCTCCATCACGAAACAAGAATGGCAGGAAGATCAAAAGAAAATAACCATGTTTAAAATAGACGGTGCATTCGCCATGCACGAACATCAATTGAAGGGCTGGTTTTCTGAAGACGATCTCAAAGGTGTGAGATGGTTTAAAAAAAGTTCGAAACGCGTATTCATTAATATTCCCGATAATGAAAAACCGGCAGGAGCGTTAGTATTAACTAAACCTCGCCATAGGGTACAGCCGTTAATTGAACAAGATAAAGCCCGTTTTAACATATACATAGAGGTTCGTGCAGCCGTTGAAGAAATGTCGGAGAATGTTTCCATAAAGACGATGGAAGAACAAGCCGCACAAGTGGTTCAAGCTGAAATCCTATCGACGTATCGGAAAGGGCTTTCCAAACAGACGGACCTGTTGAATTTGTTTGGAGAAATTTATAGAAACAACCCCAAAGAATGGCATCGCTTAGACGACGGAGACCATTTGGTATTAAAAGAGGATACCTTAAATAAGATTGATGTCAAAGTGAAACTTACTCAAACTGGAAAATATAAAGGGAGAGTGCTTCCTGAATAGTTGTTTCCTCTAATTTAATAGCAATAAAAAGGTGGAGAAAAATAAAAAACGTTTGATGTCACACATCAGAGTCGACAATCGTTTTATTAGTGTAAAAAAAATTAGGAGGTACACAATTATGACTCAACGTATAAATTATATGCAGCAATCACCAGAACTCTTCAAGAAAATGATGGAATTCAGCAATGCAGAGAAGGCAAGCGCAGTGGAAGAGAAGATACTTGATCTCGTTCACATTAGAGCGTCGCAAATGAATGGATGCGGATTCTGTCTGGACATGCACGTCAAGCAGGCTAAGATCAATGGCGAGAGCGAGCTTCGCCTCTACCACATCTCGATATGGCGGGAATCAACATTGTTTACTCCACGTGAGCGGGCAGCGCTGGCATGGACCGAAATCTTAACCAAAATACCTGAGCATGGTGTTACGGACGAGGTTTATGACCGTGTTCGCGGGCAATTGTCTGAAAAAGAAATCTCGGATCTGACTTTCTCGGTCATGGCGATTAATGCTTGGAACCGTATAAACGTAGCCTTTAAGACCGTACCGGGTTCAGCTGACGCAGCGTTTGGATTATCGAAAGCGGGCTTGAGCTAATCACTTACAAAAACACTGCAAAGCTCAGAGAAGAGCAAAATAGCTTGTGAAAGAAAAGGAGAACCGATTATTTACGGTTCTCTTTTTATTGGTTTCATTATTCGTAGCATTTATGAACTTTATCCAATCCTGAGACAAGAACAGCCTTGTGGACGAACTTCTCACTTTTCACCAGCTTTCAAATAGCTTATAATTATCTGATAATAGTAGATATATTAATCTATAAATAATTGTAAATCACTATGGTAGGGTTATGATTAAAACAGAAAAGGTGTGTGACAAGTTCGCACCTTGGCTTGGTGTGACACCTAAGCAGGAGCGCCTACATCCTTTCTGTAAATTTTAGGGTATAAGGATGGTAATAATGAGCAACGGAGAAACTAAAACAGACGTCATCTTAATCGGTGCCGGAATCATGAGTGCGACTTTAGGTACACTTCTGAAAGAATTAGTACCGGAATGGGAAATTAAAGTTTTTGAGAAACTTGAAAATGCAGGTGAGGAAAGCTCTAACGAATGGAATAATGCAGGAACAGGTCATGCAGCACTTTGCGAGCTTAACTACACAGACGTAAAACCAGACGGATCTATCGATATTAGCAAAGCTATCAAAATTAATGAACAGTTCCAGCTCTCAATGCAGTTTTGGTCCTATCTTGTAAACAGTAAGCTAATAAGTAATCCGCAGGACTTTATCATGCCATTGCCTCATATGAGTATGGTACTAGGGGAACAAAATGTATCTTTTTTAAAGAAACGATTTGAAGCGATGTCAAATAATCCTCTGTTTCAAGGGATGGAATTTTCCAATGACCCTGCAAAACTGATGGAATGGATCCCGCTTATCATAGAAGGTCGTCAATCGAATGAACCTATTGCAGCAACTAAAATTGACACTGGAACTGATGTCAATTTTGGTGCTTTAACGCGCATTTTGTTTGACCACTTAAAGAGTAAAAACACCGAAATTAAATACAAACACAGCGTTGATAATATTAAACGTACTAACGACGGCTCGTGGGAATTGAAAATACGGAACGACAGCGGTAACGTCGAACGCCATAACGCAAAATTCGTCTTTATCGGAGGCGGGGGAGGAAGCCTACATTTATTGCAAAAATCCGGTATTCCTGAAGGTAAACATATTGGAGGATTCCCGGTGAGCGGGATCTTTATGGTGTGTAATAACCCGGATGTCGTAGCGCAGCATCATGCGAAAGTGTATGGCAAAGCTAAGGTTGGAGCTCCTCCAATGTCTGTTCCGCATCTTGATACAAGATTTATCGACAATAAAAAATCATTGCTATTTGGACCTTTTGCCGGCTTCTCGCCGAAGTTTCTAAAAACCGGTTCCATGTTTGATTTGGTAACTTCCGTAAAACCGGATAATCTCGTAACGATGTTATCGGCAGGCGCAAAAAACATGTCTTTGACGAAATATTTGATTGAGCAAGTCATGTTATCGAAAGAAAAGCGCATGGAAGAATTACGAGAGTTTATTCCGAACGCCAAAAGCGAGGATTGGGGCTTAGTAGTAGCAGGCCAGCGTGTGCAAGTGATCAAAGATACTGAAGCTGGCGGCAAAGGCACGCTTCAATTCGGTACGGAAGTTATTAGTGCCGCTGATGGATCCATTGCAGCATTACTAGGTGCATCTCCAGGTGCTTCTACTGCTGTTCATGTTATGATTGCGGTAATTAAAAAATGCTTCCCACAAAAAATGAAAGAGTGGGAACCGAAAATTAAAGAAATGATTCCTTCTTATGGTGTGTCACTAATGGAAAATCCGGAGCTTCTGCAAGAAATTCATACATCAACAGCAGAAACGCTTAGTCTACGCGAAAAAGAGCTAGCCTATAATTAATTTTTTCGGATGTAAAGCCGTTGACTTATAATCAACGGCTTTTGCTGTATCTTCATGGATTAACATATCGAGCAATTTATTAGGGGGTTCATTATGCTAAATCGCATTGATAGATACTGCAGAAGAATATGGTAAAGGAGGAGCTGAAAAAATTGTCGGCCAAGCGATCCAAGATTTAAGAAACAATGTATTCCTTGTAACAAAGGTTTCTGCAAAAAATTGTTCTTACGAAGGTGTTTTAAGAGCGGCTGAGGCAAGTTTAGAACGTTTAAAAACAAATTACATCGATCTGTATTTACAGCATTGGCCAAGCCAAGAGCATAATGTCTCGGAAACGATGGAAGCCATGGTTGAATTGGTAAAAAAAGGATTAATAAAGTATGTTGGGGTAAGTAACTTTACAACCCAGTTAATGCGGGAAGCACAACGCTGTTTAGGCGATATCCCACTAGTTTGTAATCAAGTAGCATATCACTTGAATGATCGAAGAGTTGAGAATGAGATTTTCCCTTATTGTAAAGAAAATGGGATAACTGTTATGGGGTATTCGCCATTCGGCTTTGCTCCACAAGTGTTTGGCATGAATGGTTTTCCCGAGGTCGGAACAAATGAACGAAATGTATTAGATGCAATTGGAGCTAAATATGGAAAGACAGCGTATCAAGTGGCTTTAAACTGGTTATTAAGGAAGGAAGGATTGGTAACTATCCCTAAAGCCGCGAACAAGGAACATATCGTTGATAATCTATATGCTCTAGGTTGGGATTTACAACCAGAAGATCTTGATCATATTGAGTCAAACTTCCCGACCGACAATAATGGATCAAACTAACAAGGAACCGCAATCATCAAAAAGCCCCTAACCCACAAAGGTCAGGAGCTTTCGCATCTCAAGAATAATGTGAGTTTAGGATGACTTTCGTTTTATATGGGTGGGCTTAGACGCCAAAGCATCTAATACTTGAATATGCAATGATTTGGGATAGCTATCATGTCGAGCTTCCAACATTTCTAGCTCATTAAAAGAGCTCTCAATGACTTCACCGTGTAAAAATAATTTCTTTAACTTCCTCGACTTCTTTTTCATGTCGTATTTTTAACCTCCTAGAAAAATGGTTTACCAAAATGTATTGTATGTCATGAAATTAGTCATGACAGGGTATTTGCCTTTGTTAATAAAAAATATGGGCTGCTTAGAGGTAAAATAATAGCAGCTGTCCCATCAACAAGGCAGGATACCCAATCACAATCATAACTAATGAATATGTAAGCAGCTAAAGGAGGCCTATATGTATGAAGTCTCATACCTCTGACCGTATTAAAATCCCGCCAGGATTTTGGGCAGGATTATGTCAATTAGGGATTGCCGCCCACGATGTAGCTCGCAAAGCACGACTGCCGCTCACCATTATTACTGAACCAGTAGTCACCACTGCCCAATATTTCGCGATCTGGCAGGCTTATTCCGATCTCATTGGTGATACTGCCGAAGGAATCATCAAGCTAGTGACCGTCTTTGAAACAGTGAAGTACCCACCGACTGTCTTAGCTACTTACCACGCTCGTGACTATCGCGACGCTCTAAACCGAATGGCTCGCTACAAACAACTGTGCCCCCCCGAAGGCTTACATATCACCGAGGAGGGCGATCACTGTACAATCGAACTGGAATGGCTGCATACCGAGCAACCCGGTCCGCAGATGCTGGCTGGTATCACGCTGGCATTTCTCTTGGAGCTCGGGCGGCGGGGAACAGGTCAACCTCTGACGGCGCGGCTCGTCGAATTTACGCACTCAATGGGCGATGTACAGGCCCTTGAATCTTACTTCGGCTGCCGTATCCTGACTGGTGCAAAATGTAATCGGTTGACGCTGCATCGAAGAGATCTGGATTGCCCTTTTGTCTCATACAACGAAGAGTTGCTGGAGATCCTGACTCCCGTTCTGGACCGTTCGTTGGATGAACAGCAGCGCAGCCGCTCAATTACCGAGATGGTCAAATGGATCATGAAACGCAGCTTCACTGGAGGGCGCCCTGACATGCAGGCTGTTGCAAAGGAGTTGGGGATGAGCGATCGTACCTTACAGCGCCGGCTTACTGACGAAAACACGAGCTTCAAGCAGCTCTTGACACAAGCTAGACATGAGCAGGCACGAGAGTACTTGGCAGACCCCTCACTCGAGATTAAAGAAGTGGCTTTCTTGATTGGATATGAAGACCAGAACTCGTTCTACCGCGCTTTCCGGCTTTGGRAAGGTGATACTCCTTCAAATTGGCGTGCTGTACATTTAGGTGCGAACTCGATATCAGATGCACGCCTAGGAATGCTGACTGTTCGTTAATGGAATTCCCAACCTAACCAATTCTACAGAGAGCCAATATTTACTGATTTTATCACTTGGCGTGTAAAGCAAGAACTTTGGCGCAGTATGCTAGTTACTGAACAATCCAAACAAGGTATTATAATCACTATCCGGAGCACAAGACTGTTTTAAAAATGACGACTAATCAGCTTGCCGTGTATGAAATGGAGAAATGTATGATGGATATGGGATTAAACAATAAAACAGCTTTAGTTACAGGATCAACGAAAGGTATTGGAAAAGCAATTGCCATTGAGCTTGCCAAAGAAGGGGTTAACGTACTAATTAATGGACGAAATTATGAAGAGGTAGAACGAACTGTAAATGAAATTAAGGCAGGATTCCCGGCAACCTTTCCTCAAAATGCTACAGCCGATATTGTGGATATTGGGCAAAGAGAAGCTTTATTTGAAAGACATCCGTATATTGATATTTTAGTAAACAACATGGGTATTTATGAAATGATGCAATATGAGGACGTTGATGATGAAATATGGGAAAATTACTTCCGTACTAATGTTCTTGCTGCAAATGGATTATCTAAATTTTATTTACCTAAAATGTTGAAAAATGATTACGGCCGCATTATCTTTATTGCAAGTGAAGAAGCAATTATGCCTTCAGGACAAATGCCTCAGTATTGTATGACAAAATCAATGTTATTATCATTGTCAAAAAGTTTATCTAAATTAACTATAGGAACAGAAGTTACAGTCAATTCGATCTTGCCAGGACCAACACTCTCTGAAAATGTCCATCAAATAATTGAGGGTATTTACCCTAATGAAGATATGACTTTTTCAGAAAAAGAGAAAGAATTTATGACTACAAACTTACCTCAATCTGAAATTCAACGATTTATCAAGCCTATTGAAATAGGTAGACTAACTACTTTTGTATGCAGTCCTTATGCATCCGCATTTAAAGGTTCTCCAATCCGTATGGATGGGGGAATGATACCTACGATTTTTTAAATTTAATTGGATAAGATTAAAGGAGAAAGGGGCAATTTATAAACGCAACTACAGCGGATGGGTTTCATCTAAATCCTGCTTCATCTAGAAGAGCTAATACCCAAAGTTGACAGGTTACCTATTGAAAGGTAGAATTGCATCATGAACAAAAACAAGAATACAGCAGAAATTATATTGGATACTGCTCAGTCGATCGTTCAGGAATTTGGGTTTAACGGATTCAGCTATGCACACATTGCAGAAAAAGTAGGGATACGTACTGCAAGCATTCATTACTATTTCCCTAACAAGGAGGATCTAGGAGAAGCGTTGATTGCGAGGTATCACAGAAATTTCATTTCTGCAATAACTCAAATTGATGCCGAGACACAGAACAATTTAGAAAAACTGCGCAAATTCATTTTGCTCTACAGTGGCCCTGTTCAAAATTATTGTACTTGTATGGGTGTAATGCTTTCAACTGACCTGGCTACTTTATCGAATAATACACGAGAAGGGCTCGCTCAGTTATTCACCGCCAATTTAACATGGTTGGAACGAGTATTGGAACAGGGGCGGAGTGAAGAGCAACTAAACTTCGATGGTGCCGCGAATGTGCTGGCTCATCAATTTCTTGCATCACTTCAGGGTGCACAATTACTTGCAAGAAGTTTTCGGGATTTAAATAGGTTTGATATGATTGCTGAAGGATTAATATCCGCTTTATCTTAGAGAGGCGGATATTTTTCAAACCACATTCTATCTTTTGATAGGTAGGCAAAACGCAAGAAGGTAAATAAACTTTTACATTCGGGGTTGACAATCTATCTACTAAAAGGTAGAATTTCAACATGAACCAGAACACAACAGTTACTTCTTAGTCGTCGAGTATGCATGAATTCGGTTTAAATGGATTCTGCTATTCAGAGAAGAAGACAGGATTTCAATATGATAAATCTATCTTTTAATAGGTAGATACAGGAGGACGAAGAAATGAGTTTTCAAGGTAAAGTGGCAGTAATTACAGGTGGAAGCAGCGGTATTGGAAAAGCAGTGGCAATTGAACTGGTGAAACGCGGTGCCAATGTAGTCATTAATGGCCGCCGTGAACAAGCGCTGGTAGAAGCGGCAAGAGAAGTCGATCCGACAGGAGCGCATGTCGCTTACATTGCCGGCGACATTTCAGATCCCCAAATAGCTGAACGTTTAATCGGCGAAGCACTTTCGCGCTTTGGACGTATTGACACACTGGTGAACAATGCCGGCATTTTTATAGCGAAACCATTCACAGACTTCACTGAATCAGAGTTTGAATCGATAATGTCCATCAATGTGGCAGGATTTTTCAGAGTTACTCAGCGCGCGGTGACCGAGATGCTGAAGACGGGTTCCGGCCACATCGTCAACATCACGGCAAGCGGAGTCGTAGAGCAGCCACTTAAAGCCGTGCCATCCGTATTTGCCGCACTGACCAAAGGAGGCTTAAACGCGGCAACGAAATCATTGGCGATTGAGTATGCGGACAAAGGTATTCGCGTGAACGCTGTGGCGCCAGGGATCACTAAGACGCCGATGCATGCGGTTGAGACACATGAATATTTATCTAAACTTCATCCAGTGGGCCGAATGGGCGAGGTTCAGGATATTGTTGACGCAATTGTGTATCTCGAATCAGCACAATTCGTGACTGGAGAGATTCTACATGTCGATGGCGGTCAAAACGCCGGCCAATGGTAATCCGGATATTAACTTTTGAATGGGGAAAATATAGAATTTAAATAAAGGAGGACGGCCTTTATGTTGTACGAACTGAGGATTTACCAAGTGGTTCCCGGCCGCATGCAGGCGATACTGAACCGGTTTCGGGATGATACGATAAGGATTTTTGCAAAGCATGAAATGAAAGTAACGAATTTTTGGGTGGACGCAGACGAAACGAGGGATCGCTTGTATTACGTGCTTGAGCATCGGGACGCGGCATCGCGTGAACGAAATTTCCAAGCCTTTCTGGAGGATCAAGAATGGCTGGAGCTTAAAGAAAGAACTGAACCAAACGGTCCGCTGCATGAGAATATTGAAATCGTTTATATGAATGAAGCGTCTTTTTTCCAAAAGGTATAAATAGAACCATTTTTCTAAATGGAGGAGGGAAGAGATGTTGTATGAGCTGCGAATTTATGATGTAAATCCAGGTAAGATGAAGGTTATTCAGGATAGATTCAAAGATCATGTTATTCAATTATTTATGAATCATGGCATGAAAGTGACGCATTTTTGGGAAGATGCGGATGAAGCAAACAACCGCCTTTATTATGTTGTTGAGCATGCCAATATGGAGATGCGTAACCTTAACTACAATCGGTTCCGCAACGATCCTGAATGGATTGAAGTAAAACGAATCTCAGAACTCAATGGTCCACTAGTTAACAAACAAGAAAGTGTATTTATGAAAAATACAGTATTTTTCGAAAATAAATAAAAATGATACAGGTAACTGTTTTTAAATTAAAAAAATATTATATGAAACGGAGCAACTAAAATGAAAACATTAGTAATCGTTACTCACCCGAACATCGAAGCATCCAACTGGAATAAATCATGGGTGGAAGAATTGAAAAAGCATGATGATATCACGATTCATGAATTATATAAAGAATATCCAGACGAAAATATTGATGTTTCTAGAGAGCAGCAGTTAATTGAGGCGCATGACCGGATTATTTTTCAATATCCGCTTTATTGGTACAGCACGCCGCCATTACTAAAAAAATGGTTTGATTCCGTATTGTTGTATGGCTGGGCCTATGGACCGGAAGGCACTAAAACAGCAGGGAAAGAAATCGGTGTTGCGATCTCGACTTATGGTACGAAGGAATCGTATCAAGCAACGGGATCCAATCGTCTCACGCTGGAAGAAATATTGAATCCAATACAAGCGCTTGCTCGTTTCATTAGTGCCACTTACCTGCCTCATTTTTCACTAAACGATACTTCTGATGTAACGGAGGAACGTCTGGCACAGAGCAGCATCGATTACGTTCAATACATTAAAACGGTAAAGCCAGTAGTGGTTAAATAATGAAGAAAAACTTGACCATTGACGTTTACATGGATACGATTTGCCCCTGGTGTCGTATGGGAACGACCAGTCTGCGATCCGCTTTGAAACAATTGCAAGAAGGAACGAAGGCAACCGTCCGTTGGCATGCTTATCAGCTTAACCCCGGTATTCGCCTTGAAGGAGAAGATTATCGGCAGGTTATGATTGGCAGGTTAGGCGGTAATGCACAATTCGAAGCAAGAATGAAGCAGTATAACGAAACCGGTGCTCATTTCGGCCTTACATTTAATATGGATATTGTGAAATATACACCGAATACGACGTTATCCCATCAGTTAATCGCGATTACGCCAGAGGACTTGCAAGAGCAATTGATTGAGAAGATCTATACGGCTTATTTTGAAAAAGGTATTAATATCGGTGATGTGGATAAACTTGTGGAAATAGCAAGAACAAGCGGGGTCACTGAAGATGCAGCTGAACTCAAAATGCGGCTTACTCAAGGCGAAGGACTTGAAAAAGTTGAATTAGGACAACGCAACGCGCAAAAGCTGGGAATCAGAGGAGTCCCTTACTTTGTAATTAATGAGGAGATCAGCCTAAATGGCCTACAATCTCCTAGTGAATTTATAAACGTTTTTGAAAACAGTTAAGCTGCTGCGATGAATTACAGAACGATATCAAAGCCAACTTTCTGGTCATTTGTCCGCATCCGCGGGCGGATATGGTCTCGGCACTCAGCAAATATTAAAAAAAGTTTGGAGCGATACTAATGGGCATAATTCAAAAGCTATTTAAAAAGGAGAGTACACAAATGTCAGAAAATGTTAATTTGGCCGTCATCTACTACAGCTCGAATGGAACGAACTTCCAATTGGCACAATGGGCAGCGGAAGGTGGTCGTCAAGCCGGGGCAGAAGTGAAAGTATTAAAAGTCGCAGAAACTGCGCCGCAATCCGTAATTGACAGCAGTCCATCATGGAAAGCGCATCTTGAAGAAACCCAAAATATCGCAACTGTGTCAGTAGCTGATCTGGAATGGGCGGATGCGATCATTTTTAGCATGCCAACTCGATTCGGTAATTTACCAGCTCAATTGAAACAGTTCTTAGATACGACAGGCGGTCTTTGGGCTCAAGGCAAAACAGTGAATAAAGTCGTTAGTGCCATGACTTCTGCTCAAAATGCAAATGCCGGACAGGAACAAACGATCCTTCAGCTATATACGTCAATGTACCACTGGGGTGCGATTGTGGTAGCTCCCGGATTTACTGATCCATCCGTTTTTGTTGCCGGAGGGAACCCATACGGGACAAGCGTGACAGTGGATCAAAATGGAAAGATGAAGGAAGACGTGCGCGCTGCAGCTGAACATCAAGCAAAACGCACCGTAACGGTTGCTAAGGCATTGAAAAACGGTTTAGGACAATAATTGGGAAAAGGAGAATGAACAAATGAGTATTCGGGGAAAAGTATTCGTAATAACCGGTGGAAGCAGCGGACTGGGGAAAGCTATGGCGGTTGAGATGGTGAATCGAGGAGCGAATGTCGTTATCAATGGACGCCGAGAACAAGAGTTGGCTGAGGCTGCAAAAGAAATCGATCCTACTGGAAAACAAGTGCGATTTGTTGCCGGTAATGTTGCAGATCCTAAGATTGCGCAGCGCTTAATCGACGAAAGTTTGGCTCACTTCGGACGCGTCGATACGCTGGTTAATAATGCAGGTATCTTCATGTCCAAGCCATTTACGGAGTATTCAGAAGAGGACTTTGCAACGTATATATCGACTAATGTCGTTGGCTTCTTCCATGTTACCCAACGTGCGGTAGCTGAGATGCTGAAACAAGGAACGGGACACATCGTTACGATCACGACGAGTCTGGTTGACCAACCATCGGCTTCCGTTCCTTCCGTACTCGCCTCATTGACAAAGGGCGGTCTAAAATCTGCGACGAAATCACTAGCCATTGAGTATGCTACCCGAGGTATCCGTGTAAATGCAGTCTCGCCGGGTGTCATTAAAACACCAATGCACCCTGTTGAATCACACGATGCGCTAGCTAAACTTCATCCAATGGGACGCATGGGCGAATCGCATGAAATCGTTGAAGCTGTCTTATATCTGGATTCAGCCAACTTCGTAACGGGTGAAACCCTTTATGTTGATGGTGGACAAAATGCTGGCCACTAATCAAATGCAGCAGCAGAACAAAACAGCCAAACTAAACATTTCCGATTTAAATGGGGGAGAATATCTATGCCGATCGTTACGATTCAAGTGACTCGCGAGGGCACAGCACCAGATCGTCAGTCTGTCACTGCGGAAGAAAAAGCGGCGCTCATTAAAGGGGTCAGCGATCTTCTGCTCAACGTTCTGAACAAGCCGTTAGAATCTACCTTCGTCGTTATCGAAGAGGTTGATACCGATAATTGGGGTTGGGGCGGACTACCTGCGTTGGAGTATCGCCGGAAGCTTGCCGCTATGAAGACGGATTTGTAATCATTTCGTATTTGCTTCAACTAGTCAATCATCATAAAAACAGCAGTTCGAAGGTAACTTTGGACTGCTGTTTTTGTGTGCGCAGCATTCTTCGGAGTGAAGATTTATTACTAGTAAGTATTCAATTTGTTTTGCTACAGTTTCGAAAACTCATTATCATTTCATAGAAACTGATCGTTATAGTGTAGATCATTTACGCTGGAAAAGTAATAAACTTAAGCAAAGAAAGGAGGTTGTTGCCATGTTGGTGGAACAGGTTTTCGCTGGAAGTGTGTTTATCGCAGGATTGCTTTCTTTTTTCTCGCCATGCATTTTACCTATATTGCCTGTATATGTTGCCCATCTCGGTGGCGTAACCCAGGGAAGTAACACGAACACGGTCAAATGGGGAAGGCTGCGGATTCATCCTCAGCTGATCGGCAACACTTTGTTTTTTATGCTCGGAATATCTTTCGTCTTTGTATTACTCGGATTCGGAGCAGGGGCTTTGGGGAGCATTATTAATACCTCCTGGTTTATCGTCATATGTGGTGCCATTGTGATCGTATTCGGGATCTTTCAAACAGGCGTGGTCAAGCTGCTCTTCATGCAACGCGAGAAAAAACTGACTCTAGCTACGAATGGGAAAAAGGGATTTGCTGCGGCCTTTTTACTTGGATTTACGTTCAGCTTCGGCTGGTCGCCATGTATCGGCCCGATTTTAGCCGCAGTTCTTAGTCTTTCCGCTAGTGAAGGCTCGTCGCTGCAGGGCGGGGGATATATGCTTATTTATGCGCTTGGTTTGGCTATTCCGTTCCTGGTTCTTTCAATCTTCTCGGATTTGTTGATAGGACGTCTGAGAGCGCTTAACAAGCATACGCCTAAAATAAAAGTCATTTCCGGTATTCTGCTCATTATGATGGGAGTACTGCTTACGACGAATCAATTAAATGCGATTGTGAATTTATTCTAATAAATGGGAGGGAATTATATCATGATCAGTGGCAAATGGTTGATGTCTATCATTATCTTACTCTCGCTGTCGGTACTCGCGGCTTGCGGGAATAAGGACACCGTGCAGCAAGGTCAATCTGTGTTGAATAAAGGACAGGCTGCCCCCATGTTTGAGTTAAAAGATTTGGATGGGAACATGGTCGATTTGGCCAGTCTTGCCGGTGATAAAGTGTATGTGAAGTATTGGGCTTCTTGGTGCTCGATCTGTTTGGCTGGACTGGATGAAATAAATGAATTGGCCTTGCAGGACAATGGTTTCAAGGTAATCACGATTGTAAGTCCGAATTATAGAGGGGAGCAATCAAGCAAAGATTTTACCAAGTGGTTTAAGGGACTTCAGTCCGATCAAACGGGCACTAACATAATAGTATTGCTGGATGAAGACGGAAAGTGGGCTCAGAAGTTTGGAGTAAGAGGATATCCTACCTCGTTTTACATCGGTTCTGATGGCGTTCTCGTCAAATCCATGCCAGGTCACAATTCTAACGATGTGATAAAAAATAATTTTATTGGCATTTCTTAAATTACCGCTAAGATAATAGGGAGGGAATAACATGAAAAGATTTCTGTTAATCAGTTCTTTACTGCTGTTATTGTTTGTTACAGCTTGCTCTAATCAAAATTTGTTTTCGGGCTTCGCAGGTTCTTCTAATGCCACAACGGTTAAGGCAGGAACTACGACTACGAGCTCGGAAAACCCGAATGACAAGATTGATTACTCGAAAAGCAAACTGCAAACCATCTATTTGGCGGGTGGCTGCTTCTGGGGCGTGGAAGCCTACATGTCGCGAATTCCTGGTGTTCAGGATGTAACCTCGGGGTATGCTAATGGTATAGGGGAAAATCCATCATATAGGGATGTAGTTCGGGAAGACCGCAAGTTCGCTGAGGCGGTTGAGGTTAAATACGATCCGGCACGGATCGAATTGTCCGATCTGTTGAACCGTTTCTTTAAAATCATCGACCCAACAAGCGTGAACAAGCAGGGGAACGATGTTGGGATCAGTTATCGTTCGGGCATTTATTATGTAAATGACAACGAAGAAGCTGTTATTAAGGAAGTCATTGCTAATCAGCAGAAAAAATATGATAAAAAGATCGTTACGGAAGTGTTGCCTTTAACGAACTATTACTTGGCCGAGGAAGAGCATCAGGATTATTTGGTAAAAAATCCGGAAGGATATTGCCACGTGGATCTCACCATTCTGGATGAGCCGATTAAAGTAGACCCTGCTTTGTACACACGCCCAAGCAACGAGGAACTGAAATCGAAATTAACGGATCTCCAATATAACGTAACGGTGCTCGGGGGCGAGGAAAGAGCTTTCTCCAATGAATATTGGGATTCGTATGATGCTGGCATTTACGTCGATATAACAACGGGTGAGCCCCTTTTCTCCAGCCGCGATAAGTATGATTCAGGCTGCGGGTGGCCTAGCTTCACAAGACCGATTGAACCTGATGTAGTG
This sequence comes from Paenibacillus sp. 01T443, assembly GCF_056398325.1. Classification (NCBI taxonomy): domain Bacteria; kingdom Bacillati; phylum Bacillota; class Bacilli; order Caryophanales; family Paenibacillaceae; genus Paenibacillus; species Paenibacillus sp. 01T443. The sequence goes on from NZ_JBFTPE010000023.1 coordinate 37,020, forward strand.
ATTTATGAGAAGGACACCAGCTACAACATGGTTCGTACGGCTCTTAAGAGCCGCGTAGGAGGCATTCATCTGGGTCATGTGTTCGATGATGGACCTGTCGAATCTACAGGTAAAAGGTATTGCATCGAAAGCGCATCTATCCGATTTGTTCCACTGGACAACATGCAGCAGGAAGGCTACGGTTATTTACGTGCAGCCGTTGAATAAATTTTGAGGGGTATGAATCGATGTATAAGTTGCTCCTTATCGAGGATGAAGAGCTGGTCAGGAAAGGAATCAAACGGTTTGTGCCGTTCGAGAAGTTTAACATCACGGAAATCCTAGAAGCTGGTAACGGTGAGGAAGGGCTTAGACTCTTCCTTGCTCATCTTCCCGACATCGTGCTGTTGGATATTAATATACCGAAGATGAATGGGTTGGATTTTGCGAGAAAAGCCAAGGAATTAAAGCCTAATGTCAAGATTGCCGTTATCACTGGATATGACTATTATGATTATGCTGTTACCTCTTTAAAAATTGGCATCGATGATTATGTTCTAAAACCGGTTTCAAAAGAAGATGTGTACGAAGTTCTGCGTAAATTAGTGGAAAAACTACAAAGCGAGCATCAGCAATTTGAGCTGCAGAGCCTTATTAGTGATTATAAAACGATACTGCCATTAACAGATGAATCCGACAACAAAGCAACTATAGCCCAAATCATCGAGGATAACATAGCTAATCCGGATTTCTCTTTGGCTATTCTGGCGGATCAGAAAGGGTTTAGCGCAGGGTATATGAGCGTCCTGTTCAAAAGATTATTCAATATCTCATTTCAGGATTATTTGATGGTCGTTCGATTGGAGCGTTCAAAAATACAACTACTGATGTCCGATTTGAAAATATATGAAATCTCATCTGCCGTAGGCTTTGATAACCCAAATTATTTCAGCGCCACCTTCAAGAAAAAATTCGGGGTTTCTCCTCAGCAATACCGGGAAAGGATCAAACAATCGTGAAGCGATTTCCCCGCTCTCTGCAATCTAGAATTTCATTAGTTTATATGTTGATCAGCATTGCGACGATAGGCATTATTGGCGCTGTTTTGTATGTCGGAGTTTCGCGAGTGGTGCTGAATGAATCCATTCAATCTTCAAATATGGCGGTTTCAAAGAGCGGCAATTTAGTTGGAATGTATATTGATCGTCTAAATGTATTGTCTACGCTGCTTGCAAATAATCCCCAGACGATCAAGACCCTTTCCTCGCCAACGAAAGACGGAGCCAACGACGAGCTGCAATTCATCAATACTGTGTTGATGTCCGATTCATACATTAAATCCGTAGTTGTCATCGGCAAAGATGGATACGTACTGTCGAATGAAAAAAAACTGAATATGCAGCGTTCTTCTGATATGATGACTGAGCCTTGGTATGTCGAAGCGATAAACAGTACGAACCCGGCGCTCACTTCTGCCAGGATGCAGAAATTTTCGATGGACAAGGATAAATGGGTCATCTCGATGAGTCAGGAAGTAAAAGATGAGAACAACCGAAACCTAGGTGTTGTTTTGCTGGATATCGAATATAAAGGCATCGAGGATTACTTAAACGATTTGGATCTGGGGAGCAAAGGCTTTGCGTACATCATTAATAGCAAAGGCGGAATTGTTTATCATAAAGATCCCGCTTATTTCAGTGATCCGGTCAAGCAGGCGCAACTAAGAAAGATCAGCATGTCTATGGAAGGCTTCGATCAGTCGCTAAATTTGTTTGTGAATAAAACGCAACTGAAAAATTCCGATTGGACGCTGGTCGGTGTCAGTTCTCTGGATGGCTTGGAGCAAATACGCAATCAGCTGCTTCGATCGTTCGCAATTGTTGGCGTTGGACTGCTGCTGCTTATTATAACGGTATCCCCCTTCATTGCCAAAAGCATTACACGGCCGATTCGTCGATTAGAGCAAGCGATGGAGAAGGTGAAGGCAGGTACGATGGAAGTGACCGTCCCGGAATCCGGAGTAACGGAGGTGCAAGGGCTCGCTCAGCATTTCAATACGATGGTTTCGGAGATGAGCCGATTGATGCAGGATATCGAAACGAAGGAAAAAACGCTGCATGCCTATGAAATGAGCGTGCTGCATAGCCAAATTAATCCTCACTTTTTGTATAATACATTGGATACCATTGTCTGGATGGCTGAATTTAACGAAAGTGAACGCGTCATATCGACGACAAAGGCATTGGCCAAATTTTTTCAATTGTCGTTAAGCGGCGGAAGTGAAATGACAACGATTGAAAATGAAATGAACCATGTCACCCAATATTTATTTATTCAAAAGGAGCGGTATGGAGAAAAGCTTCATTATCAGATACGTTTTGATACGGCTCTGTCCGTCAATGTAATTCCGAAGCTCATTTTGCAGCCAATCGTTGAAAATGCGATTTATCACGGCATTCGGGAAAAAGATGGTTCCGGCTTGCTTGAGATTTCATGCGACTATACGGATGATGGAAACATAATGTTCGTAGTTAAGGATGATGGCGTCGGCTTCGATCCGAATTTGCGCAGGTTGGCTAGTGGCATCGAACAGCCATCATCCCTGCCCAGATTGGGCGGTGTCGGCATCAACAACGTAGATGAACGCATTAAGCTCTACTTCGGCAAGGAATATGGCGTCTCCATACAATCCATTCCGGGAGTTGGAACGACTGTAACGATTGTGATACCAGAACCTTGAAGTCAGCTTGCAACTTCATACTCCAAATCTTAAGAAGGAGATGAAGCCGTGAAGGCAGGGAGCATTGGAGAACGAATCGTCAATCGTCAGAGTGAAAAAAAAACAAGTGCTTGTAGAAGCCAAGAAGCTCATATTTGGGCTCCTTGGCTTCTTGTGTTTTTCCAAACGTTTGATCGGGGCAAAAGTTAGGAATTCCAAAGTGGATATTGGAGACAGATTTGGTATGAGCTCTTATTATAGCTGTTTATACTTCTTTTGCATGTTGACAAACAGATACTCTAGTATTATATTAAATATTATTAGATTAAATAATTATAGGATATAAATCTGGAGCTATAATTACATTCCCTCAGCAAACTGATAGGGGATAAATGCAAATACTTGAACCGGAACACACAAAGAGAAAAGGAGTTGTTCAAAATGAACATCCAAATATTAGGGCCTGAACATCAAGGTAAAGAAGAATTCGACGGCGGCAAAATAAGTGCGCAGAAACCTCTAGGTTTCTCGGGGCAAGGGGCAGTTACGGTTAGGCTTGGACCGCTATTTTACTGGGCTTGGGGGCATGCAGAGTCGGAAGGAGGAATCGGGTTTCATCCTCACCAAGGGTTTGAGATCATTTCTTATGGAATTAACGGCCAAGGCCTTCACAAAGACACGCTAGGCACCGAAAGCATCCTTGGAACAGGTGATATTCAAGTCATGCAAGCGGGATCGGGTATTCAACATGCCGAAAGCGTAGATGCGGGCTTTGAGAGTTTTCAAATCTGGCTTGAGCCTTACTTGAATGAAGCTGTTAGGCGAGTGCCAACCTATTCTCTGTTCAAGCACGAGCAGTTCCCTCAGATTCGCCAGGATGGAGTGAATATTAAAACGATATTGGGAGAAGGCTCCCCCGTCCTCCAACTAGTCGCAGATGCGCGGATGTTAGACGTCGAGATTCAACCAGGTTCGTCGTACGTCCATCAACTTTTGCCGAACCGGACGCTTGCCGGATTGGCGATTAGAGGCACTGGCGGCTCCTTCTGGACTTCGGGACAAGATGCCGTTTCATTTAAGAACAAAGACTTTGCAATTGTTCAATCTGAACAAGAGGGAGTAATCAACATCCGTGCTGAAGGAGAGAAGCTTCGAATCTTTCTAATTGAAGTGCCTACAAATGTCGAGTATCCTTTATATAATAAAGCCAAATAAGGTGGTTAAAAATGACTGAACGCGATGCTGAGGGAAAGGCACTTGATTTAAGGCTAATACGCGTAATAAAAAACATGGTGAATGAGCTGTACGGGAGCTTAGAACGTGATATTGACAGCTTTGGACTCAGTATGGAAACCTTCCAAATTCTTGAGTTTCTATACAATAAAGGTCCGCAGCCCATCCAGAAAATAAGCGATACCTTCTCGATTCCAAGCGGGAGTATCACCTATGTGGTAGATAAGCTGGAGAAGAAAGGGTTCGTTGAACGCCTTCCAATTCCGGGTGATCGACGCAAAACAAATGTGACATTGACTGAGGAAGGAAGAAGCTACTTTGATAATATCTTCCCCAAACATGTTCAGACGATCTCTGACAATCTTTCATTTGCTACAGATAAGGAGAAGCTCGAGCTGATTGCAATACTTAAGAAAATCGGGTATGGTATCAAAAGTCATCAAGAGAATGCAAATGAAGATAGATCTAGTCCTTTCTGATTTTATTGATTTCATAAACCTCCGCAACCTCAAAGGGATAGGATAACTTCCCTGTGACTTGGTTGCGGAGGTTTTTTTTGTGCATAATGAACTTTTATAACCTCTGCGAACTCTTATCTATGAAAAGGGGTGAGAACATGAATGTAAGTCGTCTTGTCAAAGAAGCAAAAAAAGGTAACAAGGAAGCTTTATTACAACTAATCATAGCCGAACAGGACACTTATTATCGTCTTGCCTACAGCTACATGAGAAATGAGCATGACACGATGGATGCCATGGAAGACATGATTGTTACGCTTTATGAAAAGCTGGATCAATTGCAAAAAGACGAAGCCTTCTACAGCTGGAGCAAAACCATTCTCGTCAATCGTTGCAAAACAATACTCCGTAAAAATGAACGATTTCTTCCACTGGAAGACGAGCGAGAACCATCACTTGCTGCATTAACTGACGAAAATCCATATCGCTATACAGAGTCTGAGATGGACTTGCAGGTGCTGCTCTCTCATCTGAATGCGCGGCAGCGGGAAGCGATCGAACTTCGTTACGTACATGATCTTCCGTATCAGACGATTGCTGACATGTCCGGTGCACCGGTGGGCACAATCAAATCAAGAATTTCGCAAGGCATACAAAAACTAAAAGCCATGATCGGAGGTGATCGTTATGAAAACGATCGAGGAGAGATTACAGGAGCACAAACAGAACTTGAATATCATAAAGGCTCCGACAGAACTTGAGGCCAGACTACGAAATGCACTTGAGCATGTCCCAACAAAGAAAAGAAATACGAATAGAGCGATGACATGGGCTGTATCATCAGCTGCAGCACTCCTTCTGATTGTCGGAACTTATCAATATCCTGCTTTTGCTTATTACGGAGGTAAGCTGTTAAATAAAATTGAGCTGACATCGCTAAGCTTTTCTGAAGTGGCGGAGCAAGGATACGGACAAAAGGTCAACAAAAGCAAAACGCTTGATGACGGCACTGTCATTACTATTAATGGGGTTATTGCGGACGATAACGCATTGTTAATGTACTACACCATTGATCGAACCGCAGGCTCCGTATTTACTGACAATAGTTCAATTCGTTACAACGTAGGTAAAATGCAAGGGTTCTTAACTGATTCAGATCCGAAAGAAGGTAGCGGCAATTATAGCAAAGACGAGACCCAGTACGAGGGAGTATATAAATTCGAACCCGTTAGTCCATTCTCCAGAACATTAACCGTTACATTCAGTGAGTGGCTAGATAATGGGGAAAGGGCATCCTATCCAATCTCCTTCAAATTTGAAGCGAATAAAGCGATGAACAGTATGCTAGAAGAGGACATTTCAAAATCCGTTCCTGTCGATCAGGGGACTGTTCACTATGACTCCATTACGGCATCACCAACTTCAACCATCGTGAAGGGATATTTTGAAATGGCTGATGAGGGATACCCGATATTTCCAGGTAAAACAAAGCTTTATGTGAATGGAACAGAAGTAAAAGCATGGGGAATGCGGTCGGATCGTTTTGCTGAAAAGGGCATCCCGGGATTTGAACTTGAATTTGATGTGCTTCCAACAGACAAGTTGGAGACCATTGATCTTGTACTCGAAAATTTCGCGGGATATCAGAGAGTAGAAGAACCCATCTCCCTAGCCACACCATCAGATCAATCCATTAAAATTGGCAATGAAAAGGTATGGATTCGAAGCGTCACAAAAACCGAGACAGGCTATGATATCGTTATCGCCAGAAAACAATTTACAATCTTGGAAACGGAAAATTTATCCGTACAGGCTGGTGGTATCGTAGTTCCCGTATCATCAATCTCCATATCACGCCCGTGGGATCTGAAAAACGGTAATATCCTGTGGGAGCAGACGTATTCTTTTATCACAACGGAGGAACCGACAAGCCTGCTGCTGGACGGGTTTCACTATATTAAAACCTACGACAAGACAATATCGATTCCTGTAGATAGCAAATAATAAAATTATACGCTTGTTACAACCGCTCCATATATTCAGACAAGAAGGTACAGTCGTTCCATATCATCCAAGGCATGACTTTTGGCATAGAGCGTGAGATTGATCATGCTTTAGCGACCAAATGTTCTGCCTTTTTCTTTGTAAATACATGACTTTCCACAGACTTTCTTCGGTGAGCCGCCTAGCTCAGAAGCCGTAATGCGGATTCCTTAACAAAATGGATATGGCCCTTATGCCGAAATATTGACTCAACACTTACTGCGGAATCATTTGCAGTTACATGGTTAAAATATATAAAATCCAAAATATAAGGGGATTGTAAAAATGAGAACAGATTTCGTTTTCCACCTTTATAATGTTGAACATGCAATGCTGCAAATTCTGCAACAAAAATAATAAGTAATATTAAAACAGCAGTTCAAATGATGATATTCTCCCAATGAACTAGAAGGATGGGTTAAACACAATGAACACGAGCTTTAAAGAGCATCGAATCGACCGCGGACAGGGCAGCATCTATGCGCGAGATTACACAGGTACCGGACCTGCCTTTGTGCTAATGCACGGCTTTCCAGACAATTTGCATATTTACGATGATTTGGTCCCCCACCTAGTTGCAGGAGGCAGAAGAGTCGTCGTATTCGATTTCCTCGGTTTTGGCGCTTCCGACAAGCCAACTGGGGCAAGATATAGCTTCGAGCAGCAATTGGGCGATCTCCATGCGGTAGTCGAGAGCTTGGAGCTCGGTAAAATCGTTCCGGTGGGGCATGATTCATCCGGTCCCGCGGCTGTCAACTATGCGATCGAGCATCCGGAGCATGTCGATTCCGTCTGCCTTCTCAATGCCTTCTATGCAGAATCACCAACGGCAAAATACCCGGAGTTGATCGAACTATTCGCGACCACGAATTTGAAGTCACTCACGCAAGCCATTCTGCGAAGCCCGGAACAATTCGCTTGGGTGCTTAATTTTCAACGGAACAAATTCCAAGAGCATCTGACAGAAGACCAAAAGGCATATTATTCGGAATTTTTGGGCCCGATTATCGATGGCAATTTCAGAAATCAACCGAGCTCCGGTCCGGCGTTCGCGCAAATGACGTCTCAGTTATTCGAAGAACTAGCCAAAAATACGAAGCGCGTTAACAAGATGTGGGCGCTCGATATCCCGGTCAAACTGATCTGGGGTGAAACCGATCCCTATCTCAACTACGGCATTGCGAAGCATCTCCAATTGCTCTTGAAACGTACTTCCTTGCACGTTCTACCGGCCGGTCATTGGTTGCAAATCGATATTCCGGATCAAGTCGCTGCGGTTATGTTAGGAAATGCGTAAGCATATTCAGACCTTATAAAGTTGGAGCGGCAATTCGAATTGCCGCTCCTGCTATTAATGAAGGTTGCGGTATGGTTGGACTCCAATGAAATGGAGTGGGTGAGAATTCTGCTCCGATAGGCTTGACACTTATCTACTAGTAAGTTATATTTCAGTTATGGAAAATCGGAAAACACAAATATTAGACCTGGCGCTAAAACTTATTCGTGAAAAAGGTTATGTCGCCATAAGTTATGATGATTTGTCCAAACAATTGGGCGTAACCAAGGCAAGCATTCATTACCATTTTGAAAAAAAGGAGGATTTAGGAGTTGCCGTTACTGAACGGATACAAATAAATTTAGAGAATTTTTTAATATTTATTAATAATTCTACGATGACAGTAGAAGAGAAGCTTATGCATTTCATTACTAGACAAAATGAAATGTGCGGGGAAGGGATATGTCCAATATCGTCTCTACAATCTGATTTTGTTTCCTTACCAGATACTGTTAGGCAAAAAGTACAGCAGGTAAGCCAGTTTGAAGTAAAGGTTTTAATAAGTATTCTTACAGAAGGGCATAATGAAGATATTGTTCAACAATCAGATGATGTTGAAGCACTAGCTTATACCATTCTGTCATGTATTAAAGGTGCCCAGCAATATAAACGAACATTGGGAAAGGATGTATTATCCCAAGTTCTGAATCAGATAATCCGTCTTATTAAAAGTTAAAAGACGGTTTATTTTCGACCTAAACTTATCAACTAGTAAGTAAAATAACATGCGAAAAGGAAACTACTATAATGAAAAGAATGCTTTGGGTTGTTCTTATGATGTCCTGCGGAGCTACGTTTATTTCCTCATTATTCCCTTTATATGGGGAGCATTATCGGCTAAGCAGTTTGGAAATCACCATTTTATTTGCGGTTTATGCGGCTGTCCTGCTGCCGACCTTGCTTGTCGTGGGAGCCAGAGGGAACGCCTGGGGATTGAAAAGAGTTCTTCGCTTCAGTATATGGATTTCCATTGCGTCGACATTGCTCTTTCTAGGAAGTCTCAACGTCTGGATGCTTTATGCGGCAAGGATTTTGGAAGGCATCGCCTATGGCGCTTTTACAGGTGCTGCCAGCGCTTTTTTATTAAAACAAACCTCTCACGATAAAGTGAGTAAGGCAATCAAGTTATCAGGAGTAACGGTAAACATTGGTTTTGGCCTGGGCCCAGCCATTTCAGGTTTAATCGTGCAATATGTACATTTTCAGCCACTTCGTTTGCCGTTTTGGTTTCTGCTCGTCATGTTATTGAGCTCCTTGATATTTCTAGAAATGTTACCAAAGCACGAAGATTCACAAGCGCAGAAACCGGCTAAAACTAAGATTTCGCTCGGTGTTCCCGACAATATTCGTTCCCATTTTTGGTTTTTTATCGGACTTCCGATCTTTACTCTTTTCACGCTAGGGGGAATTGTATTTTCTCTTATTCCTACTTTTGCTAAGAACGTTATTCACACCGACAATCTCTCTATTTCAGGGTTGTTAATTCTGGTGCTTCTAGGCGGGGGAGCCTTAATGCAGTTCTTTCCTTGGCCGCATAATCCCGTTACACGGATGCGTATAGGAATCCTGTTGCTTATCATTGGATCGTGGGTTATTGTTTTTTCTGGTCAGACAGCAAGTTTATTTTTACTCTGGGCAGGCATATGTATTCAAGCAATTGGCGCCGGATGGACGTTTCAAGTTTCTTTAAGGTTTGCCAGCCAATTGCCGAAGCCGGAAGAACGTCCGCGAGTCATTTCGGCATTTTACTTATGCGCATACTCCGGATTCATTGTTCCCCCTGTGGGAGTCGGAGTACTGACTCGATTTTTTAGTTTGAACTTTTCGTTGATTCTTCTAAATTCGTTTGCTGCGATAATCGTTATCTATGTGTTAATTTATTCAGTCAAATTTAATCGTTTCTATTCTAAAGGTACATCACAATAATCACCATCTTATTAAGCAAAGGAAGCTGAGGATTTGAATGTCAAACACGAATCCCCGCAAATGATTTACATCAAGGATAAAGCCAAATACTGGGCTGCCTCCTACTGGTCGGTTACGAAAGCGCATTTGACAGCAGTGCTAGATTAATTTAGGAGAGTCTGTCTCAAACTAACCTTAGAGCGTTAAGTTAACGGGTAATGTTAGTTGAATAGCACAGAACGATGAGCAGGCGCTGCAGCGGCCTGCTCATTTTTTTATGCTAACGAGCAGGATAACGCAACTAAAATCAGATTTTTTTACGCCGGGTGAAAATCGTCTAGATGATGGGGAAGGGCACGGCAGCCTCGCTGCGCTAAATGACAGTTCTCTGGAATCCACTTTATATAATAAAAATTGATTATAAAGAAACTCCACCTTGTTAACTTGATATAATATCCTGGAAAATAAGTTAGAAGAAATACAAACACTAAAACAAAGGTGTGAAGCATGTAAATGGAACAAAAGTGGCCTCTATTTGTCGTTACGGGTTCAAGCGGATCGGGTAAAACCTATGTATTGGATGAGCTTAGGAAAATCATGCCGGGATTCGTGGCTTTTGATCTAGACAACTTGCGGGGATTCATTGATTATGAAGATTGGCAGAAAGCATTAAATGTATATGTTCGTTTTGCACGTGATATTGCAGAGAGCGGTGTTATGACTATCTTGTGTGGGACCGTCATGACTTGGGACATGGAGAAATGTGCCGACTTTAATTACTTCAGTCACGTCTATTATCTGAACCTACATTGTGAAGATGATGCGAGAGAACAACGGCTGCGCGCTAGGAATTGGCCCGAAAATATGATTCAGGACTATAAGAGCTTTGCTAAATGGCTGATCGAAAATGCAGATACCGCCTATACTCCACCTATGCCTATTGTAGATACAACAAGCACCAATGTAACCGAGGTTGCTTCCCAGATTAAAGATTGGGTGCTTCAGTACGCTTAGCCGGACAGCTTTACTTTGTAGTGAGTTAAAATATGATAGTGAAGCTCCTGAAATAGGTATCGCCATACTTCCTGATTTTAGACAAAAGGGAATAGGGGCGAATCTACTGAAAGAGATCATACAACAAGCTAGATTCGATGGTTACAACTCACTTTCTTTGAGCGTGGACCCAGATAATTATTTGGCGGTTAGTCTATATACAAAACTTGGATTTGAGTATTTTGGAATGTCGGGAACTTCGTGGACTATGAAGTTAAACCTATAAGCTAATTTTTCGAACTAACGGTTAACTCTAGTTCAATAAAGTCAAGGCTGCCGCATGGCAGCCTTTTCTCTTTTAACTGGCGGGTTAGTTAATGAAGTTCGTGTATAGATGAAAACTTTATCTTAACGTGGAAAACAATTGTTAGTGTAGAACTTGAAAAGTTAAATACATCAATAGTTGACACATATAGCTGACTGACAGTATTCATGTGGATTATAAAATCGCTATTGACACGACACCAAATGGTGACCTATGATTAAAGCGACACTAAATGGTGTCAACTAAGGAGTTCTCGCCTCGTGGGCGCTACGTCAGAAGTGCCGCATACTTTAAGGAGGTTGTGACATTAATGGCTGTCCCTAGGTAATAATATTTAGGAGAGGGTGTTGTGAGCGAGAACAACCAGTTGCGGGATGTGTTTGACGCGATTGCAGATCCAACCAGGCGTCGATTGATCGGTCTGTTGGCGGAAGCGCAAGAGGTGCCGCTTCATGAGTTAACGGCACAGTTTCCAATGGGCCGTACAGCGGTATCCAAGCATTTGACAATCCTTAAAGAGGCCGGACTGGTACTTGACCGAAAAGTCGGCAGAGAAACGCGATTTAGGTTAAATGCCTCTCCACTTAGAGAAATTCAAGATTGGGTGGCTTCCTACAGCAAGTTTTGGAGTACGAATATGCTGCGCTTGAGCCAATTATTAGAGGAGGAAGAAGAATGAGTTTAAAATTAGAATTGGATTTTCAGTACACGACATCGATTGAGAAGCTTTGGTCCGCCTTAACCGATTCAAGCAAGCTTGCCAAGTGGGTCTTGGAAAATGATTTCAAGCCTGTTGTAGGTCACCGTTTTCAATTTCGCGCTCAGCCGAACGAATATTGGGATGGAATTATTGACGGCGAAGTGCTTATCGTGGATCCACCAACTGGGTTATCCTATACATGGGCCGTTGGAGAGGAGAAGCACACGGTCAACTGGACGCTGCAGGATTTAGGGGATGGAAAGGTTAACCTCCATCTTGACCAAACCGGATTCTCGAATGTTCAAGGACTCGAAGGCGCTAGGTATGGCTGGAGTAATTGGAGCGGCGAGYTTGAAAAGTTGTTGGCACAATAACCGCATTCGGGTCTCAAACATCACCTTCACCAATGCTAAACGAAAGGGTACGATGGTTGAACCCTGCTTGACCCAAATCAACATAAACCGGCTGCATGGAGTTTGCAGCCGGTTTTAGACAATCTGACAAGTTCTTGTCGTTTGGGGTCAAGTTCGCATGTGAATATAAGTAGGAACTAACACTATCGGAAGGATGTTAATCATGAGCGAATCTAATCAGGAGTATATCGTGATCTCAGGTGCGAGGGAAAACAATCTCAAGAACGTATCCTTGCGCATTCCGAAGCGGAAGATATCAATCTTCACCGGGGTATCCGGATCCGGAAAGTCATCGATCGTCTTTGATACGATCGCCGCAGAATCCACGCGATTGCTGAATGAGAACTTCAGCATGTTCGTACGCAGCTTCCTCCCCCGCGTTCCGCAGCCGGATACGGACGCGATCGAGAACCTGAGCATGGCTGTTATTGTGGATCAGAAGCGGCTGGGCGGCGGTTCGCATTCCACGATGGGCACGATTACCGATATCTCTCCCATTCTCCGACTTCTCTTCTCCCGAGTGGGTCAGCCGTATGTTGGACAAGCGCACATGTTCTCGTTTAACGATCCGCAAGGCATGTGTACCGAGTGCAACGGAATCGGTCGCAGGCTGGGCGTCGACATGAGCAAGGCGCTGGACATGTCAAAGTCGTTGAATGAAGGGGCAATAATGCTGCCGGACTATTCGGTGAACGGCTGGGAATGGAACTTGCTCGTGCAATCGGGGGACTTTGATCTCGACAAGAAGCTGAGCGATTATTCAGATGAGGAACTGGAGCAACTGCTGTACGCCAAGGCAAGGAAAGTTAAGATGGATTTCGCCGGTAAGGCAACGAATATTACAGTGGAAGGCGTTATTGAGAAGTTCTCCAACAAATACATCAAGCAGGATGTGAAGACGAAGTCCGAGCGTACACAAAAAGCTGTTGTGCCGTACATTTCCGAGGGTCCATGCTCCAGCTGCCGCGGTGCGAGACTCAGTCAGGCCGCGCTAAGCTGCAGGATCAATGGACTCAACATTGCGGAAATGTCCTCCATGGAGGTCGGACAACTTATCCGCGTCATTCGGGAGATTGACAATCCTGTTGCCGCGCCGGTCGTCAAATCGCTGTCGGAGCGGCTGCAGCATCTGGTGGATATCGGACTTGACTACTTGACGCTTGACCGTGAGACGGATACACTGTCTGGCGGCGAGTCGCAGCGTGTCAAGATGGTAAAGCATCTGAGCGGCAGTCTGGTGGATGTCACTTACATCTTCGATGAGCCCAGCGTTGGCTTGCACTCCCGTGATGTTCACAGGTTAAATGAACTGCTTGAGAAGCTCCGCGACAAGGGCAATACCGTGATTGTCGTCGAGCATGATCCCGATGTGATCAAATTAGCGGATCATATCGTCGACGTCGGGCCGCACGCCGGCAGCCGCGGCGGAACCATCGTGTATGAAGGAAGCTTCCAAGGTCTGCTGGAGGCAGGTACGCTGACAGGCACCCATTTGAAACGGCCGCTCCAGCTGAAACACGATTGCAGGCAGCCGTCAGGCAAGCTTTCCATCAAGGATGCTACACTGCACAACCTACGGAACGTGAGTGTAGATATTCCAACCGGAGTGCTGACAGTCGTTACGGGTGTTGCCGGCTCGGGCAAGAGTACGTTGATTAACGAAGTATTTCTCAGTAAGCATCCGGATGCGATCGTCATCGATCAATCTGCGGTAGGAGTGTCAACACGCTCGAATCCAGCGACCTACACGGGCATAATGGATGATGTGCGCAAGGCGTTTGCTTCCGCGAACAAGGTTAACCAAGGCTTGTTCAGCTTCAACTCCAAGGGGGCTTGCGAGAACTGCCAAGGGCTGGGTGTTGTGTATACAGACCTTGCATTCCTCGAGAGCGTGAAGCTGCCATGCGAAGTATGCGGAGGTAGACGGTTCAAGGAAGAGGTGCTCGCGTACAAGCTGAACGGCAAGTCAATTGCAGAAGTGCTGGAGATGACTGTGGAGCAGGCATTGGATTATTTTCAGCTAAAAGAGGTTGTGCGCAAGCTCCAGGCGATGAGTGATGTGGGTCTGAACTATATTACACTCGGCCAGCCGCTCAGCACGCTCTCGGGCGGGGAATGCCAGCGCATCAAACTGGCAAGCGAGCTGCATAAGAAGGGCAGCATCTACGTGTTGGACGAGCCGACGACCGGCCTACATATGTCAGATATCGGTCACCTGCTAGAGATCATGAACCGACTCGTGGATGCCGGCAATACGGTGATCGTCGTCGAGCACAACCTCGATGTGATCAGCCAAGCGGATTGGATCATCGATATGGGACCGGACGGAGGGAGCAAGGGCGGCCAAGTGGTATTCGAGGGCACACCTCCGCAGATCATCCATGCGGAGCAGTCGATCACGGGAAGATACTTGATGTAGCCGGCAGAATCGTCAGCCTCGATCCTGTTGTAAAGATAACATATATGCAGTAAAGCCGTTAATCTAAATATTCCGTAAAAGTTAAGAAATGGCCTTTGTAAATAAGGAGCGTCTCTGTATAATGGGTTTGTTCAAGGGTGCGAAACCCAACACCATTAATGAGGCGCTCTTACTCTTTTCAAATCGCATTTAGGTGATCAAAAGGCTGAGATTATCGCGGGTATGTGCATGCACGATAATTCTGATTGCAGCCACATTGAGGGTAATAACACAGTCTAAGCCTACGTAGCTTCTCGGCTTGCAGATTATATCAAGATGGAGTGATAATACAAATGAAAATCACATTACAAACCACTTTGTGTGAACAATTCCAAATTCGTTATCCGCTCTTTCTCGCTGGAATGGCAGGTGGGCCCTCCACGCCCGAACTAACGGCAGCAGTATCCGAGGGGGGCGGGCTTGGAACATTAGGGGCGGCATATATGGAGCCAGAAGCAATCCGTGTGGCTATTCGTCGGATTAGAGAACTCACCGCAGCGCCTTTTGCAGTCAATTTATTTGTTACTCGAGATGGTGATGACAACACGCGAATTCAAGAGGTTCAGAGCGAATTGAACAAGATGCGTAATCAACTTAGCATTCCAATCGCATCGGAAAACGAAGTGCATACTCCAAATTGGTTCGAGAAGCAGTTTGCAGTGCTGCTAGAAGAGAGTGTACCCGTCATCAGTACTGCTTTCGGTGTATTACCGGCTCATTTAATGAAAGCTGCAAAGTCGTCTGGACTTAAGGTAATCACAATGGTGACGACTGTCCGAGAAGCTCTGCTTGCGCAAGAATCAGGCTGCGATGCAATAGTCGCTCAGGGTAGCGAAGCTGGAGGCCATCGCGGTACTTTTGCAATTGATATTCACCCGATGGGAGCGAATGTAGGTACAATGGCTCTTATTCCACAAATTGTGGATAGGGTAACGATTCCAGTTATCGCAGCCGGCGGAATTATGGATGGCCGTGGTTTTGCCGCCGCGTTGATACTAGGTGCCCAAGGTGTGCAGATGGGTACACGTTTTTTGACTGCCATAGAATCCGGAACGAATGCCGCATATAGAAATGCCCTACTTGCGAGTAATGAAGAAAGTACTGTGCTTACCAAGGCATTCTCGGGAAGACCAGCTCGTGGAATAAAAAACACCTTTATTCAGAAATGGGAAGAAAGCGGAGTAGCCCCCCTCGCGTTTCCAACACAAAATACAATAACTCGTGATATCCGAAATGCCGCGGGAAAGCAGCAACAGGCGGAATATTTATCATTGTGGTCAGGTCAGGGAACTCGTATGTTGACAGCAGATTATTCAGCCAAGCAAATTGTAGACGAAATCATTACGCAGGCTAGGGTATTAATTGATTAATCAAGACGAATCGAGATATACCGGATTAAAATGACGCCTCTGGTCCATAAATGGACAGAAGGCGTCTTTATTTTTACATGGACTTATGAATATCATCGAAATCGTATTTATCCGGATAGTTTTTCTCTATTTGGAAAAAATAACATCATCGAATTTGTCAATCTGGAGGTGCTTTCATGAGAAGAATTAATAGTGGTAAATTTAAGAAATACGAAAAAATTATGAAAAGCACTAATCAGGAGAACGACAATAACAAAGAGTTTACATCGGATATTGAGCAAAACGAAAAGATTTTAAAAGAAACATTTCAAGATTGTTCTGACTTGGAATACCGAAAGATAGAAAGTAACCATAACCTTCAATGGCTCATTGTTTACATAGATAACTTGATTGATACAAAAATGCTTGATGAGCTTGTAATTAAACCAATACTAACAAGCTTAACAAGGGATATTCCTATGGATGGAGGAGATCTTAAAATTGAGATGTTCTCCATTGGTACCACGAACAGTTCTACAAAAGTATCAGATACCGTTCGTAACGTATTAGAGGGTTATGCCGCCATTCTAATGACAGGCAGCAGCAATGTGATGACGGTTTCAATTCCAGGTTCATCCAAAAGAAGTATTGATGAACCGTTATCCGAGCCGGTTATACGCGGCCCAAGGGACGGCTTCATCGAGCATATTTCAACAAACATAAGTCTGATACGTGCCAGACTCAAGACTTCAAAGTTAAAGGTAGAATATATTACCCTAGGAGAGCTTTCCCAGACCCGAATAGCCATTACATACCTAAAGGGTATTGTACAGGAAACATTACTTGACGAAGTTAGAACAAGATTGAATTCCATACAATTGGACGGTGTACTCGATTCAGGGTATATCGAAGAATTTATTGAGGATCAGCCTTATTCACCATTTCCCCAAGTCCATAGCACAGAACGTCCGGATGTGGTGGCAGCTGAATTGCTCGAAGGAAAGGCAGCCGTTCTTGTTGATAATAGTCCATTTGCCCTTATTGTTCCGACGACGTTCTGGGCAGGTCTTCAAGCAAGTGAAGATTACTATATTCGTTGGCCAATTGCTACTTTTGTTCGATGGATTCGATTCCTCTTTGTCAATTTAGCGATATTTGCTCCTCCGATGTATGTAGCTATTACGACCTACCATCAGGAAATGATACCCACTAATCTTGTGCTGAGTATTGTTGGTTCGAGGGAACCGGTTCCCTTTCCTGCGATGATTGAAGCATTACTAATGGAAATCATATTTGAAGCGCTGCGGGAAGCCGGAAATCGTCTGCCTAAACAGATAGGCCCAACCATAGGTATCGTTGGAGGTTTAGTCATTGGCCAGGCAGCGGTCCAAGCGGGATTAATATCTGCTCCAGTAGTCATTATCGTGTCCATCACTGGAATTTCGGCGTTTACGATTCCTCGATATAGTTTTGGAAATGGGATCCGATTACTTCGTTTTCCAATGTTATTCTTAGCGGGGGTACTGGGCCTCTATGGTATTGTTCTAGGATATCTAGGCATCATTTTACACGTGACCTCCCTTCGTTCCTTCGGAGTACTTTATTTTTCACCAATCTCTCCGTTTAAGTTGACCGCCTTGAAAGATGTTTTTATAAGGATACCCATTTGGATGAAATTTCGCCATTCCACAAAAACCAAATCAAGATGGGGACGGAATTAGCAGCTCTTGAAAGTTAAGGTGGAGGCGTATAGAAGAAGGATTGGGGATTAGAGATGAGAACACTAAAATGTATTATACTTCTCGTATCATTCGTCATCATTTGCGGGTGTTGGGATCGTATGGAAATGAATGATCTTGCATTTGTAACGGGGACTGCCTTAGACCTATCGGACGACGGCAACATTCTATGTTCCCTTCAAATCGCAACGCCATCTACTGAAGGAGGAACGAGCAGCGGAGGGAGAGACAAATTTTTCATTATATCCGCTGAGGGAAAGAGTGGAAATGAAATTCATCAAAAACTACAAAAGAAAAGCTCACGCCATTTGTTCTACTCTCATCGCAGCGTTGTGTTTATTAGTGAACGTTTAGCTAAGCATGGAATTCAAGGTGCATTGGATATCTTTATTCATGATCCAAGAAATCGCTTAAGGACCTATCTCATGGTTGTTAAAGGGGAAGAAGGACAGAATATTTTGCAAATGAATTATCCTTTAAAGCAAGTACCCATCGAAGCGGTGAGGGAAATGGAAATTTCGGGAGATGATCTGGCAGTAACATTACGGGATTTTTTTATTTCATCTAACAGTGAGGGTGTTCATCCCGTAGTAGGGGTAATTGAAACCGATAACCACTCAAAAGATCCACATAAGCAATTATTTAGTTTTGCGGGCGCCGGCGTTTTTAAAGATTTAAAACTATCCGGGTTATTAGACATAAAAGAAACATTGGGGCTGATGTGGGTGACGGACAAGCTGAAGTACGGTCGAATCACTGCAAATTTACCAGAAGGTAATGGGGAAGTTGGGATGATAATAACTCATGCTGACCGCAAAATCATTACGCAGACTGGGCATGATTCTGTACAATTTAAGATTCAATTGAAAGGTCTAGGAAGTTTGGTCGAGAATAATTCAGGTTTGGATATCAACGAACCAAAGAATTTGAAGCTAATAACAAAAGCACTGGAAGATCAAGCCAAGAAACAAGTCCAAGATGTTATATTTAAAATCCAAAAGAAATATAAAGTGGATAGCGTGGGCTTTGGCCAAGAAATTTATAAGCAAAACCCAAAAAAGTGGACAATTTTGAAAAATCAATGGGATACTCGGTTTCCAGAGGCAGATATATCGGTTGAAATTAGCCTGACGATAAATGGAGCCGGAATGGTACATTCTTCTTTCGAATCGCGAGATAAGGAGATCGAAAAATGATCGTACAAATAGTAACTTTTGATATGTTATTGTTAGGTTGGGCTTTCTATAAAATTCAGATGTATATGAATGAAAAACAGCTTAAAGCGGCTGTATTATACAGTTGTTCGATGGGATTATGTATGATTCTAGGCTCTTTATTATTTGCCCATGTTCAAATACCAAGCACAACAGTTCCTGTGAGATTCATTTTTGAGCCTATCGGAAAAGCGATTTTAAAACAATGAAATCTAAACCACTGACTTCCTCCAGCGTCGCTTTATCGTATCAATCATTAGTAGTGTAAGGGGTAAAATGGATTGTGTAAAAAATGCGTAACTCGGAAAAGAATATTTAAGATAAGTATTTAATTCAGTGGAATAAAATGTGAAAATCGTAACCGATCCGATCACTGACAAAATTGTTAAAGGGAATACAAAGTCCTTGTAATTTTTAATGTTAAAAAGTTGGCTTACGCTTAGACATAGAAGAAAGAAAATGAGAGATATTTTTACAAAGCATCCCATAACCCATATAGCCACCCCTAAAGCTTCCAAGCGCTCAAAGCTTCCTATTATACCTACATACCGAACTACGTCTATCACTGGAAAACTCAATTTTTCCGCTAACGGCCCAAAGATCATAATCAGAGGTATAATAGTAATGCAGAGAAGACCAGAGATAAGCGACAATGCGATGAACGAAGCTTTGGTTGCTTTCTTCGGTTGATTCAAATAAGGAAGTAGCCATCCTAAAATAATAACTTGACCAAAGTAAGCGACTGGGAATACGGTCCCCTGAAGGACTGGGACCAATCCTTGACTCAACACAGGACGGAGCCGCTCCGGATCAGATGCTGTTAGCATGAGCAACAAGAGTGGAATCAATAAAGCAAAGATGAGTAAGGAAATATACTCATTACTTCTTGCGATAGATTCGATACCCATATAGGCTGCTATGCCGCATAAGAGTGCCAACGTTAGACTGACAATGATAGCAGGACTTCTCATGAGCAGAAAGGTATTTATAAACTGTATGTGTTGATTAAGAGCGATGAAATCAAAATTAATCCAGTAATAAATAAAATAACATCCTAAGCACTTTGCAGGCCATTTGCCTATGATTTGAGAGCTGTACTGTATAATCGTCAGACCCGGGTAGCGATTCGACAATATGATCATCGCCCAAATCGTTAATGACCCGATCAAGAAAGCAGGAAAAACCGTCATCCATGCATCTTGCTTGGAGATTTTTGACAGCACACCCGGCATGACAAGAATGAGGGTAGGAGCTATAAAGGAAAAAAGTAACAAACATAATTGAGTTCCCGATATTTTTTCAGCGGACTTCATTCGCGTTCTCCTTCAGAACAGATATACACCAATTATTACCTTTCATAACACCTCGTATACTGCATCAAATACCCCTACTGAGTTTACTAAATAGATTGTTTGTATAATAATTGCTGTCGTGGTTACAATACTGGGCGAAACATGTGTTCATTAAAGAAATGTTGTATACTTTATACAATAAACCTACTAAAAATAATTTTTTATTGGAGGAAATATGAAACTTGGCGCGTTCTCTGTAAGTTTAAGTGTAAAAGACATTTACGAATCAAAATTATTTTACGAAAATCTGGGATTTCAAGACTTTGGAGGCGATATTACCCAAAATTGGCTCATTATGAAGAATGAAAGTTGCATAATTGGTCTATTCCAAGGAATGTTTGAAAAGAATATTCTGACCTTTAATCCAGGATGGAATGAAAATGCCGAAAATCTTAATTCGTTTACTGACATTCGAGATATTCAAAAACAGCTTAAAGCAAAAGGAATTAAATTATTATCTGAAGCAGATGAAACAAACGAAGGCCCTGCAAGTTTTACAATTGAAGATCCTGATGGTAATTCCATTCTTATAGATCAACACAGATGAAGCAGAGAATGGAATAGGTAAAAACGAGATACGATAGTTCAATAAAACAGCGGCAGTCTAGGACTTATTTTCACGTCCCAGGCAGCCGCTGTTTCTATTATTAGCTGCTCATTTATAACCCTGACATACAGTTGTCAGGGTTGCCATTGTATGATGAAAACATAAGTAAACAACAAACAAAAACAGGAGGTTGTTGAATGACAAATCATTGTTTGAGATTTTACGACTATCATGTATGGGCAAATAAAATAATTTTTAATCGCTTAAAGGAGCTTCCGCATCACCTATACAAACAAGAAATTCAAAGCGTGTTTTCTTCGGTGTCGAAGGTCATGGCACATATTTACAAGGTTGATTCCGGTTGGCTGGACATCCTGATGGGGAAAAGTATGAATGAAGCTATGGATGCTTCTTTTCAAATCGAGGCGGATGCAGAAGCTAGAAGCCTTGAGGAACTTGAAGCAATGTATGACGAATTGTCCGTGAGATTCAAAGCATGTATTAACGGGCATGCGGATCTTGAGAAAGGGGTTGTCTTAGATAATCCTTATGCTGGAATTTTAAACACCAGATACTCAGAGTTTATTATACAAGTTGTGAATCATGGTACGTACCACCGGGGTAATTTGTCTGCTATGCTTCGTCAACTAGGCCATTCCTCTGTTATGACAGAATATGGACTTTTTATGTACCAGGATGAATCAAATACTAAATTTAAATCGGTTGCCATAACTTGATTTAAAGCATCGTGGAGAATGGGTTAGAGGTTACCTTACTTACACACTTACAAATATTGATATCAAACAATGATATAATGGTACTATTCCATTACAAAAGGGAGATGTTAGATATGTTTAAACACATCGAGGATTTTGCCGCGACTTGGCGGAATGAAACGGCAGCAACATTGCGGACGCTGGAGACGCTCACGGACGAGTCTCTTGGCCAACAGATAACGAGCGATCATCGCACGCTTGGACGTCTTGCATGGCACCTTGTACAGACATTGCACGAAATGCCATCGCGGACTGGATTGTCTTTCGAAGGACCGGGCGAAGATGTGACAGTACCAGCTTCGGCAGCGGACATTGCGGCAGTCTATAAGCGAACCTCGCAAGCATTCCTTGATGCTGTACAGTCCAGTTGGAAGGATGAGAATCTGCTCATCATGAGCGACATGTACGGCGATCAATGGCCGAACGGCTTGACGCTGGATATCCTCATAAAGCATGAGATTCATCATCGCGGTCAAATGACGGTCCTGATGCGTCAGGCCGGCCTTCGTGTTCCGGATCTTTACGGCCCGACGAAAGAGCAGTGGGCAGAGTTTGGTGCACCGGCTCCGGTAATATAAAGTAAGACTATATCCCGATTCGGCGTTTTGGGTGAAAAGCGATAGCGTTAGAAAGCAAAAGAATAACCCGGAAGATTATTCTTCCGGGTTATTCTATATATATAAGTTGAACGACTGAATTCCTAAGTTCAAGTGCTTTCCATTAGAGTTAGCTTTTAATTGCTCCCATCATAATGCCTTTCACAAAATATCGCTGCAGAAACGGATAAATAAATACAATGGGGAGGGTGGCCACCATCGTAACTGCCATCCGGACACTTTCGCCGGATACCGGATTCCGTTTCGAGCTGTTCGCTAGCTGCTCTGCTTCCGATACCATGGCCCCCGTCTGGTACTGATTCAAAATCTTGACCAGGATAGCCTGAAGTGTCTTCAACTCCGGCTTATACGTATAGATATACGAATCGTACCAGGAATTCCAATGCCCGATGCCGATAAATAGTGCGATGGTTGCCAGTACAGGAACACAGAGCGGAAGGACCATCCGGCCAAAAATTTGTAGATCATTCGCCCCGTCTATCTTGGCGGATTCCTCCATCTCCGGCGGCAGCTGCTCGATATATGTGCGAACCAATATCATGAGGAAAACCCCAACCAGACCTGGGAAAATAAACACCCAGAACGAATCGATCAGTCCCAAAGATTTGATGATCATATAGGTGGGGATCAATCCTCCACCGAAATACATAGTGAAGATGAAAAACAGCGTGAATGCTCTCCAGGCAATAAGCTCGCGCTTACTGAGCGAATAGGCCATCATGCTGATGACCAGCACGGAGAGCGGAGTTCCGATGATCGTCCGCAGGACGGTGACCTTCACTGAATTGATCAACTCCGAATTACGGAATATCGATTCGTAACTTTCAAGCGTGAACTGCCTCGGCCATAAATATAATCCCCCACGTACCGAATCGGTGGCATCATTTAAGGACACGACAAGGATATTCCAGAAGGGGTAAAACGTAACGAGAAATATGATAATGAGAAAGAGGTAAATGAACAGATCGAAAAGCTTATCCGAAAGCGAGTGTATTTTTGGCATTGTTCATTAACTCCTTTAAAATAACGATTGGTTGTTTAATTTTTTGGAAGTGAAATTGACGATTACAACCAGAATGAAAGCTACAACGGAATTGAATAAACCAACAGCTGATGCATAAGAGAACATAGAGTTTTGCAATCCGTATCGGAATGAATAGGTTGATAAAACATCGGAATATCCTTGATTCAAGCCGTTGCCGAGTAAATAATGCTGATCAAAGCCTGCGTTAAGTACGCCTCCGAGAGATAGAATGAGAAGAATTACGATTGTCGGTTTCAAATGCGGCAGGGTTACATACAAAATCTGCTTGAACCGCCCGGCACCGTCGACTCGTGCTGCCTCGTATAATTCTAGGTTGATCGAAGAGATTGCTGCGAGATAAATAATCGCGCTGTACCCCATTTCCTTCCATGTGTTTCCGAGCGCCACAATCCACCAGAAATATTTGCCTTCCTGCAGAAAGAAAATGCTTTTATCCGTCAAATGCAGCCACTGCAGCAGTTTGTTGACAATTCCGTCTGAAGAGAGAACCGTAACGATGATATTCGCTGCAATAACCCAAGAAATGAAATGGGGCAGGTATGACACGGTTTGAACCGTTCTTTTGAATACTGCTCCTTTGATCTCATTCAGGGCAATCGCAATGATAATTGGTGCAGGAAAGGATATGACCAGCGTGAGTAAAGTGGATGCCAGTGTATTACGCATAATAATTAAGAAATCACCGTTACTGAAAAAATAATTGAACCAGTCCATGCCAATGAATTCGCTGTGGAATAGATTACCCCAAAAATTCCCAAGCGTAGGTTTGTAATTGACAAATGCCATATACAATCCAGCCATTGGTAAATAGGCGAAGAAGATTGCCCATATGACCGCTGGCGTAAGCAGCAAAAGAAGATACCGCTGCTCTATTAACCGAATTTTGAAACTTTTTTTTGTGACTGTATTTTTCTTGCTTATAACATTGACGGCCGTACTCATGTAAGCACCTCGCTCCTTGGTATTGTACAAAATTATACGAGTCGCTGATCTCTGGTAGCAATATTACAATGTGAAGAAACATGCGGGAAAACGCCTATCATTGTGTGAAAAGAATGTAAGGCACTACTTCGAGAGATATGCCGGTGATATAATGGGGTATATTATTCGGGTTATGGGAGAGATGTAGGTGTTGACTATTTATCTAGTGGAGGACGAATTTATCGAGTTGGATCTGCTCCAGAACCACATCGATTGGGCTAGCATGAACATTAGAGTAGTTGGAGCCGCCAAAAACGGAAAGAAAGCTTGGGAGCAAATTCAGCAATTACAGCCGGATATCGTGCTTACTGATGTGCGAATGCCGATTATGGACGGACTCCAGCTGGCTTCCCTCATTCAAGAACGATTCGATTGGATGAAAATCATATTTTTAAGCGGGCACGATGAATTTATCTATGTAAAGTCAGCACTTCATGCCGGGGCCGTTGGTTATCTTTTGAAGCCGATTAATCAAGTCGAATTACGTGATGTAATAGCTAAAGTCAAGGAAGAGGTGGAGAAAGTCAATTTACTGCGTCGTTCCAAGCAGATCCTGATCGAGAAACGTATCGAGGAACTTTACAAAGCTGCCAACAACGACAGTAACTTAGAACAATCTTGGACAGAGCTCATCCTAATGGATCAGCGGTTTCTTAGCGATCATTATGTAACCGCTTTAATTAGTATCGATAATTATCTTGCATATAAAGAAAGTTCTTCTGCGCAGTTGAAAGAAATGAACGAAATACCAATGATTATCAGTTCGCTGCTGAGCAGCTTTTCGTTGGAAGGAACCACCTTACAGGCCGTTGAACATGAATGGCTGATCACGATCAAATTTAATCAAGGCATGGATTATGAGTTATTTTGGCAGGAACTATCCGACTCCATCCAACGCGAATATAACTGGACGGTGACTATCGGAATTGCTGACACGGAAACCTTGCTGAAGCACGCGCACTCTATGTTAGAGGAGGCGGAGAAAGCGGTGGGGGAACGTTTTTATATCGGACTTGGGAACATTATTCATTCGGGGCAAGTTAAGATTGTGCGCGATGCTGCATTTAACTCCGAAGATGAGATGCTGCTGGGGAGATTAAATTTGTCCGATTTGTCGGGGTTCCTAAGTGGAATTGACCATTATTTCGATACGTTAGTCCGGATGCACGTAAGCAGGGAAAAGGTTTATGAAGTATCGATGGACGTATTGAAAGGGATAGCCAACGTATGCTCGAAATTCGATGATCAGGCAATCAAAGGGATCGGAGATCTTCATGACTGGAAAAGGTCAATCCTGCAAGAAGATTCTATTCGAGGAATCAAAAATATTATTCTGGGGTTGATGGATAGGATCAGACGTTATCTTGAGGATAAACAGCAGGATCGACATATGCTGCTGGTGCAGGAAGTGGTCGATATAATTGACAGCGCTTACTTCGAACCTCTTACGATCGAACATCTGGCGGAAAAGGTGTACATTTCTCCCAATTATTTGAGGGCCTTATTCAAGGAAAAAAAGGGCTGCACCATTCATGAATATCTGACAAAGGTCCGTCTTACCATAGCGGTGGAACTGCTGCGCGACAAATCATTAAAGATTCATGATGTGGCTAGAAAAGTGGGATACGATAACTCGTCTTATTTCAGTTCGTTCTTTTATAAAACGCAAGGAGTCACGCCGAATGAATATCGTAAAAAATTTTTATAGCATCTGCAAAAGAATGCGAATCAACATACGATTGCGAAGCAAATTGTTTATCGTATATCTCCTTGTTACGATACTGCCTATCGCTTTCTTGATCTTCTATTCCTACCATACGATTAAAGAACAGCTAACTCAGCAGGCGGTCGAGAACGTAGGAAGTACGATTGATCAGGTCAATAACAATATTGAGAATAAGCTGGACTTATACGCTCAGAATGCCACATTAATTTACTTGGACACTCAACTCAGGAATTACTTGCTTAACCACTATGAAAAAAATGATATTTCAGTGCTTGACGCGTACGACTATATTAATCAAACGCTGAATAAGATTCTCGCGATGAATCCCAATCTGCAATCAATTACGATTTATACGGATAATCAAACGCTTCATTCGGATGGACTTTTTGTAAAGCATATGGATGAGGTGCCCGCAAAGCTGGTCACGCAATCGTTGCATGCGGCAGGACATATAACCCACTTTTTCCCGACTGACGGAGCTGAGAAGGAGCGAGTGGTGACACTTACGCGTTCACTGAACTATTTGAGCCTGAACTTTCCTTACGGAATTTTGACTATGGAAATATCAGAGAGAGAAATCTTCTCTCTCATCGAGAAAGAGAGCAATAACAAAGCGATTATTGTGGCGGATGAGAAAGGAAATATTATAACGTCAGACGTAAAACATGCGAAGTTCCGAAACACTGCCGAATTGTTAGCCCAAAAGAATGAAAACTCGATCGTCATTGAAAAATCGTTACACAACGGCTGGAAAACGATTGCCATTTTACCTTATGAGGAATTGCTGACGCAGGCTCGAGCAGCCTCTGGTAAAATGCTAACCATCTCTCTCGCATGCGTATTCGCGGCCATTGTCTTGATATTCGGAACCAGTCGGTTGTTGACGAAGCGCTTCGAAATACTGCTTCATCAAATTCGCAAAGTGGAACGCGGGACATTCGATTTAACATTCCCGCCGATGGGGAACGACGAAGTAGGCCAACTGTCTTTTGCTCTAAAGAAGATGGCGATGAAGATAGAAGAATTAATCAATGACGTATACAAGAAGGAGGTTCTGAAGAATGAAGCGGAGATGAACACTCTCCAAGCTCAAATAACGCCGCATTTTCTCTACAATTCACTGGCTTCCATTTCTGCTCTAGCTATTAAACATAATAATGGGCATGTGCATCGGATGGCGGATGATCTGGCTAGGTTTTACCGGATCTCCTTAAACAAAGGTAAAAAAACGATCACCATTGAACAAGAAATCAAGCTTACAGAGCACTATCTTTCTATACAGGAAACCAGATTCCAAGGCTTATTCCGGGTCCATTATTCCTTGGACCAATCGCTATTTCACTTTACAACGTTGAAGTTAATTGTGCAGCCTTTTATTGAAAACTGCATTAATCATGCGATTTGGGATGATGACTGCGGCATTACGATTATCATTAAGCTCTTTTCAGATGGAGAGGATTTGTTGTTATCCGTGATTGATGACGGTATGGGGATGCATCGTGATATTTATGAACGGATGATGGAGAAGACGGAACAGCCTGCGGGCTACGGAATTTATAATGTGGACAAGCGAATCAAGCTGGCATACGGTGAACGGTACGGCGTTGAGGTGTACAGCAGGCTTGGTATAGGCACTTCTGTGCAAATCCGTATTCCGAAGACGACTATCTATTTATGATAGTCGTTTTCCGTCATGTTTAATAACAAAGTTGTATAGAACGAGAACGGTCTGGTGTCTACAATAAAGTCTAAGCAAAGCGGTTCGACGATTGTTGAACTCACTTGCATCCTAATTTCAAGGAGGAACAGATCAGCTATGAGAGAGAAGGGGCATTTCCGATTTACGGGTCTGATTGTTTTATTGATGGCACTGCTTGCAGGCTGCAGCAGCAATGGGGAACCAATAAACGAGGGTAAAGCTACTAACACGCCTGCCGCAGAAGAAGAAGGAGAAGCCGAAGGAAACTCGCCGATCAAATTCACTTTTTTTGACCGTAATGTCGGTGATTCGTTTGATAATGTGGTAGCCCAAAAAATAACCGAGCAGACCGGTGTTTCTTTGGAGATTCAACAGCCGACCGGCAATCCAGCCGAGAAATTAAACCTGATGCTGGCCAGCAACGATCTGCCTGACCTGATGGCGATTTCACGCGGCGATATTCTCGACAAATATATTGCGGCTGGGGCGCTTATCCCGCTCAACGATCTAATTGACCAGTATGGGCCAAACATTAAGGAAATGTATGGCGACATGCTGAACAAGACCCGGCACACGGACGGTAAGAACTATTACCTTGCCAACTGGTATGGGCTGGAGCAGTATCCGGTATTCGGATTTATGATGAGAATGGATGTAATGAGAGAGCTGGGAGCCGGGGATAAAGTGAACAACGGAGAGCCCTTCACCGTTGAAGAGTTTGTCGGACTGCTCAAAAGCTTCAAAGAGAAATATCCGACAATTGACGGCAAACCTTCGATGGCCATGACGTTAAACGGCGAGAACATGGGTGCGATTTCGGGTACGTTCAAAGGCATGTACGGTATTATGCCTTATTATGAAACGGGCAATGAACTGAAAAGCGACGTGAGAGATCCGAAGTATTTGGACATGATCAAATTTATGAATTCCTTGTACACCCAAGGCCTTATCGATCCGGAATGGGCGACGATGAAAACACAGCAATATGAACAAAAGACGGCATCGGGCAGCGTATTTGCGACAACGGATGCCTTTTGGAATCTGGGCAAGCCGAATACGATATTGAAAGAGGAAGCGGCGGATCAATCCAAGAAAGACGAAAGCCAATTTTATCCTTATAAAGTCATTGCACCAGGCGTGGATCCGCAGAAAACGACCTTTGGTCCGAAAAACTCGCTCGGATGGGATGGCATCGGAATTACGACAAAAAATGCCGATCCGGTCCGTGCGATTAAATTCCTTGATTTTCTAGCAAGTGAGGAAGGCCAATATTTGATGATGTGGGGTGTTGAAGGAACGCACTGGGATATGAAGGATGGCAAGCATGTTCCTAGGCCTGAAGTTCTGGATGGCTTTAAAAAGGATTGGGCGGGTTATTCCACGGAAACCGGCATCCGGAAGTGGACCTGGACAATCAAGAATGGTCCGGGATCGGATGGGACGCCATATGACTTAATTGGCCGGTATGAGACGGATGCAGTTGCCAAGCTTGCGATCAAGAATCTAGCAGATTCGTCGTTTGACACGGCTCTTTATGACAACTTGGGTCCAAGCGGCGGTACTCCTGAAGCTATTATGCAAACGAAGGTTGGCGAAACGGTTAATAAGTATTTCCCTAGGATGGTAATGGCACCTTCCGAGGCGGAAGCCGTCAAATTATACGACACGATGATGAAGGAATTGGAAACGGCAGGGCTTGCGAAGCTCGAGAAGATTTATACCGATAATTTCAACAAGCGTAAAGAGCTTTGGAATTAATATCATAGTATGAGGTGACGGAAGTGCCGATAATCGTTCATGAAGACAAGCATCTATTTGAAATTCAAACCGCGCGGACATCTTATGTGTTCGGAGTGAATGAGAAAGGGATTCTCCAGCATTTGTATTGGGGTGAGACGATTGCGGCGCTTGATTGCGCCCATCGTCTCCGCTCAAGGTCCCACAGCTCATTTGATGCAGAAGTGGAACGTGAATGCGAGGAATTTAGCTTCTGGGGCGGAGTTGGATATTCCGAGCCCAGTCTTAAGGTGCAGTTCTCCGATCAAGTCAGAGATCTCAAAACGGTCTTTGAGGGATATCGGATCGAGAAGGACAAGGGTCTGGAATGTCTGATCCTGATTTTAAAGGACGCCTTCTATAATTTGAAAGTGAATCTATATTACCGGATCATCCCTGAACTCGATTTGATCGAACGATACGCCGAAGCCGTCAACACTGGAGAAGACGATATCGTGCTAGAATCCTTCCAATCAGCAGCCTGGACGATGCCTTACATGCCGCAAAGCAGGATGACTCACGTGGCGGGTAGCTGGGCCGGTGAATATCAGCTTAGGGAAACGGTGCTCTCCGAAGGTAAGAAAATCATCGAATCGAGAAGAGGGTTCACGGGGCCTCATGCGAATCCGTGGTTTGCTATGGATGACGGCAGTGCAGCCGAGTCTGTGGGGGAGGTATGGTTCGGCGCCCTAGGTTGGAGCGGTAACTGGAAAATCGTGGCGGAGAAGACGATATTTGAACATGTTCGCGTGACGGGCGGCATTCATGATTTTGACAGCCAGTGGATGCTGAGGCCAGGAGAGTCATTTATGACACCAGTCTTCGTCGGAGGGTACAGCTCGTCAGGCTTCGGTGGGATGAGCCGCACCCTGCACACGTATCAACGGGAGTACATACTTCCTACCGAAGCTAAGCGCAAGGTGTTGTACAATTCCTGGGAAGCGACAACATTTGACGTGCATGCGGGAGAGCAGATCGAGCTGGCGAAGAAAGCTGCCAAGATGGGAGTCGAACGTTTTGTTGTCGATGACGGCTGGTTTGGCAAAAGGAACAGCGACCGAGCCGGGCTTGGAGATTGGGACGTCAATCCGGACAAATTTCCTTCGGGGCTGGACGCGTTAATTCGGGAGGTAAATGACTTAGGGATGGACTTCGGCATTTGGGTTGAACCGGAGTCTGTCAACCCGGACAGCGAGCTTTATCGGAATCATCCTGACTGGGTCTACCATTTTCCTACCAGAACCGGCACACAGCTTCGGAATCAGCTGGTGTTAAACCTAGCTAAGCCCGAGGTGAAACAATATATTATAGACTTTATGACTAGGCTGCTCAGCTCTCATCCTATCGCCTTTATTAAATGGGATATGAACAGGACGATTACCGAGCCGGGGCTGCAGGGATTTCCGCAGGAACAGCAGAGGGAAATTTGGATCCGGCACGTACAAAGCTTATATGACATTTGGGCGGAGCTGCGTGCAAAGTTTCCTAACGTAGAATTTGAAACCTGCGCTGGGGGCGGAGCGAGAATTGATTTTGGAATGCTGCGCTTTGCCGATCAGGCCTGGCCAAGCGACAATACCGACGCATTTGACCGGCTGCGCATTCAAGAGGGCTTCACCTATGTATATAGTCCGCAAATCATGATGTGCTGGGTAACGGACTCCCCGAACGGAATGAACGGACGCAAACTGCCCTTGTCCTTCAGGTTCCACAGCGCAATGACGGGAGCGCTGGGGATCGGAGGAAACTTGAGAGAATGGGCGGATAGCGAGATCGATGAGGCTGCCGTTCATATTACCTCTTATAAGGAAATAAGGCATCTCGTACAGGTGGGCAAGCAGTACCGGCTCTCCTCATTACGCCATTCCAAGCTGGCAGCTGTTCAGTATGTGAATGACGATCATTCCGATAGCGTTGTATTTGTTTTTCTCCATGCTCAGCAGTTCGGTCGTCATTCCCAATTGAAGCTGCAAGGTCTTGCCGGCGGCATGGTATATGATGTTGAGGGACTGTCGAAAGAAACTGTACAGCTGCATGGAAGCACGTTAATGAAAGCAGGTATTCCTCTTAATATGCGAGGCGATTTCGACAGCGTCATGATTCGAATTAAAGCTCGGGAGGGGACACATGAATAAAATGGCATTTAGAAAGGTGATTGCAATCTTATTGGTATTCGTTATGGGGGTTGTTATATTGCCTTACGATAGTTCCGCAAAACAGAAGAAGCTGCAGATTGATCAGAAAAATGGTATTGTGCAGGCCTCGAACGGCCATTATACACTTACTTATAATCTATCTACCGGACAAGGGAACGTCATCTGGGACGATCGGAAGGTTCTGCAAAATTTTCATTCCAATTATAAGCTTGCCGGTAATGATACGAGATTTCGTTCATCCGATCCGGCGGTCCGGACGGCAGAATGGAGTAAAATCGGGGACGATGGCTACGGTCGTGACGGTGTGAAATTGACGATTAACAATGATTTGAATGCGGGCTCCTCGATCGTTACGCATTTCTATCTCTATTCGGATAAGTCTTATTTTTTGACCGATATGAGTGTAGTTAGTCCATCTTCTCAAACTGTGGAAATAATCGAACCGATCTCGTCCTCGTTTCTTGATATCGGATCGGGTACGGACAAACGCATCTTCACTACTCCTTATTCGAATAACTTTGATTTCGGGGTAGCTCCTGTAGATGATTTTGGCAACAGTCAGAACGGTGCCGACAGATTCGAAGGCGAGCAGTTGAAATGGGAGCCATTTAACGGTATCAGCCACTGGGTTGCGGCCATGTTCGATAATACGTCCAAGCAAGGTTTCGTGGCGGGCGCAGCAACCGTGAAAAATTGGAAGAGCAGCCAGAGACTTGGCGAAGCGGAACAGGCAAATGGTCCATTAACCTCGTTCAGCCTTTATAATTGGGGTGGTACGCAAAGCGGAGAAACCGTTTCATCTGATCTGTTCTTCATCGGATATTATGGTGATTATCAGACCGGCCTTGAGGAATACGGAAGCGTGTACAATATCGGGGAGCCTCGCTTGGAATGGGATGGCGAGGTGCCTATGGGCTACAACACGTATTACTCGCATTACAACTATGCGACGGCCGAAGCTATGTATCCGCTAGTCGACTATATGGCTGAGCATCTTCAACCGCTCGGTTACGAATATTTTAACTTGGATGGAGGTTTCCAGCCGGTCTCGGATCTGCCTTTTGAAGAGGGTATGCAGGCCTTTGCGGATTATGTTCACGGGAAAGGCTTGAAGGTCGGCGGCTATCAAACGCCGTTCACGATCTATGATGCCTGGCTCGATCTGCCTATTCCGGGAACGGAATATAACCATAGGGATATATCACTAAAGGATGAGAACGGGCAGCTGATCAAAACGTATTTGGGCACCTATGCGATGGATATTACCCATCCAGCAGCCCAAGTTGCGCTGCGCAGCGCCATTCAGAAATATATCGATTGGGGCTTCGATTACCTTAAGCTTGATTTTATTGATATGGGCATGTACGACGGGTTGCGGTACGACCCAGCGGTAAATGGCGTTCAAGCTTATCGAATCGGCATGGGAATCATCCGGGATGCTGTTCTTGCGGCTGATCGCCCGATCTATATTAATGAATCGATAGCGCCTCTGCTGCCTGCAGCGTTTGCTCACGGGAGAAGATCGGCATGCGATACGACGATTGGGGTAGACGGTTATTCCGGCATCGAGCGACAGGCATTCAACACAGCCGCCTCGTGGTGGACGAACGGTACGCTGTATGAATACAATGACGCCGACATGATTATTCCGGAAAACTTTTCTCAAGGTTTCTGGTACAAATACAGTCAAAGTGAAGGCAAGCTGCTGGCAACGACTGTTGCGCTTGGCGGGGGACATTGGCTGGCAGGTGATAACTTCTCATTCCTGTCAGAGGAAAGGATGAGCATCCTTGAGAATAAGAAGCTGCTGGAGCTCGTTCGGAAGGGCAAAGCCGCCAAGCCTGTAGACATGCCGAATGTGTATCATAAAGGGGAGCATTCCCCATCGGTTGTTTATATAACTGATGACGGCGGTGATGTCATTGTCGGACTGTCTAATTGGAATGCAAGTGAAGAGAAGCAAATTACGGTTAACCTCTCCGAGCTTGGATTAAACCCGCATGCCAAGCATACTTTAACTGAGCTATACTCCGGGAAAGTACTGGGCAAGGTGTCCGGAAAGTTTACGCACACGCTCCAGCCGAACGGTACGGCCATTATTCGGATATCAAAGGGCGGACCAGGCAACGACAACGGAACCACACCGGTAAATCTCGCCCTTGGTAAACAAACTGAAGTATCCTCGACCTGGAGCGAAACGGGATATGAAGCGGACAAATTGACGGACGGTCTTTCATCCACGAGATGGAGTGCAGCCGACGGGCAGTTGAACAATCAATGGGCTGAAATCGATTTTGCCCAAGAGACGTCCGTCAACAGAGTTGTCATTAAAGAGCATAAAGGAACTTATTTCCAGATCGCCAATTATGCGTTGCAGTATTGGGACGGCACGAAGTACGTTGACATCACAAAAGGATTTACGGTGGGTGACAATAAAGTCATTAATTTTGAAACCGTATCGACATCAAAAATAAGATTATTAATGAAGACGAATTATCTTATTCCGTCAATTGATGAGATTGAGGCCTATTATGTCGAGGGGAATAGCGGTCCAATTATTGATCAAGACAACAGCAATTCGGATTACGCTAGCTACTCGGACATTCGGGCCAAGGTGCAAAGGATGCAGGTGTTCAAGCTGAACGACAGCACCCTGCCGAAGATCGATCTGTATATTTATGAGAGCTATGTAAATACCGTACCGGCGGACGCTTATTACTTCGATATCGTCGTACTGGATGAGCAGGACAACCCGCAGAATACGATATTCTCCGCGTCGCTCCCGGCCTATAATATCCCGGGGAGCGTGAGTCCATACTCCATCTATCCGAAGCTGAAAAATTTGGATACAAGTAAGAAATACGGAATTATCTTGAAATCGCCAAAATCGGTTATGACCGAATCTACGAATAATAACTACGGGTTCGCCTACAACGATACAAATTCTTATTCGGATGGGTATGAGCGGATCTCACTGGACGGCGGCGAGACATGGACTACGGAAAATAACGGAGAACGCGATTTAATTTTTACCATTTATTCAAGTGGTGAGGGCGAGTAGCTCTCACGGGACAAGGGGCGATCGATAGTAATATCGGTCGCCTTATTTTTTACAGAAAGGGCGGTTTCGAATGATTCAGATTACGATAAGCAGCCATTTAGGCTTTCCTTCCGTTAGCATCCATACGAAATATTATGATATGGCGATGGTGCCGGGTATTGGTGGACGCATCTTGGAGTTTGGGGCGGACGGGATTAACCTGCTCTACCAGAACCAAAGCCTTGCAGGTCATCGCCCTAAGTACGTAGTTGATAACGTGGAGGAAATGAGATCGCAGCGTATGAAAGGTCAACAGCTGCTCTACGGCGGCGAAAAAACATGGCTTGCTCCTCAAGCTGATTGGGGCGACTGCCCTTATGCCGATTTAGATCACGGCGAATATGAGCTAGAAATCCAGCGCAGCGAGGATACGGTTAAGCTGCTCCTTACGAGCCCTGTATGCAGAGAAACACAGTTGCAAATCATTCGGACTATTACATGTTACGGAGACAAACCGCATATGGATATCGAGCAAAAGCTAATCAATCATGGACCTGGTCCTGTTAAAAAGGGCTTATGGCAGGTAACGATGCTAAATCGAGATGGAATCGTGGAAATTCCGGTAGGCGCGACCGTTTATGCGGATCAACCCGTTATGTTGTTAAATGGGGAGAATGCTTCTGCCATTCACGACGCGAAAGGATGGCGAGTGGAGATTAATACCAATTTGCTCTACAAGTTAGGCTTCATGACAGATGCTGGACAGACTACGGCACGGCTTCCGGCGACAAACGGGAAAAGCTATACGCTTATGAAGACTTATTCGGTGAAGCCGGAACAAACATATCCACACAATACGGTTGTTGAGGTGT
The DNA here is from genome assembly GCF_056398325.1 of Paenibacillus sp. 01T443. NCBI lineage: Bacteria > Bacillati > Bacillota > Bacilli > Caryophanales > Paenibacillaceae > Paenibacillus > Paenibacillus sp. 01T443. Next base: position 72,471 of record NZ_JBFTPE010000023.1, read on the forward strand.
ACAATGCCAGTGATTATCCTTACTATGAGCTGGAAGTACACAGCCCCGTCTATACACTGCAGCCGGGTGAAAGTGCATCGTATACTATCCGATGGGAACTCCAAGCTGGTCAGGAATATGCATCGTAAACCTGAAATTGTGAACATCGGAGCCCCGATGATGCCGATACCGGGGCTTGTTATTTTTTCATTTTTAAAGGTTGTACCATTCATATAAAGAACGATCGTTCAAAAATAATTCTTGACTGATCGTTCTTTATATAGTAAATTGATTTTGGAAGGAGGGAGCAATGAGATGGCCAGGACAAAGGAATTCGATGAAGATGCCGTTCTGCTAAAAGCCATGCTGTTATTTTGGGAACAAGGCTATGAGAAGACATCCGTGCAGGATCTGGTTACCCACATGGGGATTCATAAAGGGAGCCTGTATGATACTTTTGGAGATAAGCAATCCTTGTATGTCACAGCATTGAAACGCTATATTGAAATGTTTGAGCAAGCGGTTAGACGTCCGGTTAAACGTCATATGGCTGATACCCGTTCTGCCAAGAAAGCAATCCGAATGTTGCTTGAAATGGCTGTCCAACAGAAAGAAGAGATACCTGATGGCTGCTTCATGGTGAATACCGCGGTTGAGTTGGCAAAACAGGATTCTGTATCCAGAGATTTGGTTCAAATGGGCTGGGCTACTATAGAACAGTTAATCCGCGACATAATTGAGGAAGGCCAACAATCGGGAGAAATTTCCAAGGCGCTCAACGCGGAATTGCTGTCTCTTTATTTTAATAATGCATTAATAGGACTTCGCGTTATGGTTAAGACTATAACTGACAGGGAAAAATTTCGACAAATTATTGAAATGAATATGTCGGTATTTGAATAAAACGAGTGGGACAACAAAGGGGAAATTGATGGGAAGTGGCTTTCATTACAGGAGGCGACAGTGTTTTTGGCTTGGCATCCGCATAATTAACAGGCCGGAATCAGACCATGTTAAAGACCATGTTAAGCTCGGTGGCAGAGGAGCTTGGCTCCAATGTCCTTGCGATTCAGGCGAACGCAGCTGATCCGGCAGGTTTGGTAATGCAACGGCCGCAGCAGTAGAAACTTTTGGCAAACTTGATTTCGTATACACTAATTCCGGCACTACTTTCAGAAATCGTCGTTGACTGGGCAGCTCCGCTGGGAGTGCCAGTGCCGTCATAAGTGGTTGATATTTTTTATATTTATTTTTGAACGATCGTTCAAGTATTTGTTCGTCCTATCCGGTCGGCAAAGGTGCGGTAACTAGTATGGCTAAAGTATAAAATAATCCAGTATTAAAAGGAGAGTTCCGGAAATGATAAAAATGGAAAAGAAATTGTATACGGCTACTGTAAACGTTCAAGGTGGAAGAGAAGGCAAAGCTGTTTCCAACGATGGCAATCTTAACTTGGACTTGAGATATCCCAAGGAATTAGGGGGTAACGGAGCTGGMACAAATCCAGAGCAACTGTTCGCTGCAGGATTTGCCGCATGCTTTGAAGGTGCGATGGGTAAGATTCTTAGACAAAAGAATATTAAAACGGAAGGTATAACCATTACTTCTAATGTTACGCTTGGCAAAGATGCGAACGATGGTTTTTTACTCGCAATTACTTTGGACATCACGATAAGCGGCGTAGAAACCAGCATGGCTGAGGAAATCGTTGCGGAAGCCCATCTGGTTTGCCCATATGCTAAAGCAACCCGTGGCAATATCGAAGTAGTAACGAACGTAGTTGGTTAATCAGCGCACAAAGAGTATAAAATAATCCAGTATTAAAAGGAGAGTTCCGAAAATGATAAAAATAGAAAAGAAATTGTACACGGCTACTGTAACCGTTCAAGGTGGAAGAGAAGGCAAAGCTGTTTCCAACGATGGCAATCTTAACTTGGACTTGAGATATCCCAAGGAATTAGGGGGTAACGG